>NZ_JBQKEV010000010.1:0-83818 GCF_052121135.1 Bifidobacterium sp. LCP19S3_E9 | reverse complement strand
GGCACTCGGACGGCCTTTTTAACGACACGTCACGTTAAACGCACGCCGACACGCCTACAGCCACTTGGCCTGACCGGCATCATAAACACCACGTTTAGTTCCTATAGGCCCGAAACCCGTACCGCTGTTCCAGAGGTGTGCCGGGGGAGACGGCGGGCGTTGTCACGATTGGGCCACGGTCTCCATCGAGGGTGCATGGGATTGCACCCTCGGCATCTTTTATCCCTGTTCTGCACTGTCTCTGGCCCCCTAACCTCGGTCGAGGGTGCACGATTGTGCTCCTTCGGTGCCGGTTATCGTGCTTCCCAGCTGCTTTCGGCGGGGTAATCCCGGTCGAGTGTGCACGGGATTGCACCCTCGACATCGGTTAGGTGGGGTTTGGGTGGTGTTGAGAGGTGTAATCCCGGTCGAGGGCGCACGATTGTGCACCCTCGACATCCGGAGACCCACCCTGACGCGGGATGCCCGGGATGCGCG
Source organism: Bifidobacterium sp. LCP19S3_E9 (assembly GCF_052121135.1). Lineage (NCBI taxonomy): Bacteria > Bacillati > Actinomycetota > Actinomycetes > Bifidobacteriales > Bifidobacteriaceae > Bifidobacterium > Bifidobacterium sp. LCP19S3_E9. The sequence continues at coordinate 83,341 of NZ_JBQKEV010000010.1, read as the reverse complement.
GGGAGCGAACGGGGCGGGCGGGGGATAGACCGGCCACGATAGAGTGGAACGGTGTTTTACCAACTGCTGCTCGTCGCCCTCGTGTTCCTTATGGCCATCTCGACGCTGAACAACGTCAGTGATGCCGAGGGCGAAACCGCGCGCACCGTCAGGCGGGCGCTGTCCATCATCGCGGTCGCCGTCCTCGTCGCCTTCCTGGTGTTCCACAGGCTCGCCCTGCGCGAGGGCATGATCGGCACGATGGCGGTGGGCTTCGTCGCGCTTGCGGCGATCGGCGTCTACCATCTGCGCGCGCAGGGCCGCCGCACGGCGCAGACCGTGGGCGTCTACCTCGGCTCGAACGCGGTGGAGGGACGCAGCGCCAAGGACTCCACGGGACGCGAGCTGCCGTTGTACGAACCCGTTTTCGAATACGAGTACCGCGGCGAGATGTACTGCACGCCCGCGCGCGACCTCTATTTCTCCCGCACGCTGTACCGCCTGTTCCATCGCGGGCGCCGGTACCGCCTGTGGCTCGATGCGTCGAATCCCTAGGACTACCAGTGCGGGCCGCGCTCGCGCTACGCGTGGGAGTGCTTCGTACTCGCGGCCGTCTTCCTCGCCATCGCCGCGATGATGTTCGGCACGGTCCGGATGCAGCCGGCCATGGCCCCCGACAGTCTGCAGACCGCGTCGGCGGTGGCCGCGCTTCTGGGCTGACGACGCCCGGCATCGCGCCGTCGCGGGGCGGCGCACCGAGTGCGTAGGCGGCACGCCGCAGAGAAGAACAGGGAACAGAGCACGTCAAGGAAAAGGCACAGCAAGGAGATCTACGATGAGCATGGCGGGAATCGCCAAATACGAGCGCGCCGCAGGGTTGTTCCGCTGCCCGGTCTGCGCCCGCCGCGCACAGGCCGGCGCTGCGCAAGCCGATGCCACGATGGCCGGCGCCGCGCAGACCGCGGCCCCGCGCCCGGCGTTCGCGCTGGTCGTTGACGGATCGTGCCTGCGCTGCGCCGCCGGGCATACCTTCGATATCGCCCGCAAAGGACTCGTGAACTTCATCCCCGGCCAGAAGCCGCTCGCCGGCTATGACGCCGCGTTCTTCGCCAGCCGCCGCGAATTCCTGCAGTGGGGCTACTACGCACATGTGCGCCAGGCCATCGTGGAGCGTCTCGAGGCGCTGCGCGCCGACGGCCTGCTGCCCGAAGCGCCCGTGATCCTCGACGCCGGCTGCGGCGAGGGCTATTACGCGCGAGGCATCGGCGAGGCGCTCGCGGGCGCGGGCGTCGACGCCACGATGATCGGCGCCGACATCGCCAAGGACGCGGTCCGCCTCGCCGCGACAGGCGGAGGCCCGCAGCTGTGGGCCGTCTGCGATGTGGCAAACCTTCCCATCGCCGACGCGGCGCTCGACTGCGTGCTCAATATCTTCACCCCCGCCAACTACGCGGAGTTCCGCCGCGTGCTGCGCCCCGGCGGCATCGTGATCAAGGCCATCCCCGGCCCCGACCATCTGCGCGAGCTGCGCGAACGCCTCGGCGAGGCCGACCATTCGGAAAGCGACGTGGTCTCCATCTTCCGCAGCCGCCTCGAACCCCTCGCGCGCATCCGCGCCACGCGCACGCTCGACGTGCCGTCCGACCGCATGCACACGCTGCTGGGCATGACTCCGCTTACCTTCGCGCTCGACGACGCACGGCTCGACGGCCTCGAGGTGCCGCGCATCACCATCGACGCCGAGCTGCTCGTCGGCCGCAGCGTGTGATCCGCGGCCGGTGAATCCGAGCCTGCGGCCACGCGTCGTGGTGCCGCGTCGCCGCCACGACACTCTCACATTCGTGCATCGCGTGCCGTAGAATCGGAAGGGCAGTAGCCGCAACGGAAAGAGGCACACCATGCCGCAGATTAAGGATTCCGATTATCCCGCCGATCCGTCGGACGAGGCCGACGAGACCGAGAGGGGACGCGTCCTTCGCAGCGATGACCGCGATGACGATGAGCGCGACGATCGCGATGACGGGGATAGCGGCCATGTGGCCGGCTCCTTCGTCGGCGATGACATCGACTACGACGACGATGATGCCGACGATGACGACGATTTCGATGCCGACGATGACGACGATTTCGACGCGGACGATGACGACGAGGATTTCGAGAGACTGCGCGAGGAACTGCCCGGAATCGACGAGCTGCTCGACGCGCTGAGCGACGCCGAATCCGCGTTCGTCCACACCGGCGGCTCCCATGGCGCCGGCGGCAATCTCAACGATTCCGCCGCCGACGATGACGATTATGACCTTCTGAACGACGGCGAGGAGGCGTTCGACGCCGCCTACGAAGGCGCGCGCCCGCTGCTCGAGGTCATCGCCGGCTCGCTTGACGAGGACGGCTGCCTCCCGCTCGACTTCACCCTGCCGCGCTCCCCGGAGGAGATCGAGGCGCTCGGCCAGGAGGCCGACCTTCCCGACGGCACGCGTGACGCGCTGATGCTGTACCAGTTCGGATTCCCGAAAACCAGCGACAACGCGACGCGCCTGGTCCGCCGCATGCTGCGCCAGGCCTCCGACCGCGACTTCGACAAAGCCATCGTCTCGCTGAACGACGCCCTGGGCGAATCGGTGTCCATCATGCTCTCCGACACCATCGCCGACACCCTCGCGGAATTCGGCGACACCGGCGCCAATCTGCGCAACGTCTTCGAGTTCGCGCTCGTCCTGCTGTGCTATTCGAGCGATGTCGAGACCGTGAAGATCGGCCTGATCATCCTGCAGAGCTTCGATCTGAGCGACGTCGTGCGCGACCTTCTGTGCATGTTCGCCCTGAGCGACGAGTTCACGCTGTTCGTGCTGCCGTCCATGACGTACTGGGAGGACGCGAACGAGGATATCTTCGCCCTCGCGCAGCGCGTCAACGGCTGGGGCCGCATCCATTGCGTGAACGTCATGCACCCCGATACGCAGGAGATCCGCGACTGGCTTCTTGAGGAAGGCTGGCGCAACACCGTCATGGCCGCGTATTCGGCGCCGCAGTGCTTCGAACGCAGCGGCGCCATCGACATGCTGCGCATCGGGCAGATGAGCGACGAGCAGTTCGAGGACATCAGCCAGCTGCTTATCGTGCTTATTGACGAGGACGGCGAGCCTGTTCCTGGCATGTCCGCGCTTCCCGACCAGGAGGGCATTATCGACGATTTCCTGCGCGTGGCGTCCGAAAGGCTCAACGACGGCGGCCTGACCGACGACGAGCGCGAGGCCGTGCGCTATGCCAGGGCGTGGCGCGACGGCGAGGACCTCGACAGTCTGCGCGACGACGATTACGGTGAGGAAACCGGCGAATTCGAGGTCTACGACGATGACGACGCCGATGACGTCGACGATGTTGACGACGTCGATGATACGGACGACGCGGATATCGAATCCATCGTCGACGATGCCGACACCACCGGGGAGGATGGTGCGGATGAATGATGCGCAGGCGTCAGACGACGCCATCGTGGCGCGCGCCATCGACCTCGTCAAGACCTACGGCGACGTGGCCTCCGGCTCGCAGGTCGTGGCGCTTGACCATGTGTCGGTGGATTTTCAGCGCGGGCGCATGACCGCGATCATGGGGCCGTCGGGCTCCGGCAAATCCACGCTGATGCACTGCATGGCCGGCCTTGACAAACCCACATCCGGACGGGTTTTCGTGGAAGGGCTCGAGGTCAGCGCCATGAACCAGCGCGAACTGACCGAACTGAGGCGCACGCGCATCGGCTTCATCTTCCAGTCCTTCAACCTCGTGCCCACGCTGTCGGCCGAGGAGAACATCCTGCTGCCGCTCGAAATCTCCAAGCGCCCCATCGACCGCGAATGGTTCGACGAAGTGGTGGACGTGGTGGGGCTGCGCAACCGCCTCGACCATCGTCCCAGCCAGCTGTCTGGCGGCCAGCAGCAGCGCGTCGCCTGCGCCCGCGCCATCATGGCGCGTCCCTCGGTGATTTTCGCCGATGAGCCCACCGGCAACCTCGACTCCAAGTCCAGCGCGCAGGTGCTCGGTTTCCTGCGCGACTCCGTACACGACCACGGCCAGACCATCGTCATGGTCACGCACGATCCGCGCGCAGCCAGTTACGCCGACCGCGTGCTGGTGCTCGCCGACGGCTCCATCGTGCGCGACATGGACCATCCGGGCTATGACGAGATCCTCGATGTGTTCTCGGACGACGGCGAGGCGGGTTCCGGTGCCGCCGCCGACGAGAGCGAGGTCCGCGCATGAGCCCGGTCGTCACCATCGGCGTGCGCGACGCCAGGGCGCACGCCTCGCGCTTCGTCATGTCCATCGTCGCCATTGCCCTCGGCGTGGCCTTTGTGCTCGGCTCCTTCTGCTTCCGCGGCCTGCTCGACGGGCAGGTGCGCAAGATGACCTCCACGAACGCCGACGGCGACGTCTACGTGCAGGGCCTGGTGACCGAGGATTCCGACTATTCCTCCGCCTCCGCCGGTTCGGCGGCATCGTCGGCGGCATCTGCAACGGCGTCGTCTTCCTCTTCCGACGATGACACGGACAGCCGCAACAACATCGACGTCTCCCTGGTCGATACGATTGCCGCGGTCGACGGAGTGCAGACGGCCGTGCCCGCCCGCTCCCTCGACGGCGTCGTGCTCGTCAATTCGGATGGCGTGGCCGCCAGCTCCATGACCGGAACATCCGCCAACGCCATGTCCGAGGAGTACCGGTGGCGCTCCGCCCACTTCGTGCAGGGCGGCTACCCGCGCGGCGAGCACGAGGTCGCCATTTCCAGCGACACCGCCGGCTCCGCGGGCCTGGCCTACGGAAGCCAGACGAAAATCGTGTACCCCTCCGCCGGCGTACAGGACGTGACCGTCACCGGCATCTTCGACCTCGACGATTCCCAGGCCGGCGCCCTCGTCCTCGGCCTCGATCCCGACGTCGTCATCTCCGAACTGCAGGCGCAGGGAACCTCCACCGACACCATCCCGCGCATCAAGGTCTACGGCAGCGCCAACGGAGGCGCCGCCCTCACCGAGAAACAGCAGCAGGACCTCGCGGACGCCATCAATGCCGCGCTTCCCGCCGACTCGCAGGCCACAGCCGTCACCGGTCAGAGCCACCGCGACGAGCTCAACAAGTCATACAGCAAACAGCTCGGCTTCATCCAGCCGCTGATCCTTATCTTCGCGGTGCTCGCGCTGTTCGTCGGATCGTTCATCATCGCCAACACCTTCACCATGATCGTGCGCGACTCCATGCGCGGATACGCGCTGCTGCGATCCATCGGCGTCTCGCCGGGGCAGATCTTCGCCACCGTCATCATCCAGGCGCTGCTGCTCGGCCTCGTCGGATCGGGCATCGGCGTGGTGCTCGGCTGGGGCATCGTCGAGGCCATCGTGGCCATACTCGCCGCGCAGGGCACGCCGTTCACCGCCTCCGCCGCGCCCACCGTGCCCATCATCCTGCTCGCCTTCGCCGTCGGCATCGCCGTCTCGCTGCTCGGCGCCACGCTTCCCGCGCGCCGCGCCGCCCTCGCCCCGCCGATCCAGGCCATGAACGAGACCACGAACCCAGAGCCTCCCGTCACACGGCGCGCCATCGGCGGCATCGTGCTTGCGCTGCTCGGCGGCCTGTGCTGGTGGTTCGCGCTCGCCATCGCCCATACCTCCGACACCGCCGCAGGTCCCACGCCCTGGCCGGCACTCAACGGCATCGGCGTCGGCTGGCCGCTGGGAGTGGGCGCCGGGCTGCTCGTGGTCGGCGTCATCATGCTTGCGCCCGCCCTTGTACGGCCCTTCGGCGCCGTACTCGGATGGCTTCCCGCGCATGCCTTCCGCGTCACCGGCCGCCTGGCCGTGCGCAATCTCTCGCGCCAGAAGCGGCGCACCGCGAACACGGCGGCCGCTTTGTTCGTGGCGCTCGCAATCGTGGGCTGCATTGGTGTCGTCACGTCGTCGGTCAAGGCGTCGGTCAGCGACATCGTCGACAACAACCTCCAGGCCGACTACGTGCTGAGCGCCAACAGCGTGCGCATTCCGAACGCGGCGCTCGACCAGGTGCGCCAGCTGCCCGATGTCGCCGACGTGGAGACCACCAGCGTCGCCATGGGCGTGAAGGTGAGCGGCGTGCCCGACCCCATGCCCGTGTTCGTCACCGACCGCGGCTTCGCCGACACCGTCATCGCGCCCGACAGCTGGGAGGGCGATTTCTATGGCACGCTCGACGATTCCACCCGCGTGGTGGTTGGCGAGACCACCGCGTCGAAATACGGCTGGCATGTGGGGGACGCGATCGAGCTGACCTCTGACGGCGTGACGATGGCAGCCGCCGAGGCCGCACAACAGCAGGCACAGCAGGCGCAGGAGGCGGCGCGGCAATCGTCGAGAACCGCCACCTACACCATCGGCGCCATTGCCAAAGGCGTGCCGTGGAGCTCGAATATCTGGATCGACGCCACGCAGGCGGACGAGCTGGGGGAGAGCAACGCGCTCGTCACGCCGAGCGCCTTCGTCACCCTGCGCGACGGAACGGATGCCGACGCCGCCCGGGATGACCTCGAGAACATCGTGCGTCCGTACTACACGATTTCCGTCATGTCCCACGACGAATACAAATCCGCCACCTCCTCGATGGTCGACCAGGTCATGCTCGGCATGTACGCGCTGCTTGCGCTGTCCCTCGTCATCGCAATCTTCGGCATCGTCAACACGCTGATGCTTTCGATCAGCGAACGCACCCGCGAGATCGGCGTGCTGCGCGCCATCGGCACAAGCGACGGGCAGGTGCGGGGCATGATCGCCATCGAATCGACGCTGATCTCCATCATGGGCACGGTGCTCGGCCTTGTGGCGGGTGTCGCGGCGGGCGCCGAGATCCGAGGCTGCTACTCCACGATGGGCATGTCGGTGCTCTCGATTCCGTGGCGGCAGCTGGCGCTGTTCCTTGTCTGCTCGGTGCTGGTCGGCATTCTCGCCAGTCTGGCGCCGGCGCGGCGGGCGCTGAAGATCCCCGTGCTCGACGCCGTGGCGTCGGAGTAGGACGGGAGCGTCTTGGACGGGCGACCGGGCGCTGTGCCTCGATATCGCGTCGGCGTGCGGCGCCCGGCGTGTTGCTTGTCCGCCTGCGTGGTACACTATCTTTTTGTGTGTGCCGTTAACGGCCCCTATGTCATGGGGACGTTCGAGCGGGACATCCCGTGATGCGTGGAATCCCGGCAGCAATGCCGCGGATGAGGATTACGGGCCATCGGGCCGGTGGACCAGGGCTATCCGATACCGGGTGTTAAACAACCGTGCGGTAGCCGCAGTGTGGCGGCCCCCACGTGAAGACCATCGATTTGATATCGGAGATAGTAAGTTGCCTACCATTGAACAGCTCGTCCGCAAGGGACGTAAGCCGAAGCCGAAGAAGTCCAAGACTTTGGCCCTGAAGGGAAGCCCGCTGCGCCGCGGCGTGTGCACCCGTGTGTATACCACCACCCCGAAGAAGCCGAATTCGGCTCTGCGTAAGGTCGCTCGTGTGCGTCTGAGCTCGGGCATCGAAGTCACCGCCTATATCCCCGGCGAAGGCCACAACCTGCAGGAGCACTCCATCGTGCTCGTGCGCGGCGGCCGTGTGAAGGATCTGCCGGGCGTGCGTTACCACATCGTGCGTGGTGCGCTTGATACCCAGGGCGTCAAGGACCGCAAGCAGGGTCGTTCCCTGTACGGAGCAAAGAAGGCGAAGTAAGAGATATGTCACGTAAAGGACCCGCTAAGAAGCATCAGGTGCTGCCCGATCCGATCTACGGTTCGACCGTTGTGGCGCAGCTCATCAACAAGATCCTGCTCGACGGCAAGAAGTCGATCGCTGAGGACATCGTGTATTCCGCTCTTGATATGGTCAAGGAGAAGACCGATCAGGAGCCGGTGGCCGTGCTCAAGCGTGCTCTCGACAACATTCGCCCGAGCCTCGAGGTTCGTTCCCGCCGTGTCGGCGGTGCGACCTACCAGGTCCCGGTCGAGGTGAAGCCCGCTCGCGCGAACACGCTGTCGCTGCGCTGGCTGACCGACTTCTCCCGCGCTCGTCGCGAGAAGACCATGGCCGAGCGCCTCGCCAACGAAATTCTCGACGCGTCCAACGGTCTCGGTGCTTCAGTGAAGCGTCGCGAGGACACCCACAAGATGGCGGAAGCTAACAAGGCGTTCGCTCATTACCGCTGGTAATTGACTGAAGAGAACAAGAGCTAAGGAACACTTATGGCACTGGACGTGCTTTCCGACCTGCATAAGGTCCGCAACATCGGCATCATGGCTCACATCGATGCCGGTAAGACTACCACCACCGAACGCATCCTGTACTACACCGGCAAGAACTACAAGATCGGTGAGACGCACGATGGCGCTTCGACGATGGACTTCATGGCTCAGGAGCAGGAACGCGGCATCACCATTCAGTCCGCTGCAACCACCTGCTTCTGGCATCGCCAGACCCACGACGTGGACGATGAGTTCCAGATCAACATCATCGACACTCCTGGCCACGTGGACTTCACCGCTGAGGTGGAGCGCTCCCTGCGCGTGCTCGATGGCGCCATCGCCGTCTTCGACGGCAAGGAAGGCGTGGAACCGCAGTCCGAAACCGTGTGGCGTCAGGCTGACAAGTATTCGGTTCCGCGTATCTGCTTCATCAACAAGATGGATAAGCTCGGCGCCGACTTCTACTACTCCGTGCAGACCATCAAGGACAAGCTGGGCGTCAAGCCGCTCGTCATTCAGCTGCCGATCGGCGCTGAGAACGACTTCGCCGGCGTCGTCGACCTGGTCCGTATGAAGGCTTACGTCTGGAACGACGTCAAGGATGATCTCGGTGCGCACTACGACACCGTCGACATCCCGGATGATCTCAAGGACAAGGCCGAACAGTATCGCGCCGAACTGCTCGACGCGTGCGCCGAGACCGATGAGGATCTGCTCGAGAAGTACCTCGAATCTGGCGAAATGTCCGAGGACGAGATCCGTACCGCGATCCGCAAGCTCACCATCGCCCGCGAGGCCTTCCCGGTGACCTGCGGTTCCGCGTTCAAGGACAAGGGCGTGCAGCCGATGCTCGATGCAGTCGTCGACTACCTGCCGAGCCCTGAGGACATCCCGGCCATCAAGGGCTTCAAGCCCGGCGACGAATCCGTCGAAATCGACCGCAAGCCGACTATGGACGATCCGTTCTCCGCGCTGGTCTTCAAGATCTCGACCCACCCGTTCTACGGCAAGCTCGTGTTCGTGCGTGTCTACTCCGGCTCCGTCAAGCCCGGCGACACCGTCCTCGACTCCACCAAGGACAAGAAGGAACGCATCGGCAAGATCTTCCAGATGCACGCCGACAAGGAGAACCCGGTCGACGCTGCAGAAGCCGGCAACATCTACACCTTCGTCGGTCTGAAGAACGTGACGACCGGCGATACGCTGTGCGATGAGAAGAACCCGATCTCCCTGACCTCCATGACCTTCCCCGACCCGGTGATCGAGGTCGCCGTGGAGCCGAAGACCAAGGCCGATCAGGAGAAGATGAGCATCGCTCTGGCGAAGCTGTCCGACGAGGATCCGACCTTCCGCGTCAAGACCGACGAAGAGTCCGGCCAGACGCTGATTTCCGGCATGGGCGAGCTTCAGCTCGACATCATCGTCGACCGTATGCGTCGCGAGTTCAAGGTTGAGGCGAATGTCGGCAAGCCGCAGGTCGCGTACCGCGAGACCATCCGCAAGGCCGTCATGAACCAGGAGTACACCCACAAGAAGCAGACTGGTGGTTCCGGCCAGTTCGCTAAGGTGCTCATGAACTTCGAGCCGATCGATCCGGCTTCCGGCAAGACCTACGAGTTCGTCAACGAGGTCACCGGCGGCCACATTACCAAGGAGTTCATCCCGGCAATCGACGCTGGCGTTCAGGAAGCCATGCAGTCCGGCGTGCTCGCCGGATTCCCGGTGGTCGGCGTCAAGGCGACCGTCACCGATGGCCAGACCCACGATGTCGATTCCTCGGAAATGGCGTTCAAGATCGCCGGCTCCATGTGCTTCAAGGAAGCCGCTCCGAAGGCCAAGCCGGTCATCCTCGAGCCGATTATGGCCGTCGAAGTCCGTACGCCGGAAGAGTACATGGGCGACGTCATGGGCGACCTGAACTCCCGTCGTGGCTCCATCCAGTCCATGACCGACGCCACCGGCGTGAAGGTCATCGACGCGAAGGTTCCGCTCTCCGAGATGTTCGGTTACATCGGCGATTTGCGTTCCAAGACGCAGGGTCGCGCAATGTTCACCATGCAGATGGATTCGTACGCAGAGGTCCCGAAGGCCGTCTCGGACGAGATCATCAAGGCCCAGCGCGGCGAGTGACACACTGAGCCACATCGGACTTGCCCTGTCCCCAGTCAGCGCTAGAATAGACAAGCGTTGACTGGGTTCGGGCTCTGATGTGGCACACAACCCAGAAACCCAGTAATATGTAGCGAGTGCTTTGTGCGAAGATCGCACAGGCAAACTACGAGACGTCCAGGAGGACACACATGGCAAAGGAAAAGTACGAGCGTACTAAGCCGCACGTTAACATCGGCACCATCGGCCACGTCGATCACGGCAAGACGACCCTGACCGCCGCCATCTCCAAGGTGCTGCACGAGGAGTATCCGGATCTCAACCCGGAGTATGACTTCGACCAGATCGACGCCGCTCCTGAAGAGAAGCAGCGTGGTATCACCATCAACATCGCCCACATCGAGTACCAGACCGCGAAGCGCCACTACGCTCACGTGGACTGCCCTGGCCACGCCGACTTCGTGAAGAACATGATCACCGGCGCTGCTCAGATGGATGGCGCCATCCTCGTTGTGGCCGCCACCGACGGCCCGATGGCTCAGACTCGCGAGCACGTGCTGCTCGCTCGCCAGGTCGGCGTGCCGCGCATCCTGGTCGCTCTGAACAAGTGCGATATGGTTGACGACGAAGAGCTGATCGACCTCGTCGAAGAAGAGGTCCGCGACCTCCTCGACGAGAACGGCTTCGATCGTGACTGCCCGGTCATCCGTACCTCCGCGTACGGCGCCCTGCACGACGATGCTCCGGATCACGAGAAGTGGGTCCAGACCATCAAGGATCTTATGGATGCCGTCGACGACTACATCCCGACCCCGGTCCACGATCTCGACAAGCCGTTCCTGATGCCGATTGAAGATGTCTTCACCATCTCCGGCCGTGGCACCGTGGTGACCGGCCGTGTTGAGCGTGGTAAGCTCCCGGTGAACTCCAACGTGGAGATCGTCGGTCTGCGCGACACCCAGGCGACCACCGTCACCTCCATCGAGACCTTCCACAAGCAGATGGACGAGGCCGAGGCTGGCGACAACACCGGTCTGCTGCTCCGTGGCATCAACCGTGACCAGGTCGAGCGTGGCCAGGTCGTGGCTGCTCCGGGTTCCGTGACCCCGCACCACAAGTTCGAGGGCGAAGTCTACGTCCTGACCAAGGACGAGGGCGGTCGTCACTCGCCGTTCTTCTCGAACTACCGTCCGCAGTTCTACTTCCGCACCACCGACGTCACCGGCGTTATCACCCTGCCGGAAGGCGTCGAGATGGTCCAGCCTGGCGATCACGCGACCTTCACGGTCGAGCTGATCCAGCCGGTCGCCATGGAAGAGGGCCTCACCTTCGCTGTGCGTGAAGGCGGCCACACCGTCGGCTCCGGTCGTGTGACCAAGATCATCGAGTAGTCTGCATATCGCAGGTACTCCCTGACACGCTGAAGTAGCGTTAACGCCCCTGAGGTCATCCTCGGGGGCGTTTTCATTTCCCCGGTCATTCCGGCCAATCTTGGTCATTCCCGACAACTTCCGGTCATTCCCGGTACATCCCCCGGTGATTCCCGGTAAGTCATTGTCATTGCTCATGCATGTGCCCGGCATCGGCCACAGCGATTGTGGCCTTGGCGATTATGGGACCGAATACAAGCTATCGAAAGAAGCGATATCCTGACCAGGCCGCATCTCGGAACGTCACTCGGATTCCTTACGCCCGCACTCCAATGTTCTCTACATCACAGATGGCAGTCGGCATGCCACGATACCGCAGACAGCCGGCACAGCAGATGATAGGACGTGAGAATATGGATTGGGCCGCGATACACGCACAGGCGACGGCAAACATGACCGAAGCTGGATTGCAGTATGAGGACGGCAATGCAGACATCGACGGCGGACAGCGTGACATCGACGCCTTGGCGTGGCGGCGTTTCGGTATCCTGCCGCGGGCGTTCCACAATGTAGGGGGACATCGATGCGTCTGTCACCATCGGTGGGCGTACCATCTCCACGCCGATTTTCGGAGCGCCTACCGCATACCACCGGCTGGCTAGCAAGAATGGGGAGATTACCTCACAAAACGGCATGGACCGTGCGGGCACGTTCATCGTCTACCCGACGAATGCATCAGAGCCCGTAGAACATTTCGCCGCTGAGGCACAAGGCGATTGGCGGCAGCAGGTCTACCTGTTCGATAACCGTAAGGTTTCCGAGGCTTTCATCGAACGTTCCGTTGCGTCCGGTGCCAAGGCACTCATGTTGACTTTGGACTGCCCGGGTTATCGCCGCGACTTCGGATTCCGCAACGGCATTTACGGCACATGGGAAGGGGACAAGCGGCAATTTCCCGAACATGCATATGACCGATTGGGCGCTCAACCTCGCGACATCCATTACCCCGAAGGACGTCCAATGGCTCAAGGAAATATCGGGGCTGCCGGTGTACGCCAAGGGGGTGATTCGTCCCGAGGACGCCGTCACAGCGATGAATGCAGGAGCGGCCGGTGGCATGGTATCCAATCATGGACGACGCCAAGTTGACGGTGTCGTCCTGTGGCGTATGCGCTGCCCAGAATACGCCGCGAGCTCGGGCGCGATGCCGAAATTTTCGCTGATACCGGTATCCGCACCGGCGGTGACGTCTTCCGCGCACTTGCGCTTGGGGCGAACGCGGTCGGTCTGGGGCGTCCCATTCAGTGGGCCGCAGCTGCCGGGGGAGAGGACGACATCACGAAAATGATTGAGCGCATCACCGATGAGCTGGCTCACACCATGAACTCCGCAGGAGTGTCTCGCATCGCGGATATCGACGAATCCTTCCTGGTGAAAGGGCAGGGGCCGTCAGCCTTCCTATCAGGGGTTCACGGCATCGCCACGTGAGGGTGTCGTTGCTGTGCCGTAGCCGGAATGAATCGCGCCTGTTTGCGGTCAACTCGTTGTGGCATAATGGGCAAGGCATTTTTTGTTTTGCCTCAAGTAACTGAAGAATAGGTGAATACACGTGGCACAAACTACCAATGACATCAAGAACGGCTCTGTTCTGAATCTCGACGGCCAGCTGTGGCAGGTCATTAAGTTCCAGCACGTCAAGCCGGGCAAGGGGCCCGCTTTCGTGCGTACCACCATCAAGAACGTGCTGTCGGGCAAGATCGTCGACAAGACCTTCAACGCCGGCATGAAGATGGAATTCGAGACCGTCGACAACCGCACCCTCCAGTACTCCTACGAGGACGGTGACAACTACGTGTTCATGGATATGACCACGTATGACCAGATCATGATTCCGAAGGAGCTCATCGGCGAGCAGAGCAAGTATCTGCTCGAAGGCACCGATTGCATCGTCAGCTTCCATGACGGCACTCCGCTGAGCGTCGAGCTGCCGGCTTCTGTCATCCTGACCATCACGCACACCGAGCCGGGCCTGCAGGGCAACCGCTCCAACGCGGGCACCAAGCCTGCGACCGTCGAGACCGGCGCTGAGATCCAGGTTCCGCTGTTCATCAACGAAGGCGAGAAGGTCAAGGTCGACACGCGTGACGGCTCCTACCTCGGTCGTGAGAACTGAGAGCGAGGATTTGAGGCTTCATGGCACGTTCCACCGCCCGTAAGAGGGCTCTGAACACGTTGTACGAAGCGGATGAGAAGGGACAGGATATCCTGTCCCTTCTTGCTGAGCGCATCGCCAACCCCGGTACGCAATCACCGCTTCCCGACTATGCGATTGAAATTGTCCGCGGCGTCGCTGAGCACCGTGGAGAGATTGATCATCTGCTCGATGAACATTCCACCGGCTGGAAAGTCAAGCGTATGGCCGTTGTCGATCGCAACGTTCTGCGCATCGCCACCTGGGAGATCCTGTACAACGACGAAGTGCCGGACAAAGTCGCCATCGACGAGGCGATCAGTCTCGCCAAGACGTTGAGCGACGAAGGTTCGACATCCTTCATCCACGGATTGCTCAGCGCCATCTGCGGCGCGAAAGAAGAGCACCTCGCTCATCAGGCCGAGTTGGAACGGCAGCGCGAGCAATCGGAGTCTCAGCCCGAAGACGACGTGCCTGAGGCATCGGGCGCCGATGACGCCGAGGAATCGGAGCCGCCCACACAACAGACGGCATCCGATGGCGAATCGACGGATACGGTTCCCAACGATCCGGGAATGACATCCGGATCGGATGATTCGCATGAGGACTCGCCGCAAGACCAGCACACGACCAACTGACACCGGGCATCGGCCGGCGTGAGAGTCCCAGCCGGCCGGTATCCTTGGTACAAATACCCAAAGAATAAGGGGGTTTTGGTGAACCAGAACGATTCCGAAGCCGTGGATTTCTCACTTGACGATGCAGTACTTGTCCTCGAAGACGGGCAAGTGTATGTCGGCGAGCCGTACGGCGCAATCGGTACGACCCACGGGGAGATCGTCTTCACGACCGGCATGACCGGATACCAGGAGACACTGACCGACCCGAGCTACGATCGCCAGATTGTGGTGCAGACATTCCCGCACATCGGGAACACCGGAATCAACAAGGAGGATCCGGAATCCTCCCGAATCTGGGTCGCCGGTTACGTGGTGCGCGACCCCAGCCCGAACGTGAGCAATTGGCGCGCCACGGGAAGTCTTGACGATGATCTGACCGACAACGGTATCGTCGGCATCAGCAGCATCGACACCCGAAAACTGGTGCGCCACCTGCGTTCCGCAGGCGTCATGCGTGCAGGAATCTTCTCGGGCGACGCTCTGATTGACAGCGGAACCGGCAAACCGCGCACTGTCGCGTCCATGATCGACGAAGTGCGTGGCATTCCGCAGATGAAAGGCATGAGCCTGTATGACGAGGTCAGCACCGAGCAGATGTACACCATCGAGCCGTGCGGCCAATTTGAAGGCAAGGAGCCGCTGTTCACCGTCGCCGCGGTGGATCTGGGCATCAAGGGCATGACCCCGCACCGCATGGCCGAACGAGGGTGCCGTGTGCATGTCGTTCCTTCCACCATCACCTTCAAAGAACTCGAAGACCTCCACCCCGACGGTGTGTTCTTCTCCAATGGTCCGGGCGACCCTGAACAGGCCGATCCGGAAGTCAATCTGCTGCGTCAGGTATTGGACGCAGGATACCCGTTCTTCGGCATCTGCTTCGGCAACCAGCTGCTGGGCAGGGCACTTGGCTTCGGCACATACAAACTCAAATTCGGCCATCGCGGCGTCAACCAGCCGGTCAAGGACCTGACCACGGGCAAGGTTGAGATTACCGCGCACAACCACGGCTTCGCGGTCGACGCCCCGGTCGGCCAGCCGGTGGATGCGCCCTACGGGGACGGCAAGTACGGCAAGGTGTTCGTCTCGCATATCGATCTCAACGACAATGTCGTAGAAGGCCTGCAATGCGAAGATATCCCGGCCTTCTCCGTGCAGTACCACCCCGAGGCCGCCGCCGGCCCGCACGACGCCTCCTACCTCTTCGACCGTTTTGTTGAGCTCATGCGTTCCGCCAAGGAGGAAAACGCCAATGCCTAAGCGCACCGATATCAAATCCGTCATGGTCATCGGCTCCGGCCCGATTGTCATCGGGCAGGCCGCAGAATTCGACTATTCCGGCACCCAGGCGTGCCGCGTGCTGCGCGAAGAAGGCATCCGGGTCATTCTCGTCAACTCCAACCCGGCGACTATTATGACCGATCCGGAGATGGCCGATGCCACCTACATCGAGCCGATCGCCACCCCGATCCTTGAGAAGATCATCGCCAAGGAACGCCCCGACGCCCTGCTGCCGACCCTGGGCGGCCAGACTGCGTTGAACGCCGCGGTCGCGCTCGGCGAGGCTGGCGTCCTCAAGAAATACAATGTCGAACTCATCGGCGCGTCGCTCGAAGCCATTGACCGTGGTGAGGATCGCGAACTGTTCAAGAAGGTTGTCGACAGCTGCGGCGCAGAATCCGCGCGTTCCGCCATCGCCCATTCCATGAAGGAAGTCGACGACATCGTCGCCGAATTGGGCTACCCGATTGTCGTGCGCCCGAGCTTCACCATGGGCGGCCTCGGTTCGGGCATCGCCCATAACGAGGAGGAGCTCCATCGGATCGCAGGTGCAGGCCTGCACTATTCACCGACCGACGAAGTCTTGCTCGAGGAAGGCATCGAAGGCTGGAAGGAATTCGAGCTCGAGCTCATGCGCGACCGCAAGGACAACGTCGTGGTCGTCTGCCCGATTGAGAACGTCGACCCGGTCGGTGTGCACACCGGCGATTCCATCACCGTGGCACCGTCCTTCACCCTGACGGATCGTGAATACCAGCGCATGCGCGACATCGGCATCGCAATCATCCGCGGTGTGGGCGTGGACACCGGCGGCTGCAACATCCAGTTCGCCATCCACCCCAAGACCGGTCGCATCATCGTCATCGAGATGAACCCGCGCGTCTCGCGTTCCTCCGCCCTCGCATCGAAGGCGACCGGCTTCCCGATCGCGAAAATCGCGACCAAGCTGGCGCTGGGCTACACGCTTGACGAAATCCAGAACGACATCACCAAGTCTACGCCGGCGTCGTTCGAGCCGACCATCGACTACGTGGTGACCAAGGTCCCGCGTTTCGCCTTCGAAAAGTTCCCGGGAGCCGATCCCACGCTGACCACGTCGATGAAGTCCGTCGGCGAGGCCATGGCGCTCGGCGGCAACTTCCAGGAATCGCTTGGCAAGGCGATGCGATCCATCGACAAGCGCCACATGGGCTTCAACTGGGACGGTGACAAGCCTGATCAGCAGGAAGTCGAGCAGCTGCTCGCCGAAGCGAAGATCCCCACCGAACAGCGCTACTTGCAGATTATGCGCGCACTGTGGGGCGGTGCAACCGTCGAACAGCTCCATGACGCCACAAAGATCGATCCGTGGTTCCTGGAGCAGTTCGCCCTGATCAACCGCACCGCCATGGAAATCAGGGGAGCGGAGGCGCTTTCACCCCGCCTGCTGCGCAAAGCCAAGCAGTCCGGTTTCTCCGATGTGCAGATCGCACACCTGCGCTCTCTCGGCGACGAAGGGGAGAACACCATCCGCGAGCTGCGTTGGAGCTACGGCATCCGACCCGTGTACAAGACGGTTGACACCTGCGCCGCTGAATTCGACGCGGCGACGCCGTACTACTACTCCTGCTATGCGGACGAAACCGAGCTGCGCAAGCGCGACCGCGAAGCCGTGATCATCCTTGGTTCCGGGCCCAACCGCATCGGACAGGGCATCGAGTTCGACTACACCTGCGTGCACGCGGTGCAGGAGCTCGGCAAGGACTACGACACGATCATGGTCAACTGCAACCCGGAGACCGTGTCCACCGATTACGACATGTCCGACCGGCTGTATTTCGAACCGCTGACCTTCGAAGACGTGCTCGAAATCTACGAAGCCGAGAAGAAGATGGGTCCGATCAAGGGCGTCATCGTCCAGCTTGGTGGGCAGACCCCGCTGTCCCTTGCCGCGCGTCTCAAGGCCGCCGGCGTCCCGATTCTGGGCACTTCGCCCGAATCGATTGATTTGGCCGAGAACCGTGAGCTGTTCGGCGAGGTGCTGCGCAAGGAGCATATGAACGCGCCTCGTTACGGTACGGCACTAAGCCTCGACGAAGCCCGTGAAGCGGCACATAACATCGGGTACCCGGTGCTGGTCCGCCCGAGCTATGTGCTCGGCGGCCGCGGTATGGAAATCGTGTACGACGATGACCAGCTCGAAAAGTACGTCAGCCGTGCGCTCAACGAGGCGAAGGCCGATATGGTCGTCTCCGGGCGTCTGCCCTCCCCGCTGCTTATCGACAAGTTCCTGCAGGACGCCATCGAAATTGATGTCGATGCGCTGTTCGACGGCGAGGAACTCTACATCGGCGGCATCATGGAGCATATCGAGGAAGCGGGCGTGCATTCCGGCGACGCTGCATGCACCCTGCCTCCAAGCACGCTCAGCGACGATCAGATCCGCCGCCTGCGTGAAGGCACCTACGCCATCGCGAAGGGCTGCGGTGTGCGCGGCCTCATCAACGTGCAGTACGCCTTCATGGCCAACACCCTGTACGTTATCGAAGCCAACCCACGAGCCTCGCGTACCGTTCCGTTCGCTTCAAAGGCAACGGGCGTGTCCTTGGCCAAGGCGGCGGCCCGCATCATGGTCGGTGAAACCATCGCCCAGCAGCGCGCCAACGGTCTGTTGCTGCCGAAGGGCGACGGCGGTGACATCCACCCCGGCCAGCAGGTGGCCGTAAAGGAGTCCGTGCTGCCGTTCAAGCGGTTCCGTACGCCGGTTGGCCGTACCGTGGACATCCTGCTGGGACCGGAAATGCGTTCGACAGGTGAAGTCATGGGCTTCGACCGCGACTTCCCGCACGCCTTCGCCAAGAGCCAGCTCGCCGCGTACGATGGCGGCTTGCCCACCGGCGGCAATGTGTTCATTTCGGTCAACGATATGGACAAGCGTCAGCTGCCACTGTTCGCCAGCCGTCTGGTCGAGCTCGGCTTCAAGATTTGGGCGACCGAAGGCACTGCATCGGTCCTTCGCCGCTACGGCATTGAATCGAAGATCGTCGACAAGCTTTCCACCCGGCTCGATGGTGACGGCAACGCCCAGACCCACGTTGTCCACGCCCCAGGCAGCGTCGGCAAGAATGTCGTGGAACTCATCGAGGACGGCACCATCGATATGGTGCTCAACACGCCGAACTCTCGAGGATCGCGCGCCGACGGCTACTCGATTCGCGCTGCGGCAATCGCGGCTGACCTGCCTCAATTCACCACAATGACTGAATTCTCCGCGGTGCTTATGGCAATTGAAGCGGTTAAGAAGAACGATTATCAGGTGATGAGCATTCAGGAACATGCCCGTCAGCTCTTCGCGATTGAGAAGCGTGACAACCAATGAGCAGCAGCCCCATTGACAGCGAACGCAAAGCGATGAGATCGGAGTTCGGTGTGCGCCTGCGCATATCGATGGACCATTATGGCCCGTTATGCGTGGGCATCGACCCGCATCGCAGGCTACTGAGTGACTGGGGCTACAATGTTGACGCCAGCGGCGCGGAGATGTTCTCCATGCGCATGCTTCAGGCTGCGAATGGCCGTGCCGCTGCCGTCAAATTCCAGGAGTCGATGTTCGAACGGTACGGTTCCAAGGGCATCGCGGCACTGGAACGGGTGTTGTTCGCCGCGCGGCAGATGGGCATCATCACTATCGTCGATTGCCTGCACGGCGGTCTTCCGACTACGATTTCCGCCCTTGCGGACGCGTATTTCAAGTCGGGTGCGCCGTTGCTCGCTGATGCGATCACCTTGCTGCCATATTACGGTGCACGCTCATTGAGCGGTCTGATTGACGAAGCGCTTGACAACGGGCGGGGAGTGTTCGTTGCATCGCTCACATCGAATCCTGAAGGTGCGAGCCTGCAAACGGCGATCCGCCAAAAAGGCGAGTACAGCGGCAAAACCGTCGCCTACGGTATTGCCAGTACCGCGCAGAAATTCAACGACACCACGCCCGGCATGGGTTCGGTAGGCCTGATTATCGGGGCGACCATCGGCCAGTGGATTGACGAAAGCGGCATCGACCCGTCCCAGTTCACCGGACCGATTCTCTCACCCGGATACGGGTGGCAAGGAGCGGAAGCCGACGATCTGCGCACCGTATTCAAGGGCACCAAAGGCAATGTGCTGGTCACGGTGTCACGCTTCATCGCCAAGAACGGGCCGGATATTTCCAACCTCTCCGCGGCGACGGAAGCCATCGCGCTTGACATCAGACAGGCGCTGATGGACGCGACCCTCGAAGCGGATGACAGCGCCGACCAAGCCTGAAGAAGCGATTTTTCACGCAATTGGTTGCCGCACGGGCAGCATTCGGTCAATTACACCCGGTTCCAGACAAGACATGCATTTGACGATGAAAGGCGGAATGGGATGACAATCACAGGTCACAGCGATTCGGCACACAGCACAGGTGGACGGCTTATCGTACTGACCGGCCCGACTGCGGTGGGTAAAGGAACGGTGGAAGCCGCCCTGCTGGCCAAGCACCCAGAGGTGTGGGTGTCCGTGTCTGCGACGACCCGTGAGCCTCGCCCCGGCGAAGTCAATGGCGTGAACTACTGGTTCATGAGCGAAGCTGAATTTGTGCGCAAGGAGCAGGAGGGAAAGTTCCTTGAAACGGCGGTTGTCCACGGCATGGCCCATTACGGGACACCACTGCAACCGGTACTTGATCATTTGGCGGCCAACACGCCCACCATCCTCGAAATTGATTTGCAGGGCGCCCGCCGTGTCAAGCAGAAAGCCTCACAGATGGGGCTTGATGTCGTCTACGTGTTCATCGCGCCGCCCAGCTACGAGGAATTGGTACGACGGCTGATCGGTCGTGGTACGGAGAACGAGGAGCAGCGTGCGAAGCGGCTGGAAACTGCGAAGGTCGAACTCGCCGCAGAACCTGAATTCGACGTGGTCATCGTCAACAACACGGTCGATCAGGCGGCGGACGATCTGTGGAAGGTCATCACCGAAGAATACGGCATCAGCGGGGACTGAGACGACACAACCAGTCCTCGAGCATCTAACGAAATTGCTCGATTGCGACGATACAACCGCGATAAATGATTGGGCCCCGCAGCTCCATGCTGCAGGGCCCAATCACGTTTCAACGTAAGTTCAGCAAGTCAACTGAATCATTTCAGACCGCTGAGCTTGTTGATGAGGTCAGGATCGCGGGTTGCGCCCTTGTCTGCGGAGCGGGCGAAGGCGGCGTACGCCTTGAGCGCCTGGCTGACATGACGGTCGCGGTGGGCGACATAGCCGTCGCCGGCCTCGAGTTCGGCACGACGCTGCGCGAGCTGCTCGTCGGTCAGCTCCACGTTGATCGAACGATTCGGAATATCGATGTCGATCATGTCTCCGTTCTTGATGAGCGCGATCGGACCCTTGTTCGCGGCCTCAGGCGCCACATGGCCGATGGCCAGACCTGAGGAGCCGCCAGAGTAGCGGCCGTCGGTGATCAGTGCGACGTCCTTGCCGATGCCCTTGCCCTTGACGAAGGAGGTCGGGTACAGCATTTCCTGCATGCCCGGGCCGCCCTTCGGGCCCTCGTAACGGATGACGAGCGCCTGACCGGGCTTGAGCGTGTCGTTGAGAATGACCTTGATGGCCTCTTCTTGGGATTCCACCACCAGTGCCGGACCATGGAACTTCCAGATGCTTTCGGGCACGCCGGCGGTCTTTACAACGCAACCGTCAGGGGCGAGGTTGCCGCGCAGCACCGCGAGACCGCCCTCGGCAATCTCCGGGTGGTTGATGTCGTGGATGGCGCCGTGCACGCGATCGGTGTCGAGCGTGTCGAACAGCGTCTCATGCGTCCATGGTTCAGGGGAGACGATATGGCCGGGGGCCGCGTGGAACAGCTGCTTCGCTTCAGGCTTGCAGGTGTCGCGCATGATGTCCCAGTCGTTGAGCTTGGACTCGAGATCCGGATAATCCACGGAATGCGTGTCGCGATGCAGCTTGCCTGCGCGATCGAGCTCGCCGAGGATGCCGCAGATACCGCCGGCGCGGTGGACGTCGGAAATCTCCCATTCGCCGGAAGGCGCGGCCTTGCAGATGCAGGGCACGGTGTGGGAGATGCGCTCGATGTCGTCAAGCGTGAAATCGACGTCGGCGCTTTGCGCTGCGGCGAGGATGTGCAGCACGGTGTTCGTGGAGCCGCCCATGGCCACATCCATGGTCATGGCGTTTTCGAAGGCGTGCTTGGTGGCGATGGAACGCGGCAGCACGGAGTCGTCGTCCTCGTCGTAATAACGGTGGGCGAGCTTGACAATCATCTCGCCGGCGCGCTCGAAGAGCTTCTTGCGGTAGACGTGGGAAGCGAGCGTGGTGCCGTTGCCGGGCAGTGCCAGGCCGATTGCCTCGGTCAGGCAGTTCATAGAGTTGGCGGTGAACATGCCGGCGCAGGAGCCGCAGGTCGGGCACACGGTCTTTTCGTAGGCGAGCAGGTCTTCGTCGGAGCAGTTGTCGTCGGCGGTCGCGTACATGACGTCGATGAGGTCGGTGTGCTCCTTGACGGTGCCGTCGGACAGGACGGTGGTGCCGGCTTCCATCGGGCCGCCGGAGACGAAGATCGTCGGGATGTTCAGGCGCAGCGCTGCCATGAGCATGCCCGGAGTGATCTTGTCGCAGTTGGAAATGCAGATGAGGGCGTCGGCGCAATGCGCGTTGACGGAATACTCGACGGCGTCGGCGATGATGTCGCGGCTCGGCAGCGAGTAGAGCATGCCGGTATGGCCCATGGCGATGCCGTCATCAACGGCTATGGTGTTGAACTCGCGGGGGATGCCGCCGGCCTTCTTCACGGCTTCGGACACCAGGCGGCCGACCTTGTTCAGGTGGACGTGGCCGGGGACGAATTCATCGAAGGAGTTGGCGATGGCCACGATCGGCTTGCCGAAGTCCTTGCCGTCAACGCCAGCGGCGCGGTACAGAGCGCGAGCGCCCGCAAACACTCGCCCGTTCATCAATTTTGCGGATCTCATTTCTGCCATGGTTCTATTCAAGTGCCTTGCGGGGACAGGTGGCAGTCTTGGGCCGAATAGTGAAATTACGCTAGGAGAGTAGGGTTTTGTCGGGATTTCTGCTGATTGGGGACGCGAAAGTACGGCCATACCCATGCCCTAAGATGCGCGGGTCGCGATATCGGGGGCTTGCAGTACAATGAAGAATTTGAAATACCACGCCCGCATTGGACGTGGCCATGCGCATGATGGGAGATTGACACCTATGGCACTTGGCACTGAGCCGCATCCGCAGGGACTCGCGGATCCGCCTATCGACGACCTGATGCAGCACGCTGATTCCAAGTACGCGCTGGCGATTTTCGCCGCGAAGCGCGCCCGTCAGATCAATTCGTATTTCACGCAGCTCAATGAGGGTCTCCTGCAGAACGTCGGCCCGCTGGTTGAATACGAGAATCAGGAGAAGCCGCTGTCTATCGCTTTCCGCGAAATCAACAGCGGTCTGCTCGAGGAGACGCTGGGCGAGGACGATCTGAGCGAAGGCAACTGATTACAGACCTCGTCGAGGTATGCCCCCGGTACTGGATTTTTCTGCCGTTTAGGTATGGCGAAATTCAGCCGGGGGCATTATTCTTACTAACCAGTTGCATATTGTGTGATTCCTGCTTCGGCTTTCCGTCGCCGTCGTGGGCGGACATTTGACGGAAAGACAGCGAGGGGAATATGGAACGTCGCCTGATTTCGGCGGAATCCGTCACCGAAGGACATCCCGACAAGATTTGCGACCAGATTTCGGATGCGATTCTGGACGATATGCTGCGGCAAGACCCGCATTCGCATGTCGCCGTGGAGACGTCGGCCACCAAGGGCCAGTTCTTCGTCTTTGGTGAGGTGACGAGCGAAGGATACAGCGATATCCAGCGCATCGTGCGTGACGTGGTGCGCAATATTGGCTATACGAGCTCCGAAATCGGCTTGGACGCTGATTCCTGCGGCGTGGTGGTGTCGCTGAGCGAACAGAGCAAGGAAATCAACCAGGGCGTGGCGCGTCTGAATTCCGAGCAGGAGTCCGCTGCCTCGCGCGAGGAGCGCTACGAGGCCCAGGGCGCCGGTGATCAAGGCGTGATGTTCGGGTATGCAACCGACGAGACCGAAGCGTTGATGCCGCTGCCGATCTATCTGGCGCATCGGCTGGCCTTCCGCCTGGCCCAGGTGCGCAAAGACGGCATCGTCCCGCATCTGCGTCCGGATGGCAAGACCCAGGTGACCATCGAATACGACCAGGAGGACCGGCCGGTCCGTCTGGACACGGTTCTGGTGTCCACCCAGCATGACCCCGAAGTCGACCATGACTGGCTGCTCGCCCAGCTGCGCGAGCACGTGATCGAACCGGTGCTTGCCGAAGTGCTTGGCGCCAAGGTCCGCCATGACGACTACCGCATCCTCGTCAATCCGACCGGCTCCTTCGTGCTTGGCGGCCCGGCGGCTGACGCCGGCCTGACCGGGCGCAAGATCATCGTCGACACCTATGGCGGCGCGGCTCACCATGGCGGCGGCGCGTTCTCCGGCAAGGACCCGAGCAAGGTCGACCGTTCCGCTGCCTATGCTGCGCGTTGGGTGGCCAAGAACATCGTCGCCGCCGGTCTTGCACACAAAGTCGAAGTACAGGTCGCGTACGCGATTGGCGTCGCCGATCCGGTCAGCGTCAATGTGGAGACCTTCGGCACTGAAATCGGCGGGGTCACCCGCGACCAAATCCAGGCAGCCGTCCGCAAGGTCTTCGATCTGCGCCCCGCGGCCATCATCGACGAACTCGACCTGTTGCGTCCGATTTACTCCAAGACCGCCGCCTACGGCCATTTCGGACGCAACGATCCGGACTTCACGTGGGAGCAGACCGACAAGGTCGACGAACTCAAGGCTGCCGTCAAGTGAGCTGCGGCACCATGATGACACCGCTGCACCGGCCACAGGGCCGATGTCGACTGTCAT
This sequence comes from Bifidobacterium sp. LCP19S3_E9, assembly GCF_052121135.1. Classification (NCBI taxonomy): domain Bacteria; kingdom Bacillati; phylum Actinomycetota; class Actinomycetes; order Bifidobacteriales; family Bifidobacteriaceae; genus Bifidobacterium; species Bifidobacterium sp. LCP19S3_E9. Next base: position 58,528 of record NZ_JBQKEV010000010.1, on the reverse strand, counting down.
GACCGGAATGTGCCTGGCGCACCGTGCCGCCCGGCACATTCCACAGACTTACCGGGGCGAGAGGCTCCGGCGATTGAATGGGAAAGTTTGAAATCGTAATCCTCACAAGGAGAAGCACATGGCAGGCATGACCGTTGCACAGATGATAGAACTGTTCGTAGAACCGAACGCGCTGCTGCGCATCGAGGCGTTCGACGGGTCGGTATTCGGGACGGTGGACGCACCGGTATGCATCAAGGTCAACAATTCACGAGCGGTGTATTACATGGTCGACCATCCCAATGAGCTGGGGCTGGCACGCGCATATCTGCAGGGCGATATCTCCTCACCGCAAATGATTCCGGGCGATCCATACGAGGTTTTCAAGGACCTCGTCAATGTCAAGCCCTACTTCCACAAGCCCGATCCGGTCGGGGTCGCCAAGGCGCTCGCCTCGGTTGCCTCGCATGGCATCCGGCATCCGAAGGCGCCGAGCATCGAAGGGCCGAGCCGTCTACGCCGCGCAGCCGAAGGCCTGCTGCCGCACAGCAAGGCCGGCGATGCGGCGACCGTCAGCTACCATTACGACCAGTCGAATGACTTCTACCGGCTCATTCTCGGGCCGACCATGACGTACACGTGCGCCCTGTTCAACAAGCCGACCGACACCTTGGAGGCCGCGCAGGAAGCCAAGCTCAACCTGGTGCTCGACAAGCTCGGCCTCAAGGCCGGAGCCCGGCTGCTCGACATCGGCTGCGGCTGGGGGTCCATGGAGGTCGTCGCCGCACGGCGCGGCATTCACGTAATCGGCGTGACCCTCGCGGACGAGCAGGTCGCGTGGGGCAAGGAATGGATCAAACGCGAAGGCCTTGAGGACCTCGCCGAAATCCGCCTCATGGATTATCGCGACGTGCCGGAAGCCGGATTCGACGGCATCTGCTCTCTGGGCATGATGGAGCACGTCGGCGTCAAGAACTACCCATCCTACTTCCGTGAGATTTTCGACAAACTCAAGCCCAACGGCATGTTGCTCAACCATCAGATCACCCGTATCAACTCGCATGCCGGGCACGCGGCGGGTGAGTTCATCGACCGCTACATCTTCCCCGACGGACAGCTCGCGTCCCCCGGCGAAATCGAGATGAACATCCAGGACACCGGTTTCGAAGTGATCCACGAGGAGAACCTGCGGCAGCATTACGCGTTGACCCTGCATCATTGGAACCGCAATCTCGTGAACAACTGGAATGCGGCGGTCAAGCTGGTCGGCGAGCCGAAGGCGCGCCTGTGGGGCTTGTACATGGCCGGTTGCGCGTACAACTTCGAGATGAATAACATCCAGATTCACCAGTACCTGTGCGTCAAGCCGAACGAGGAGGGGACAGCCACCTATCCGCTCCGGCCATGGTGGGTTCATCAGGACTGACCTGACACCAACGATGCACTGACCGGTCAATGTGCGGCCGGGCGCATTCCAGGGGTGTGGGGCACGGCGTTTTAGCTGTGTCCCACACCCCTTCCATATGCGGGCTGTCACGCGCTGCCGCTCACATACGTGGTGCGGGCGGAAACATGTTTTGTACGGCGACACGCCGAGTCTTGCAGGTGATATGGTGAACACCATGACTATCCCAGACGCCGAACAACCTGCCTTCGAGGGGCTTGAGCCGCGGCGCAGACGCAAGCGCACGGCGGCGAAGCGGCAGCGTGCCGAGCATCAGCCGATCGCGCGCGTCGTACTGGACGTGCAGGCCGCGCATCTGGGACAGACCTTCGATTACCTCGTACAGGATAAGCAGGATACACAAGCGGTACCCGGCACCTTGGTGCGCGTGCGATTCGGGGGTCGACGCGTCAACGGCATCATCTGGGAGCGCGCTGAACGCAGCGAGACCCCAGACTCCTCGCTGCGATACCTCGAACAGGTGCTGGGCGGGGAAATCCTGGTTCCCGCTAGGCTTAGGGATGATATCACGCTGATCGCACAGGCGTACGGCGGCACCCGCGCCAATATCGTCAGACTCGCTGTGCCCCCGCGTGTCGCGCGCGTCGAACACGAGCAGCGGCTTGCCGCATCGTTCAGTGGGGATGCTGGTGCACGCCAAACGATGTGTGCGCAACGCGCCGATGACCTGGGCGAGCGGCTTATACCTGATTACGAGAACCTGCGGATGCTTGGCGAGACCTTGTCCACAGGGGGCAAAGGCGCTTTCGTGGCCGACGCCATGCCAGGGGCTGGGCATTGGACGCTGCTGTTCGCTTGGATGGTGTTGCGTGCGCTCGCCGCCGGTCGCGGGGTTGTCGCGGTGATGCCGTCCATGCGTACCGTGGATGATGCCGTGCGGCAATTGGGGTCGTTGGGACTGCGCCTCTTCGGTCCGCGCGCCTCGCAACAGGGCGGGTACATGGGAGATATTGCCGTGCTCGGCGCTTCGATGTCTCCGGCGGAGCGATACCGGTCCTATCTTGCCGTCGCATGCGGGCAGGTGCGCTGCGTCATCGGCACACGTGCCGCCATGTATGCGCCGATCGACGGCAACGCGATGTTCGTCATCGTCGACGATACCGCCTACCAGCAGGCGGATGGCATGGCGCCGTACGCGAATGCACGCGGCGTGCTGCGGCTGAGGGCCAAGGCGCATGACGGTGTGTTCGTCGCGCTCGGCAATGCGAGGAGCCCGTTGAGCCAGTGGGAGACTGACGGCGGTCATGTCGCCGAGTCGCCGGTGAGCGGGTACAGCACTTCAATCCAACCCTTGCCGGCAGCCCTCAAGGAGCGTTCGCCTTGGATCAGGTGGCTCAACCGTGAGGAGCTTACGCGGCTTGCCGATCCCACCATCGGTTCGCGGGTGCCGCATACCGCGGTCGCCGTGCTGTCGCGGGCGCTGAAAACCGGCCCCGTGCTGCTGTCCATTCCCCAGGACGGCATTGCGCAAACACTCAGTTGTGCGGCGTGTCACCGGCAGGCGAGGTGCGGCAAGTGTACCGGGCCTTTGGAAATGGTGCCCGGCGTTTCGCAGCCACGATGCCGTTGGTGTGCCGCGGCGGCGGTGAATTGGACATGTCCGCACTGCCATGGCGACCGTATGCGTGTCGTGCGGGTGGGGGCTGCAGGAACCGTGCAGGAGCTGCGCGGCCTGTTCAGGAACATCCCCATGGTGGTGTCTTCGCCTCACCAGCCTCAGGGGGTGATTGCCGATATCGCCGATGCGCCGATGCTGGTAGTGGCCACCCCCGGAGCGGAACCCCGGGTGCGTGCCGATGACGGCGGCGTGGGAGCGTACCGCGCGGTGGCGATTCTCGACGCGTGGACCAGCCTGTATTCCCCAGGCATTGATGCCAGGATTGATGCGCTTGATTCGTGGATGCGAGCCATTCAATGGTGCGCGCCGCGCTCCACAGGCGGTCAGGCGATGCTCATCGGGGAGGCTGACCCATTAGTCGCCCAATCCCTGATGACTTGGAATGCGCGCCTGCTCGCTTCCAAAGAGCTTGAAGAACGTGCCCAGACCGGATTGCCACCGGTATTCGCTTCGGCATGCGTATGGGGGTCGCGCCCCGCGGTCCGGACGATGCTGCAAGGCGCCGGATTGCTTGCCGGAGGCGATTGGGCGCTGCTGGATACCCAGTTCGGTCCGATGCCGGCCGTGCTTGGCCCGGTACCGATTCCGCCGCCGCGAACGGTTGACGCGCGTGAGCTGGAAACCATGGCGGACCGGGTCAAAGCCGTCGTGCGTGTCCCGCAATCCAAGCGCGCTGAACTCGCCGAGCGTCTGCACCGGGAAAGCGCCCGGCATGTTGCCTCGCGCGAACCGGGGGAATTGCGTTTCCAACTCGATCCGAAAGACCTGATCTGAGCCGTCTCACCGAATCCTCGCACGCTCAGCACTGTACTCGGCGGGAAGACGGTTCAGGCCAGCACAGCGGCGGCTTCGGCGCCTGTCATGCCGTCTTTGACGCCGGCGGCACGGGCCGCTTCGGTCATGCCCTTGATCGGGTTGGCGAGCACGGCCGCGAAATCCGCTCCTCCCACGAGCACGGCTGCATCGCCGAACTTCTCGGCGGCGGCGAGATTGAGATACCCGCACATGAGATAGCCTTTGCGCCCCTGCACCAGAATCATGTTCGGGTGGCCTTCACCGCCCGGGGCAACGACCATCGTGCCCTGCACCGTGGCTCCGTTCACATCAAGTTGTTCGATGTTCAGCATGGTTCCTCCATACGTTGTGGCGCCTCAGCCGATGAGACGCGAATTGATCATCACAACAGTCTTATCACGAGCATGTCACGCGCCGGCGGCTGTGTCTTGCGGCCGCTATCCCGGCTATGCTGGAAGCGGATAGGAGTCCAGTGCGATGGACGTGCACAGAACCTGAGTGAGGTGGATATGAAAGGCTGGCCGGGAGAACCGCAAATGGCGTATGACGAGCTGATGGCGCGGGATGCCGCCGCAACAGCCGAAGGGGAGCCAATCACCCAGGTGATTTTCGATTTCGGCAACGTGCTGCTGTATTGGAATCCCGAAGCGGTGATGATTCCACGCTACAGTCAGCGGCTTGTGGACGGGTTCCTTGACAACGACATCTCCTCCTTCTACGACGCGAACGATCTGATGGACGCCGGCGCCTCGCTCGAGGAGGGCGTCGCGTATGTCCGCGAGCACAAAGGCGAGCCGTGGGCGTCGATGATGCGCTATTACGTGGATAATTTCCGCGATTCGCTGACCGGCGTGGTCACGGGTGCGCGCGTGCTGATCGACGACCTCCATGCTGCGGGTATCGGGGTGTGGGGACTGTCGAACTGGCAGCAGGACCTGTATCACATCGCCGACCGTGATTGTGATCTGCTCGGCATGCTCGACGGCAAGGTCGTCTCGGGCCAAGTGCGGATGCGCAAGCCGAACCGCGATATCTACGAGTACGCGTTGCACAGTTTCGGCATTCGCGCGCGGGACAGCGTGTTTATTGACGACAAGGCGATAAACATCGTCGGGGCGAATCAGGCGGGGATTCGCGGCATCCGGTTCCGCGATCCGAGGAAGCTTCGCGCCTGCCTGATTGCGGCGGGCGTACCGATCCCGCCAGTACGGGACTAATCGGCCGAATCCGGCGAACCGTGACGATGCCGGCACTCTGGTAAGGTGCTGTTGCAGTCGTTTGTTGCCGTCCGAAGCGCCGGTCGCCGATGCGCGGGTGGAATACGGCATCGATGTACAGAATCGAGGATTATGCTCAAGATCTTGTTCGCAGGCACGCCTGATGTGGCGGTGCCATCGCTGAAACTGCTGGCTGCCGATACGGAGCATTTCGAAGTGGTGGCGGTGCTCACCCGTCCCGACGCGCCGCAGGGCAGGGGACGCAAATTGACGCCGAGCCCGGTCAAGCAGGCCGCATTGGAATTGGGCTTGCCGGTGATCGAATCCGATCCGTCGGAGGAATGCTTTGTCGCCGAACTCGCCGCCACCGGTGCTGAGGCCGCAGCGGTCGTCGCCTACGGCAAAATCCTCAAACAGCGGGTGCTGGACGCGCTGCCGCTTGGCTGGTACAACCTTCATTTCTCGCTGCTGCCGCAATGGCGTGGTGCCGCTCCAGTGCAACGCGCGATTTGGGCGGGGGATACAATCACCGGGGCCACGGTGTTCCGCATCACCCGCGGTATGGATGAGGGGCCGGTTCTGGCTCAGTCCACGGTTGAGATTGGCGCGCATGAGACCGCAGGGGAGTTGCTCGGGCGTCTGGCCGAAGACGGCTCGCATCTGCTTGCCGCCTCACTTGAGGCGATGGCTGAAGGCCGTATCAGTCCGGTTGACCAACCGCAGGGAGCCTATGAGGTCGCCGACAAAATCCGCACCGAGGACGCTCATATCCGGTTCGATGTGCCGGTGTTCGCCGCTGACCGGCAGATTCGCGCATGCACCCCGCATCCCGGCGCATGGTGTACGCTCCATGCCGAAGGCGCAGACGGCGAATCCCAGACTCTGCATGTGCTTGAAGCGGCACCCGCCGATATGGCCGACCCGAACCTGCCGGGGGCGCTTGAGGCCGGAAAACTCGCGCTGAGTAAGAAACACGTGTGGATTGGCACGAAAAGCCAGCCTCTGGAACTGATTCAGGTCAAGGCGCAAGGCAAGAAAGCGATGCGCGCGGCGGATTGGGCACGAGGCGCCCGGCTCACCGGAGAGGCCTACTGCGATTAACTGAACAGGTACGGCGCCTCGCCATGGCTGGTTGTGCCGACGCTGACAGCGTATTCAGCGTCCGCACAACCAGGCCAGGTCAGTCACGCGACAGCAGCCCGAGCACTTGGCGCAGGTCGCGTTCGTTGATCGCGATATCGGCGGCGAGCTGTACTTTCGGCTTGGCACAGAACGCCACGCCGAGGCCGGCCGCCTTGATCATCGGTATGTCGTTGGCGCCGTCGCCGACTGCGACCGTCTGGTCAACGGCAATGCCGTCGTGTCGAGCCCACGCCTGCAAAGCATGCAGTTTCGTGGTTTTGCATACGATTTCACCGAGCACTCTGCCGGTCAGCCGACCGTCAACGACCTCCAGTCGGTTCGCCAGCGCATGGTCGATATGCGCATCTTGCACCAGACGGTCCACCACCTCGTGGAACCCGCCGCTGACCACGCCGACCGTCCAGCCATGCTGGTGCAGGGCGTCAATCAAATCAAGCGCGCCATTGGTGAACGTGATCCGGTGATACACCTCGTCGAACACGCTCACCGGCAGTCCGGCAAGCAGCTTGACCCGTTCGCGCAACGCCTCGCAGAACTCCAGTTCACCGGCCATCGCGCGGGCGGTCACGGCGGCAATCTGCCCGCCGACCCCCGCGGCGACACCCAGCTCGTCGATCACTTCCTGGTCGATGAGCGTGGAATCCACGTCCATCACCAAGATGCCCGGGCGGGCCAGGGTAGGGGTGGATTCGTTGGAAGCTTGCAAAGGTTCATCGGTCATGCCTTCGATTGTCTGAAAATACTGGGACAATGCCGACATGCGTGTTTATGCTCTTGCGACCACTGCCCCCATGTGCGACACATCCGACGGCGGCCTCATCGGCACCATCACCACATGGTCGGTGGAACTCATGGAATCCATCGGCGGCATCGGCGTGATGCTCGCCATCGCACTCGAATCCATATTCCCTCCCATTCCTAGTGAAATCATTCTTCCATTGGCGGGATTCACCGCTTCACGAGGCACCATGTCCCTGCCTGTGGCCATCGTGTGGGCCACCGTCGGCTCGCTTGTCGGCGCGCTGACCTTATACGGCGTGTCGCGGCTTGTCGGGCTGCACCGTATCCACCGTGCCGCCGACCTCATTCCGGGTGTGAGTCGCGATGACGTCAATCGTGCCAGCGATTGGTTCAGCCGCTACGGCACATGGTCCGTGCTGATTGGCCGGGTCATTCCGGTGGTGCGTTCGCTGATTTCCATCCCCGCCGGCTTCAACCGAATGAATCTGGTACAGTTCAGCGGCTGGACCCTGCTCGGTTCGGCTGTCTGGAACACGGTGCTCGTCACTGCCGGCTACCTGCTGGGCGACAACTGGTGCTCGATTCTGGGCGTGCTCAACGTATTTGAGGACGTCGTCATCGCCGTGGTTATCGTGGTCGTGCTAGCGTTCATTGTGCTGCGGACGCGTAAGCTGATTGAGGGCAGGCGTACGCGCGCGGAGGAGACCGACGAGCCTGATCGCGCAACGAGGAAGGACCTGCAGGAGCGGTGACGGCCACCGCAGGAAGCGAGACGACCCATGAGCGATGACGAGACGAAGACGGCACAGGGGACCGGTCAGGCGGACTGCCAAACCGATGCGCTTCATGCGCGGGATCGTGCCCTTGATGAGCTCGCGCAAGCCAATGATCAGCTGATGGCGAAGAACCATGCGCTGGCGGCCGCGCTCACCCGCGCGAGTCAGGAGCTGACAAAAGCAAAATCCCAGCTCGGCCAGTTCGCTCAGCCGCCGCTGAATTTCGCGACGATGGTCGCGGTTGAATCCTGCACCACCGATGATCTAGGCGTTCAGCACGCGAGCGCGGAGATCCTTTCCGGTTCCCGCCGCATGATTGTCCCCGTCTCGACGACCTTGCAGGCATCGCGCCTGAAGCCGGGGGATACGGTACTGCTTAACGAGAATATGGTGATCGTTGGCCGCAGGGACGCAGACCGTCTCGGTGCCGTGCTGCACGTCAAGCAGGTGTTTGCGGACGGCCGCGTACTGGTCGCCGATGCCGGCGGAGCCCTGCAGGTCGTCCGTCCGACGGCGGCGTCGCTTGAATCGACGCTGGAACCCGGCGACCGTGTGCTGACTGATACCGCCCGCCGTTTCGTGCTCGACATGCTGCCTCCGCAAGAGGATGCCGATTTGGTGTTGGAGGAGACCCCGGATGTCACTTTCGACGACATCGGCGGGCTTGACGAGCAGATCGGGCGTATTCGGGACGCCGTACAGTTGCCGTTCCAGCATCGGGAGCTGTACCGCAGGTATCATCTCAACGCGCCGAAGGGCATCCTCCTATATGGCCCTCCCGGCAACGGCAAGACGATGATTGCCAAGGCCGTCGCCCATGCGCTCGCCCAAGGGGCGGATGCCGGTTCCGGGGTGTTCCTGTCAGTCAAGGGCCCGGAACTGCTCAATAAATATGTGGGGGAGTCGGAACGCTTGATTCGCCTGATTTTCCGCCGTGCTAGGGAGCGTGCGGCTGACGGACGTCCGGTCATCGTGTTCATCGACGAGATGGATTCGTTGCTGCGTACGCGAGGTTCTGGCGTGTCCAGCGACGTGGAAACGACAATCGTCCCGCAGTTCCTGGCCGAGCTGGACGGTGTGGAGCGGCTGGACAATGTGATGGTCATCGGCGCTTCGAACCGCGTGGATATGATTGATCCGGCGGTGTTGAGGCCAGGGCGGCTCGATGTGAAAATTCGCATCGACCGGCCGCGCGAATCCCAAGCCTGTCAGATTGTGCGGCATTATCTGACCGATGACCTACCGTTGGAACCCGGGGTCGATGTCGATGCGCTGGTCGGGGTGCTGGTGCATGACTTGTTCGCACATGGCGAACACCGACATTTGGCGGATGTGCTTGACGATTCCGGCGTGTGGTCCCCCCTGTATCTAGGCGATGTCGTCTCTGGCGCGATGCTCAAGAACATCGTCGACCGTGCCAAAACTCGGGCGGTCAAGGCGTCGATTGAAACCGGCACGGACGTCGCGTTGAGTGTCGCGATGCTCGCCGGCGCAGTGGACGGCGAATTCCAGGAGACCCGTGATGCCGTGCTTGACGCTGATCCGGTGCAATGGTCCCGTATCAATGGCATCGCCGGCGGCCGTGTCGTACGCATCCGGCCGGCGGCAGGGTATCAGGCGGGGTATGCGACCGGCTATGATGCCGGTACTGATGAGACCCGCGCGCGCGACGAGTAATGCGTCGTGCGAGCCGGAATACGGCGAATAAGGAGACCGAATGAGCGTTCGCAGAGTGATGGGGACGGAAACCGAATATGCGGTCAGCCGGCCGGGCGATGCGCGCGCGAATCCGGTTCGGTTGAGCTTCGATGTAGTCGCCGCCGCCGCCGATGACAGTACCCGTGGGAGTATCCGGTGGGATTACCGGCAGGAGGATCCGGTCAATGACGCGCGCGGACACCGGTTGGAGCGTGCTGCCGCCCGGCCCGACATGCTCACGGACGCACCCCAGCTGCATATCACCAATATCATCGCGCCCAACGGTGGCAGGGTGTACGTCGACCACGCGCATCCCGAATATTCCGCGCCGGAGACGACCAACCCGTTCGAAGCGGTCCGCTACGACCATGCCGGCGATCTGATCATGTACCGTGCGGCGCAGGAGGCGTCGCGACGCACCGGCAACCCGGTGGTGTTGTATCGCAATAATGTTGACGGCAAAGGTGCCAGCTGGGGCACGCATGAGAATTACATGATGCTGCGTTCCGTGCCCTTTGACAAGGTTGCGGCGCTGATGACCGCACATCTGGTCACACGCCAGCTGTATACGGGGTCGGGGCGTGTGGGGCTGGGGGAGCGGTGCGAGCATGCGGGCTTCCAGCTCAGCCAGCGCGCCGACTACATCCATATGCGCGTCGGATTGCAAACCACCTTCGACCGCCCGATCGTCAACACGCGCGACGAATCGCATAGCACGGACGAATACCGGCGTCTGCATGTGATTGTCGGGGACGCCAATCGCATGGATGTGCCGCAGGCATTGAAACTCGGCACAACAAGCCTGCTGCTGTGGCTGCTGGAGGTGGCGCCGGAGGTTTCCTACGATGTGGACACGTTGCTCTCGCAAGTGACGTTGGACGATCCGGTCGCAGCGATGCACGAGGTTTCGCATGACTTGACGCTGGGCATACCGTTGCAGCTAGCCGATGGCGGGACGATGACCGCATGGCAGATTCAGACGCGGCTGCTCACCGCCGTGTTCGAAGTTGCGGCGATGCACTACGGCACCGACAGCCAAGGCACCCCGATATGGCCGGATGCACAGACACGCAGGATGATCGGATTATGGCGTCAGGCGCTCGCCGATGTCGCCGCCGTCAGACATGCGGATGACGATACACGGTTGACGATGGCAGACGAGGGGTCGCGCTTGGAATGGCTGCTCAAATGGCAGCTGTTGGAGCGTATGCGCCGCCGGTTGGGTGCCCGATCGGGGCGTGAGGCGTCCTGGTCGGACCCGAGCATCGCCGCGCTTGACCTGCGTTGGGCGGCCTTGGACCCGAAGATTTCGCTGTTCGAGGCGGTAAAGGCGCGCACTGAGCGTCTTGATGATCGTGACGCCGATGCGTTAGTCGCCGAGGCCGCCGTGCAGGCGCCGGAGACAACCCGCGCATGGTTGCGGGCGCATATTGTCGAAGGGTTCACGCCTCAAGTCGTGGCGGCATCGTGGTCGCGGCTGACAGTGCGTGAACCGGATGGCTCGTTGTTCGGCTTCGATATGTCCGATCCGCTGTCGTGGACGCGGGCACGTTGTGAACACGCCGTGCACGATGGCTTGACTCAGGGCAAATTTGCGGCGGATGTGCTTCGTGACATCATCGCCGACAGGTAAGATACCCCAAGAAGATATTGTGATATGTGGCGTGGCAGCGGCCGGCCTGAACGTCGTTGCGCCACCCGAGCCGGCCAGGCCGGCGAACGACAGGTGAGGTGAAACATGGATCTGCAGCAGCTGGCGCTTGAAGCCGCCCGTGTGGCGCAGGACGTGGGCAAGCATGCATTCCAGGCGCAGGCAAACCCATCCAGTATGGTCGAGGCGCATATCCCGGATGTCCCTGGCGAACCTCCGGTGTTGCCGGTCAACGAACGTCTTGTGCCGTTCATTGAGAACCGCTTGACCTATCTTGACCGGTTCAACGGGTTCTGGCATGACCGTCCGGAGCATTGCCAGCCGGGAGAGCGCTATTGGTGCGTCGGCCGGATTGATGGGGCCATCAATTTCGTACGCGACATGTCCGAATGGACGGTGACGATTTCCCTGTTCGAAATCGACGAGCATGGGGGAGCGAACCCGATTCTCGGCATCGTTCACGCCCCGGCGCTCGAGCTGACGTATCTTGCCGCGCAGGGCAAAGGCGCGATTCGCATCTGGCGTACCCCGTTCGGGGACAAGCGGCAGAAGATTATCCCCACCACGCGTGCCAGCCTGGAAGGCTCCGTCATTAGCTATGGCATGTCCTACGTGCCATCGGAATCGAAACGCGCGCTGCACGTGGTGGCCGCGCTCGCCGGCAAGCCTGCCGACATCAAGCGGGTTGGCCCGGTATCGCTGGACATGTGTCGAGTGGCTGACGGCACGTATGACGCGTATTTCGAACCGCATCTGCACTCTTGGGATATTCCAGCCGTATCCGCAGGCACGGTGGTGGTGCGTGAAGCGCAAGGCCAGGTGTCCCGCTGGGACGGCGGGGACATCCGTTGGCGTGAGGCCAACGACGTCGTGGCAAGCAACGGTCTGCTCATCGACCAGTTGCGTCCGTATCTGCGCTGATCGCCGAACGGCTTCGAGACTTATTTCGTACGCGCCGGCACAGCCCTGTACGGGCTGTAAGCCTCGGTGGTTCGGTCATTTGCGGGTATTCGGCTGTCTAGGCGCGGTACGCTGGAATTTGGGACCGAATCGGTCGAATGAAAGGAGTGGGTCATGCCACAGGAATTCGCGCAAGGCCGGGCGCGAGGGGAACAATGCGCCGATGATAGCCAACAACCGTTGGAACGTGCGCAAGCCGAAACCCAAACCGATGCGCTCGACCAGGTGCTTGACGATATCGCCTCCACTTTGGAAACCAACGCGCAGGACTATGTGAACAGCTTCGTGCAGCAAGGCGGCCAGTGATGCCGCAGCTGCGCGACAGCGGAACCCATGCGCTCACCGGCTCCGACGGGGTAGACGCGGCGCGTTCGCCACAATACGGGACAGGCGAGCGGATCTTCGGCATCGAAACCGAATACGGAGTCTCCATGACTGGCGGCGAACGCCGCATCGATGCCAGACAAGTCGCGGCGACGATGTTCCTGCCCGTGGTCGCACAGGCGCGTTCGACGAACACCTATCTGTGCAATGGCGCCAGACTCTACCTTGACGTGGGCTCACATCCTGAGTATGCGACCGCTGAAACGCGTGACCCCTTCGACGCGCTCGAACAGGACCTTGCCGGCGAATCGGTGATCTGCAGGCTCGCTCTTCAGGCGCAGGAACGCATTCGCGCCAAAGTCGGGGAGCATGCCACGGTCCACGTGTTCAAGAACAACGTCGATTCCGCGGGGCACGCCTTCGGATGCCATGAGAATTATCTGGTTCGCCGCTACGTGCCGCTTCCGGTCATCGAACGTGAGCTGCTGCCGTTCCTGATTACCAGACAGCTGTTTTCCGGTGCGGGCAGGGTCACTGATCATGGATTCGAACTGTCCCAGCGTGCCGATTACCTTGATGAGGCGGTGTCCTCGGCGACCACGAGGGCTCGTCCGATGGTCAACACCCGGGACGAACCGCACGCCGACCCCGACCAATTCCGCCGGCTGCATGTGATTATCGGCGATTCCAACCGTTCACAGTTCGTTACCTTCATGAAACTCGCCACCACGCATCTGGTTCTCGGGGTCATCGAATCCAGCGTGCGTGCCGGACGCGCCTCGGGATTCCAAGCGTGCACGCTTGCCGACCCCAATCTTGCGAATCGGGCAATCAGCCGCGATATCACCGGCAGAACGGCAGTACGGCTCGCCGTCGACCGCGGTGATAGGAACGCTGCATGGCATCCAGAAGGTTCGGCCAGTGCTCTGGACATCCAACAGCATTATCTCGATATCGTCAGGAAGGCGGTCACCGCAGACCCGGATAGTGTCTGCGGGACGCTGCCCAGAACCGATGTGTCTCGCGTCCTGGACGATTGGCAGGAGCTGCTGGACCTCATCGCTGCGAATGACGTGGCCGCGCTCGCCGACAGACTTGATTGGGCGGCTAAATACCGGCTGCTGTCCGCGCTCGGCGGGCATGGGCGGCGCATTGACCCGTGGCGCGCCCAACAGCTTGATATGGATTATCACGATATTGTCAACGGTAGCGTGTACCCGGCCTTGGTACGTCGCGGCATGATGCGCGTGCTCGTGTCGGAACAGGATGTTGGGCGTGCGGTTGACCGACCGCCCGCCGATACGCGTGCGGCGATGCGTGGACAGTTCGTCCGGGAGGCGATGCGGTGCGGGGCGCGCTTTTCATGCGATTGGACCCGATTGACGCTGAGCGAACCAGTGCGCGGCGAGGTGGTCATGCTCGATCCCTTCGACGCCGGCCCGTCTCCAGCCTTCGACGAGGTGCTAGCCCAGCTCGAGAAATCCGCGTCGCAGACCTGACTGTGCGTTACCCGCAATCGTCAAGCGTCGCAAGCACACTGCTGCGCGTCAAAAGCCGCGCGTCGTGCTCTTGGCGGTAACAGGTTACATAGAAACAGAAAACCCCGGCCGCCAATGGTCGGGGTTTCCTTGTCCTTCGCAGGATGAAACTGGAATCAGTTCACTCGGCGACGGCCTTCTTCAGCAGGGAGCCTGCGGAGATGCGCACGCCATAGGAAGCCGGGATCTTGATGGTCTCGCCAGTGCGCGGGTTGCGGCCGGTGCGCGCAGCGCGCTTGACACGCTCAGCAGAGAACAGACCGGTGAGCTTCAGGCCCTCGCCGGACTTCATTGCCTCGACGAACACATCCTGGAACGCGTTCACGGCGGCTTCGGCCTGAGCCTTGGTCAGGTTGGACTTCTGCGCGATCTTCGAGACGAGATCAGACTTGTTGTATGCCATAAAGCATCCTTCTTGTCAGGGGCCTTCACATTACGAAAGGCCGTGTCAACAGTCGATAATAGCGCAGATTCTGGAGAAACGCGGCTATTTTCTGGGGTTTTCCGCCACTTTTTAGCAAATCGGCACATTCAGATGAGATTGTGGCGGTCCAACCACTGCATGGCGAGCGCGCCGAGCGGGATACGCAGCCAGTAGAAGCAGATGCGGTACAGCAGGGTTGCCGACAACGCCACCGCCGCGGGCACCCCGACCGAGCTGAACGCGAAGGTCAGAGCCGCTTCGATGGCGCCCAGGCCGCCCGGGGTCGGCACCGCCGAACCCAAGGTGTTCGCGAGGATGAAGATGAACATCGTTTCGATGGGATTTGTCCGGTATCCGAAGGCGAGGAGCGCGGCCCAGAACCCCATGCCGATGGCGAGGTTCAAGATGATCGCCCCCGCGATGGCGATGCCGAACTCCTTGGGCTTGGTGAGCATCTCGACCAGCTGGCGCGCATACGAGCGGACGATTGGCAGGTAGGTGGTGATGATTTTCTTGCGCACCGGCGGAATGATCATCGCCAGCGAAATCACCAAGGCGACGATGGCAATGGCGATGATCAAGGTGTTGGTGGGCACCATGCCCGAGAGGGTGTTGCGGCCGGAGAAAATGCCGATGCCGAGCAGCAGCGCGACTGTGGTGAGCGCCTGCGAGATGACGACGGCGCTCATAATTGCGGTCGCCGAGGTGTTCTTGTAGCCGCTTTTGCGTAGGAATTGCAGGTTCACGAACGCCGGGCCGACGCCTGCCGGCATGGACACCGCCGTGAAGCCGGATGCCGCCTGCGAGCAGAAGATGCCGAAGATGTGGCGTTTGTCCTTGTCCATGAACGCGGCGAGGGTCAGTCCGGTGCCCATCCACGCAACCATGCTGAACAGCATACACAACAGCGCCCACCACGGGTTCGCGTTGCGGATCGCCTGGATCATCGCGTCAGGACGCAATTGTGTGAAGATCACTGCGATGGCGACGATGGTCAGGGTCAGGGCGATGAACGATCGCAGGCTGAATCGTGAGAGCGTGACGGTTTCCAACTGCTCGTCGGCGTCTTCGGGCAGCAGGGTTTTCAGCCCGTCACGCAAGGCGCCGAGCAGGTGCTTGTCCCAACCGGGCATCGCGCGTGTCGCCGCAGGAACCGCGGCTTTCTGCACGAATGGGGCAATATCGATTAACGTGGCGTCCCCCCAGATGTCCCGGGCCGCGGCAATGGAGCGTTCCACACCGATTGAGGCACACAGCAGCGCGAGCAGCTGGACCTTGTCGAGGGCCATGTTCGCGGCGTTGCTCGCGCAGTCGCCGTTCTGCCATCCGGCGATGACCGGAGTGGCACCATCCAGCAACGCGATGGTGGACGGGGTGATTCTGCGATGAGTGTATCCGCGCATATTGGCGTGGCTGAGGTATGCGAGCAGATCCCGCGCCTGGGCGTCACTCATATGCTGCAAATCACACGGTGCGAGCCGGGTGCTCGAATCGAATATCAGAATCGATGATTCCGCGGCATCCGCCACTCCATATGCCGAAGGGGTTTGCAGGCCGATATTGCGCAAACCCAAGAGCATGGCGAGATGATGGTGCATTGCGTCCTGGGCGGAACGGTCGCGGCGTACGACGACGCCGTTGAGCCGGATCCACTGCCACAGTTGGCTGAAATAGCCAGCGCTGTGTTTCTGGTCGTCGAGCACGGAAACCACGTAGTTGTGGCCTTTGGTGTCGGTGACGTCGTAGATGCGCGAATTCTCGATCAGATCATCATCCACGCAGGTTTGGATGACCGCGTTATCGTTATTCGCTTCGATGCGTCGTGCCAGAGACGCGGCATCAATGCCGACACCGCGCAGGGCTTCGACCAGATGTTTGCCCCAGATGCCTTTGTTTTCACTGCCTGCCGCGAATCGGATGAGCATGCCGACGATGCGGGCCAATGCAAATGAGACCAGCACGCCGGGCACTGAATGCCAGGAGACGATGACCAGGATTGCGGCGACGATATACAACGTGTTCCAGCCCCACCGGACGGTGGAATGGATGCGTCGGGGGCCAGCGACGGTGAGGAACGCTCCAAGACCGGCATAGATGTCCGGCAGCAGGGACAGGGGGGACGCGCCTGTCCCTGCTGATGCGAGCGCAGATATGAGGTTGATGCTGCCGGTGGCATGCAGTCCGGCGCTCAGCAGCGCGCAACAGGCATAACCGCTGAGCAGCGCGAGGATCGAGACGACGGAGTGCAGCCATTCGCGGTTCATCAGGATTTGGATGAGCACACTGAGTACGATGCACACGGCGGTAAGCTGCTGCAGCATGGTGGTGGGAACGTCCATCAGCCAGTCGAGCGCCTGACCGGCATTGCGTGCATCGGTTTCCACGCCTTTGGTCATGCCGTTGAGATAGGCGGCGATCAGGATAATGGCCACCATGACGAGCAGCGCGGCGACCGCGTGGGTCAGGTCTGTGAAATCACGGGTCCTGCGGGGCGGAATGTCATGGATCGTGGCTGTTTGCGCATCCTCGTGCCCAGATGGCGAGGCTTGTCCGGGACGCTTGGATGCGTCTGCGTTCCTGGGGACGATATCATCTGTCGGTGATGCTGGAATGTGATGCACGGCTTGTCTTTCCGGGATAGACATGACGCAGCCCCGATGGGTCTGCGGTTATGAACGTGGCAAAGGCGCGTCACGGCCTTGCCGGGCTGTGACGCGCCTTCGTTGGCGGACTGTCAGACGCGAGAATGTAAGCTCGCGAGGGCACACACCCCGCGTCTGAGTCTGGGGTGGTTACTGGCGGTCGAAATCGACCAGTTTCGACGCGGCTCCGGTATAGGTGGCCGGTGTCAGCGCCTTGAGCCGTGCCGCGGTGGCAGAATCGAAGGACTGCTCGTCGATGAACCGTTCGACGTCCGCCTTGCCGATGCTGTGGCCGCGCATGAGCTCCTTGACTTTCTCATACGGGTGGTCCATACCGGGCTCGCCTGCCAGCTCGCCGGCGCGCATCGCTGTTTGGATGGGTTCGCCGAGCACCTCCCAGTTCTCATCCAGCTCGCGGCTGATGACAATCTCATTGGGATGGATGGACTTGAGGCCGCCGAGCAGGTTCGTCAGGGCGAGGACGGAATAGCCGAGCGCGGAACCGATATTGCGCTGCGTGGTGGAATCGGTCAGGTCGCGCTGCCAACGGCTTTCCACCAGCGTGGCGGACAGGGTGTCCAGCAGGGAGCAGGAGATTTCGAGATTGGCTTCAGCGTTTTCGAAGCGGATCGGATTGACCTTGTGCGGCATGGTGGAGGATCCGGTGGCGCCCTTGACCGGCTCCTGGGCGAACACGCCGCGTGAAATGTACATCCACACGTCCACTGCGAGATTATGCAGGATGCGGTTGGTGTGGCTGATGGTGCCGTACAGCTCAGCCTGCCAGTCGTGGCTTTCGATCTGCGTGGTCAGCGGATTCCAGGTCAGGCCCATGCGGTTGGTGACAAACTCTTGGGAGACGGCGATCCAGTCGACGTCCGGCAGGGCGGCCAGATGCGCGCCGAAGGTACCGGTGGCGCCGTTGATCTTGCCGAGGTATTCCTGTTCGCGCACATGCTTGAGCTGGCGGTTGAGACGGTGGACGAACACGGCGAGTTCCTTGCCCAGCGTGGTCGGCGTGGCCGGCTGGCCGTGGGTCAGGGCGAGCAGGGACATGTCGCGATACTGTTCGGCCTTTTCAGTCAGCAGGTCGACAATCGCTTGCGCGTCAGGCAGCCACACCTGTTCAATCGCGTTCTTCACGCACCGGGCGATGGACAGGTTGTTGATGTCCTCGCTCGTGCAGGCGAAATGCACGAGGGTTTTCAGATGGGTCAGCTGGGTGTCTTCACCGAGCGCGTCGGCGGCTTTGTCCAGTTCGTCGTCGAGATAGTATTCGACCGCCTTCACGTCATGATGCGTAATCGCCTCATGTGCCGCATGACGGGCGATGCCCTCCGCGCCGAACTGTTCGGGAATGGCGCGCAGATACTCCTGCTCGGCTTGGGTCAGCGGCTTGACGCCGGGGATGATCGGCTGGTTGCCATTGCCGGAGAACCCGTTGGCGAGCAGGATCATCCATTCGACTTCCACGCGCATGCGCTCGCGGTTGAGTGCCGGTTCGCTCATGTATTCCACCAAGGGGGCCGTCTGCTTGTGGTAGCGCCCGTCGAGCGGGGTCAGTGCGATTGCTGGGATGATGTCAGTAAGCTTCATACTGCTCAGGATACTTCCTACCGTGAACCGGCGGCGGTCATGCTCCCGCCGCCGCTCTCATCGCGTCATGCGGCCCTGCCAGTAGCTGGTTTCTTCCAAGATGCCGCCGACAACCTGGCTGAAGTGCCGGTCATGCGAGGACACCGCCCCGGAACCAAGCGCGAGCGCATTGGCATATGCCGCTTGATGAAATTTCAGATGATGTGACATTTCACGGTGTTTGACGCTTTGCGGCACCGGCGAAACCATATCCGCCGTATTGCTGTCATGGTGTTCGGACTGTCGGCTGACCGAGCCGCGGATGGTGAGCCATGATTCGCTTGTCGGATTAGGCGTGCCATCCAGCGCTGCGACCAGTTCGTCGTCCATTTCGATGCTTGTGGTCCATACTCCTTCGCGGATCGGATGGTTCGCCACGGGCGAGCCTGCGGTGACGATATGCCTGATGTTGTACCCGCTATCGGCGGCGAGTGCGGCGGCCACGATACCACCTTGGGAATGCCCGATGACGGCGACGGGGTCGTCGTGCTTGACGCCGGCGCGGTCCATGGCCTCCATGACCATCCGCGCGCTGTCGGCCCCGATCCTGGTATCCGCGTCGCTGCTCATCAGCTCGATATTCTGTGGCCAGCCGAATGGGGAATCCGCGTGGCCGTCCGTGCCGGGTACGATGACGAGCCATCCAGCGCTCCCGTCGTCACGTCGGTAGCGTTGGATGGCAATTGTCGCATATGGCAAGCCGTTGTCTGTTCCGGTGCCGTACTGGCTTTCTGCGAGGGAACGCAGTTGCGCGATGGCCCCGGCGATATCATCGACCGGTTGCACGACTTGCCCGGGAGGGTGCTTCCGGGTCAGATTGAGACGGTTGCCTTGCCGGTTGTCGTTGAGTGAAGCGGTGAGTGAGGCGAGTTGCCCGGCGGCGATGTTGACGCGTTGCTTGGTGAGCATGCCTTGGAACAGGTCGTCTGCTCTCCGGGCGCTGCCAGTCCCGTCGCTGCCTGGTGCGTTGCCGCCTGCGGTCCGTGTCATTGCAATGCCGCCGAGCACCATCGCGCTGAACCCCGCCATGATGGCCTCATGGTAGGGGGCAGTGGAATGCAGTGCTTCGAGCGCCGCCTGCCTCACGTCGCCGCCTGTGTGTATCGATCCGATGGATTCGAGGATCGAGGCGGCAAGCCCTTTCAGACTCGGTGCGGATGTTGCCAGCGGGTCTGTGGGGATTGAACCGCCGTACGACGAAGCTCGGTGTTCGGCATCCAAATACAGGCCGTGGGCGCGCGCTACGAGCCGGGAGAGCGTATCCAGCCGTGCGGCGACGGCATGGCAGTCGCGGGTCTGTTCATCGCACCAGTTCGACAGTTCGCGGTACCGCAGGGGGATATGCCTGAACGCGTTGCTGGCGTTGCTGTGGATGCCGGGACTGATCTGTCGATTGGCCGGGCAGCATCCGGATTGAAGCTGGGAGGAGACAATGCGTTCGCGTGCCTCGGACCATAGCCTTGCCTGAAGCGTCATCCTGCGCGAAGCCTGCTCAAGTGATGCGATCAGCGCTTGGAATTGCTGCGCATCGGGAACGCTCAACGTAGGGCCCCCTGAGATGCGGGATGTGACCTGCCATGTCATTGCGCGTCCTCCCGGCGGTTGGCGAGTATGATGCGTGCGCGTTGCCCGATGGTGTCGGCTTGAGCGATCAGCATGTTGAGTGATTGTCTCATCAGTGTCGCTGCCTGGCCTTGCCAGTGTGCGGCGGTGGCGAGCGCCGTGCATTCATCGAGTGCCGTTGTGCCCTCGCGGGTGTGGGAATACGCGGTGTCGAGCGCGTCAATCGCTGTGGTGGCGGCACGCCGACATGTGCATGTCACTGGTTCGCCCATGAGCGGTGAAGTATGAAATGGTGTGAATGATGTCATGCTTCCATCGAAGCGTATGACGCGACCGGATGCATGTCTGAGGCTTCGATGTGGTCAAAAGTTGATCAGGCTTGTGCTGTCGCCGTTTTGTCGCCGCAAGCGCCAGCCCGACCAGCATTCACCATGGTTTGACGCTCCCACTGGGGGTGGGGGTTGTCGTTCCCGTGGTGGAGCTCGTCGATGGCGAGGGCGAGGCGGACTGGTTGGATTTGAGCAGATCCTGCACCTGTTGACGTTGTTCATCGTTCAACCCGTTCCGGGAAGGCGATGGGGACGAAGAAGCCGACGGCTGTTGTGCAGAACCATCCCCGGAATCGGCTGAAGAGGACGAAGCCGCGCCCTGCTGCTGTTTGAGTTCCGCAGCGATGCGCTTGGTCAGGGTGTGCGATGTGGCACTGTTGGCGGCGATGAGCTGTTTGAGATCAGGAAGCAGTACGGCGTTCCATGTCGCTGCCTCGGCGAACTGATCGTCGGTCTGCTCTTGACGTGCCGCGAGCGTCGACCAGTCCGCGGTGGCCTTCGCTGACGCCGTCAGATCGGCTTTGAGACTTGCGGTGGCCTGGTTGTAGGCGTTCTGGGCCTGCAGATTAGCCGCCGCAACCAAGGCCAGAATCAGCGCGATGCACGCGAACACAACCAGCGCGATGCGGATCGCGAGTGCAGCGCGTTTTGTGCCGGTGACAGGAGGTTTAGGCAGCGAGTTCGATGTGCCGTTCGTGGCGGTCATAGCAGTCTCCTTGACATTCCTACCCATGCACCGAACTCCCATGCCAGCAGCGCGGCGATGGCGATGGCGATCGGCCAAACCACGGGTGTGGTGCGTTGCCGTGTTTTTGCGGTGGAAGTGGTCCGCCACGTCTTGGACGCCTTCGGCAGCGAATCGGTTGCGGTGTGGGTGGCGTCCAGCATGACGGCGGTGCCGCTGAGCTCGTCGGCTATGGTGCTCAGCGTATCTGGGCTGAGTTTTGAAATACCGGGTTGGCCGGTGGTCGGGTCGGTCACCCAGGTTTCTTGGCCGTCAGGGCTGTCGTCTGAACCGTCGGCGGGGATTTGCCCGCCTGTAGTTGATCCGGCGCCCAGCACGAGTGCATCATCGAGATACCGGCGCAACGACGAGTATGTTCTGCGCGTGGTGGTCGAGGTTTGCTCGCCGTCGCTGATCAGGAACAGTACGATGGTGTCGTCCTGATGGCGTTGGCGGATGTCTTTGAGCGTGAGCAGCAGTTTGTCCAGCGGAGTGTCCAGCGACGATCCCGACGATGTTGTTGTGGGCTCGACGCTCAACGTATCCGCCCAATTGTCGATGGCAAGCGTGTCGGGCGTCAGCGGGACGTCCAGCGAGGCGCTTGCCCCGAAACTCATCGCGGAGAAACTGGCGGCGGGATAGGCTTTGGTCAGGTCGTGGACGGCGTCTTTCGCGGCGTCGAGACGGCTGATTGTCGTCGCGTCGCCGTAGGTCGCGTCTTTGACCGCCATGGAGCTCGTGGTGTCGATGGCAATGACGATGTCGGTGGCGTTGACTGCTTTGCTGGTGGTCTCTGCGACGGTGCTCGGCGTCAACACCGCGACGGCCGTCAACAGGCAAATCAGCGTCCGTCGCACGCATGAGGCCACGGTTTCGTCGCTTGCGGAGCGCTGCCGGATGTGGATGACGATCTCGGCGATTGCGCATCCCGTCATGATCACGGCGAGCGCGACACCTGCCGGCCAGCCCAGTGCGGGGGATAGTGTCCATCCGTTCATCGTCTCAGCCTCCAAGCGAATGCGAGCCATACGATGATGCACACTGCAAGGGCGAGCGTCCACCAGCCCGGGGCGTCATCGACGGCTGATTGCGCGTCGCGTTTGCTGTGCGCGCTTTGGCGCTCTTCGATGGTTCGAACCATGGATTCGATCGATGAGCCATCGGCTTGTGACATGAACATGCCGCCGTGCGATTCGATCTGCCGTTTGAGGCTGGTGGTCGTCGTGTCGCCCAGGCTTTCCTTGGCACCTGCATACACCGCGTCCACGCTGATGGAAGCCGTGCGGGTCAGGTCTAGCGCCTGCTTGAGCGTGTAGGTCTCGTGTCCGGACACGACATTGTCGGTGGCCAGCACAATGGATGACGAACGCCGGCGTGCAGCGCCCTTGGTGGAGGACGCCTGCTGCGCAGCATTGCCGTATGCGAAACCGGGCAGCATCGCCGCACAGCTGACGAGCCCGTCGCCGATCAGGGATGTCGCGTTGGTCTTGTTCTGCGTGCCGTCCAGCCAATCAGAGACCTTCTGGTAGTCTTCGTCGCTCATCTTGTCGATGTCATCCTGCGTCTGCACGCCTTTGAGAATCGATGCGGCGGATTTGAGCTGGCTGGTCACCAGCGCATAGTCGTCGGTCAGCGGGAATACTGTGCGCGAAGTCGAGTTGAAGATGCTCATGCCGATGCGTTCGCCTTGGAAATTCGACACGAGTTTCAGATACGTGTCGATGATCTGCCGGTCGTAGGGGAGTGTTGAGCCGGATACGTCAAGGCAGAGGACGATGTCGCGGCTCGCCGAGCGTTCCTGTTCCTCGTTGATGGTCGATGGCCGGGCGATCAGAGAGACGGACAGAATCAGCGCGGCGACGAGCGCGCCCGCCGCAATGCGGTTGAAAGTCCGCCATTGGCGGAACAGCTCAGAGGCGTGCTCGGTGTTCAGGTCTTCGTCAAGACTGTACGATTTGAGGTCGGGATTGCGCCCGGACGCTTTGCGTTCCCGCCATGCGGCGAGCATCGAGGCGCCCGCCGCAATCACGCAGGCGGCGCCCAAGGCAATCAGCGCGGCCCAAGGCCATTGCCATCTCATCGGCGCCACCTTTCAACGAGTGTGGATACCCATTCGGCCCCCTGTTCGACGCTTGTCGACCGGGCTGCGTCATTGTACCGTTCGTCGGCGAATTCCGGTGGATACAAGGCCGCGATGGTCTGACGCAGCAGCATGAATCCGGCTTTCTCATTGCCTGTGGACGTCGGTATCGTGCGGTTGAGATCGGACAAGGTCCGGGTTTCCATGGTGTCGTCCGCCATGCCGGACGCGTATGCGCGGGCCAGCGAGGCGAGTTGGGCGAAGGCCTGGTCTCGGCTGATGACGCCCGCATGGAATCGGTCCACCACTTCGTCGATGCGCCGGTGCCAGATCCGGGTGCCGCTGGTCTGGTGATGCACCCCGCGATGCGCTCGCTTGGCTTGTGGGCGGGATCGACGCGGTTTGGACAGCACAACGGCCAAGACGACAAACAGACACGCCAGGGCGAGTGAAGCCACAAGGACGGCGGCGATTGCGCCGGCGCCAGTGTACGCCTGCTCCGGTTTGAGGTCGTCGAGCTTGATCGCCGCGACGATACGGACGATGTCGGTGATAGCAGTGCTCATAAGCGGTCTCCTGCCTTGCCGGCGGCGTCAAGGGCCTTCGGGGGAGCCACCGGATGGGTCGAGAAGCCGGTGCGCGCGAGTGTCACGGATACCGTGCGCACGAAAGTACGGAACATGGCTTCGCTCGATGAGGCGCGCATCAGCGTCGAACCCCCGGCATGCAACTGGGCTTCGAGCTGGGCGGCGAGATAGCTGCGGTGAGTGTCCACTTCACGCTTACTTACGGCGTCGATGAGGAACGCCGGCAACCTTCTGCCGGTATCGGCGTCGGCGACCGTACGCTGGCGGGCGGCGAACGGGTTGATGGTTTCCACGTCGACAATCACCATTGGGTGGGTCCGAGCGAGGGCGTGGATTGCGCCGAGCTGTCGCTCGCCAAGCGCATGTTCGTCGGTCGCCAGCACAATCAAGGCATTACGGTCGTTGATGCGCCGCGCATAATCCAACAGGGCATCCATATTGCGAGGATGGTTCCAAGGACGTTCCAGCGCGCGGTCGAGCGTGTGCTCGAACTGGGCGAAACCGCCATGGAACGGCACTCTGGTGATACTCGCCGAATCAGCGCAGACCAAGGAGATGTCGTCGGACCTGCGCAAGCTCAACGCGGCGAACATCCGCAGACCGTTCGCCGCAACCTGCCATGCCATTTCCCCCGACTCGCACGAGCCGGTCATCTCCCGGCCTGTGTCCATCAGCATCCATACGCGAGACGTGACTCGCCGCTGCCTGTGGACGACCATTGGCCTGCCGCTGCGCGCGCTCGTATGCCAATCGATGCGACGCGCCTCGTCGCCGGGCTCGTACGGGCGGATGTCCATGATGTCGTCGCTGCCGAACCGCCGGTGGGAGGGGTGTTCGCCTTCAAGGGTGCCCAACGCCCGACGAACGGTCGGCAAACTGAGCGTGGTGGCGAGCGCTTCGATTTTCCTGCGGATTGCGTCGCCGCCGGTCATGTCTCCGGCAATGCCGCCGTTCTCGGTGCCTGTCATGCCGTCGATCATGGCACCGGTACCGTCGCCACGACGGAGTCGACCACTTGGTCGCTGGTCACCCCGTCGGCGAGCGCTTCGAAGGTCAGCAGGATGCGGTGTCGCAGGATTTCATGCGCGAACATCCTGACGTCTTCAGGAATCACATAATCGCGTCCGGCGAGCAGGGCGGCTGCCTGTCCGACGCGGATGAGCGCGATGGAGGCGCGCGGGCTGGCGCCGAGACGAACCTTTGCTGACAAATCCGCGATCGGGTGGGTTCCGGCGCCTCGAGAGGTCGCCACGATATCGACCGCATAGCCCATGATCGCTTCGGAGACGTGAACCCGTCGGGCGGCGGCGCGCAGGAACTCGACGTCGGCGAGCGAGAGGACGTCGCCTTCGAGTGTTTTGGCGTCGACGGTGTCGGAACCGCGTTTGGTAAGCATAGCGAGCATGCGCTGCTCCTCGTCAGCGCTGGGATAGCCCATGACCGCCTTCATCGTGAATCGGTCCATCTGCGCTTCAGGCAGATTGAACGTGCCTTCTTCCTCAATCGGGTTCTCGGTGGCGATCACCATGAACGGCTGCGGCAGCGCGATGCGTTCCCCGCCGATGGTCGTGGCGCCTTCGGCCATCGCCTCGAGCATCGCGGACTGGGTTTTCGCGTTGGAACGGTTGATTTCGTCAAGCAGCACGAAATTCGCATGGATCGGGCCGATTTGCGTGCTGAACCGCTGCGTGGAGAAGTCGAAGACCTGGGTGCCGACCAAATCGGATGGCATGAGGTCGGGGGTGCATTGCACGCGTTTGAAACTGCCCGACACTGATGTCGCCAGCGTCTGCGCCGCGGTCGTTTTGGCCAGGCCGGGGACGGATTCGATGAGGATATGCCCTCCGGAGACCATGGTGACAATCAGCGCTTCACGCAGGTTGTCCTGGCCCACGAGGGTCTGTGCGAACCGTGCACGGATGCGGTCGGCCAGCTGCCGTGCGTGGTTGAGATCGTCGGGCGACAGGCCCGCGGATGTCGGGGTCGCCGGTTGTTGCGGCATCGGCGTCATCTGTTGCGGGATGTTCGGTTGTGGTGGGAAAAGTGCCATGGTGTGCTCCAACGATTGGTGGCTGGTCGGGTTGCAGCCGGTTGGTCGCAACCCGGTATCCCAGCATAGTAGCGGATTAGGATGCCTCGCTTACAGCAGAGGTGTCATGGTGGGCGCTTTCGGTGCGGGGGCTGCCGGGGTGTCGGCTCGGGGCACTAGTGGTGGTATCGGCTTGGAGGCCGTAGGTTGCAGTTGACCGTAGGCGGGGGATGCGGCGGGCGGGAGCGCCCAGTCCACCGGTTGCGCGCCCATGGCGACCAGCGCCTGGTTTGCCCGAGAGAACGGGCGTGACCCGAAGAAACCGCGCGAGGCAGACAAGGGGCTCGGATGCGGGGATTCGATGATCGCGGCGTTCGTCAGCAGTGGTTTGAGCGTCTGCGCATTGCGTCCCCACAGAATCGCGACCAAAGGCTTCGGCTTGCCCTCTTGGTCGGTACGGGCGTTGAGAGCGCGGATCGCCTCGTCGGTGATATGCTCCCATCCTTTGCCCTGATGGCTGTTGGGACGGCCGACTTGAACGGTCAAGCATCTGTTGAGCAGCATGACCCCGCGTTGCGTCCATGGGGTCAGATCGCCGTTGGACGGTGTGGGAACGCTCAGATCGTCGCTGAGTTCCTTGTAGATATTAATCAGGCTTTTCGGCAACGGCCTGACATCAGGGGCGACGCAGAAGCTCAGTCCCACCGGGTGACCGGGTGTCGGATACGGATCCTGCCCGACAATCAGCACTTTGATACTGTCGAAGGGGACGGTGAACGCGCGCAGGACATTGCGTCCCGCAGGAAGATAATGGCGTCCCGCCGCGATTTCGGCCCGCAGAAAATCCCCCATCCGATGGATATCCGGTTCCACGTCGGCCAGCGCTGCGGCCCAGCCGGGGTCAATAATCTCGGACAGCGGTTTGACATGAGCATGTTCCATGCCTACTACTCTAGGGCGTTGATGGACGTATGGCGCTAATCGGCGCACTAACCGATTAGCGTGCGGCGCGGAGACGGGCAAAGCACGGCAGGACGTGACAAAGCTGTGGATATCCGACACATTGGCCGCAGTTTGTGTCGACACTGCCCGGCCGTGCATGTACACTCGATGATGAATCTATTCGAAAGGGACGGCATATGGCACGCAAAGACCGTAACACTGATGAGTCGTACGCGCAGGACGTGTTCGACAACCCGCCGCAGGGGCCAATCGGCGTGCACCGCGGCAATCGGTCGATAGCCTCGCGTTTGGTGCCATTCCTGATCGTCGTCATCGTCGCCGCTGTCGCGGGCGTTGGTGCGTGGGCCGCCATGTCGGGTGAAGGCGCCAAGTTGTTCTCCAGTGACAGCAGCGCTTCGTCGTCCTCGAGTCCCTCGGCCAAATCAACTGCGTCTGCATCGGCGTCTGCCAGCGCGAGCGATACTGCCTCGGCTTCGGCCTCCGCCTCCGAGTCGGCGTCTGAGTCGGCGTCTGCGTCGCCGTCGGAATCCACCTCGTCACCGGCGTCTTCGTCCTCGGCGAACCTGTCCACCCAAGTGCGCGTGGTCAATGGCACACGAAAGACCGGATATGCCGCGAAGCAGGCGGCGGTACTCACCGGTGCAGGGTACACCAACGTCGTGGCGGCCAATCCTTCGGGCAGCTTGCCAAGCGCATCCGTGGTGTGGTATCAGAACGAGTCCGATTTGGCCACGGCGCAGGACGTTGCCGCCAAGCTGGGCATTTCCAATGTCAGCAAGGTGACCAATCTGTCCGCGCCGGTCGTCGTTGTGCTGATGAACTGACCTCTCGGCGTTTCGTTGTCTCGTCTCGCTACAATGGGGCACCAAGTGGGCGGTAGCCGGCGTGAATGGTTGCGTCGGGCCGGCCCATGCGAGGGATGATTGAAATGGCACAAGGCACGGTGAAATTCTTCAACGCAGGCAAAGGATATGGATTCATTGCCCCGGATGAGGGTGGGGATGATGTATTCGTGCATTACTCCGTTATTCAACAGGAGGGGTTCAAGAAGCTCGATGAGGGCGATCGCGTCGAATATGAGGTGGAGCGTGGTCCTAAGGGTTTCCAAGCGACCACCGTCACCAAGCTGTGATCTGGCGATTCTCTTGAACCTTATGATGCGCGTGTCATCCTGACCGGCCTCGCCGACCAGCTTCACAGGTACACCATCTCACTCCAGGCGTCCCCGACGGGGCGCCTGTTGTTGTTTCGGCATATCGCGTGCCGTGTCTGAGGGCGCTGTACGCGTAACTGGCTCGTGTGGTTTCTCAAACTGTTTACGCTGGGGTGGCTCAAGGCGTAACCAGTTCGTGGACGATCGGTCGGGCACACACTGCGAACTGTTCGCATTGTTCAACCTTCTACCGACGCTGACGGGTGACTCAACGTCGGTAGAAGCAGGGATAAGATGATTGCGGCTGCCTGTCGCGGCATTGGGTCCATATTCCGACGGATTTGCTTTGCGGCACGCCTTGATTGGGCGCCCGCGTCACACAGGATTCCGGTCGTGAACGGCGGCATACGGCGCAGCATCGAAGCGGCGAGGGATCGGCGCACCGGGATTATTCCCGTTCGACACTCGCGACACGCATTTCATGCCAACAGCGCAATACATGCGGCGATGTTGGCACTCGGCGCCCGAGAGTGCTAATCTCCCAATTAGCACTCGGAAGCCGAGAGTGATAACCGGCAGCTGACGGTCGGCTTACTCAAGGTCTCGGGTGGAAGTTCATACCGTGTAGCCATATGTGGAGGAACGATGGCAAAGATTATTGCATACGACGAGGAAGCTCGCCAGGGAATGCTCGCGGGTCTCGACAAGCTCGCCAACACCGTCAAGGTCACGCTGGGTCCGAAGGGCCGCAATGTCGTGCTCGACAAGACCTACGGTGCGCCGACCATCACCAACGATGGCGTCTCCATCGCCAAGGAGATCGACCTTGAAGAGCCGTACGAGCGCATCGGCGCCGAGCTGGTCAAGGAAGTCGCGAAGAAGACCGATGACGTCGCAGGCGATGGCACCACGACCGCTACCGTGCTCGCCCAGTCCCTGGTTCATGAAGGCCTGAAGAACGTGGTCGCCGGCTCCAACCCGATTGCCCTGCGTCGCGGCATCGAGAAGGCCGCCGACGAAATCGTCAAGGAACTGGTCGCTTCCGCCAAGGATGTGGAGACCAAGGACCAGATCGCAGCCACCGCAACGATTTCCGCTGCCGATCCTGAGGTCGGCGAGAAGATCGCCGAGGCTCTTGACAAGGTCGGCCAGGATGGCGTCGTGACCGTCGAGGACAACAACCGCTTCGGCCTGGACCTCGAGTTCACCGAGGGTATGCGTTTCGACAAGGGCTATATCGCCCCGTACTTCGTTACCAACGCCGACGACCAGACCGCAGTGCTGGAGAACCCGTACATCCTGCTCACCTCAGGCAAGGTGTCCAGCCAGCAGGACATCGTCCACCTTGCTGACCTGGTCATGAAGAGCGGCCGTCCGCTGCTGATCGTGGCCGAAGACGTCGACGGCGAAGCGCTGCCGACCCTGATTCTCAACAAGATTCGCGGCACCTTCAACACCTGCGCGGTCAAGGCTCCTGGCTTCGGCGATCGTCGTAAGGCCATGCTGCAGGATATGGCCATCCTCACCGGCGGCCAGGTCGTCTCCGATGAACTGGGCCTGAAGCTCGACTCCATCGACATGGACGTGTTCGGCACCGCCCAGAAGGTCATCGTCTCCAAGGACGAGACCACCATCGTCTCCGGCGGCGGCTCCAAGGAAGACGTGGCTGCCCGCGTCGCTCAGATTCGTTCCGAAATCGACAACACCGATTCCGATTATGATCGCGAGAAGCTGCAGGAGCGTCTCGCCAAGCTCGCCGGCGGCGTGGCCGTCATCAAGGTGGGCGCCGCGACCGAAGTCGAGGCCAAGGAACGCAAGCATCGCATCGAGGACGCCGTGCGCAACGCCAAGGCAGCCGTCGAAGAGGGCCTGGTGCCCGGTGGCGGTGTGGCGCTCGTGCAGGCCGCCAAGAAGGCCGAGAAGAGCGAGGCTCTGGCTTCGCTGACCGGCGAAGAGGCGACCGGTGCGGCCATCGTGTTCCGTGCCGTCGAGGCTCCGATCAAGCAGATCGCCGAGAACTCCGGTGTCTCCGGTGACGTGGTCTTCAACAAGGTGCGTGAGCTGCCGGAAGGCCAGGGCTTCAACGCCGCCACGAACACCTTCGAGGATTTGATGGCCGCCGGCGTCACCGACCCGGTCAAGGTCACTCGTTCCGCGCTGCAGAACGCCGCTTCCATTGCCGGCCTGTTCCTGACCACTGAGGCTGTGGTGGCCAACAAGCCGGAGCCGAAGACTGCGGCTCCGGCCCAGGGCGCTGACATGGGCTACTGATCCAAACGGTCACAAGCGTCCCACATTCGCATGAAACGACGCAAGTGATATATATGGATGCTTCAGGGGCGCCGGCGGTTTCCCGCCGGCGCCCCTGAAGCGTTATGGGGCAGCTGTCGAAGGCGTACCGGCGATGAGCGTACGCTGCCGGTGATACGCCCTCGACACTGCCGTAGCCATGCGTGTTTCACTGCAATGTCGGCGATACTGCGCGGCAGACGACGACACTAGGCACCGTCGCGCACGTAATTACGGCACCTATCGCGTGTAGCACAGCCTCTCGCGATGCGAGCCGTCGCTACAGCCCTACGCCGTCACGATATCGTGAACAATCGCGAAGCCTGCGCTTCGGCATCGGCGTATACATTCGACGCTTGCGTCAGCGACATGCCGATCGCCTCCAGCGACGCGTCCATCTGCTGCTGCGCGGCCCGCCATTGCCTGATGACCCCGGCGAACTGCGCGGACGCCGAGCCGCTCCACACGCTGTTGAGCCCCTCAAGATTCGCGTACATGCCTTGGACGGCTTGTCTGATCTGCTCGATGGAAGAACGCACCGCGGCGCTTGAGGACTGGATCTGTTCCGAATCGACTTGGTACTGTGCCATAGACGTTCCTTTCTTGTTTTTCTTGACGTGGTTCTCGCCTTGCGGCGTTGGCGGTCGGCCGACCGTACGCGTCCCCCGTTTGGTGCAGCCGACCGCTACAGTGGACAATATGCGGTTTTTGAACATGTCTCACGTCCGTACGGCAAATGTGGTCAAAAGACGACAGCCGCAGCAGACGGCCATATGGTGGCAGCGCGCGCTCGTGACGCTCGTTGCGGTGTTCTGCGTCTTCGCGGTGGCGGCGCTGCCGATGTGCGCCGAAGCAGATGACGCGTCGAGCCCCAGCCCATCCACATCGTCGTCTTCCTCTTCCTCATCCACGGCGGATACCTCATCGGACGCCACCTTGAGCGCCGACATCACCGACCCGAACAATCTGCTCGGCGAGAACGTCACTAGCGTGACCGACATGATCACGAAAACGAAGAATGAATACGGCGTTTCGGTGCGTTTGCTGTATCTGGACAGTTTCGGGACGAAAACGAAGCCCACGACATGGGCGAGCACCCTGCTGCAGTCGACCAGTCCGTCGCCTAACACCGTATTGCTGGCGGTCGCCAGCGCGGATGGCAACCTCGTCGTCGCGGTGTCGAACAATTCGGACAAGTGGCTCAAAGACCAGAAATCCGTAGATGCGTTGTCTGAAGCCGCCCTGGGACCATTGACCGCCAAAAAAGGTGCCCCTGACTGGTCGGGCTCGGCCATTGCGATGATGAACGAAATCGGCAAGCTCAAGGAGACATCGACATCGGGGGACACGAAGAATTTCTCCATCGGGCTATTCGTAGGTGTGGCGCTGCTGCTGGTCGCCCTGGTCGTGGTAATTATCGTGCTGGCGCGTAACGCGAAAGGCGCTCACAGCAAGGGAGGCAAGCAGGACCGGTCGCGTAAGGCGATGCGCCGTCGTGGTACGAAGCAATCGCCATCGAACCGTCACAGCGATTCGTCGAAACGCGCGCGCCCCGCCCGCCGCCACAAGAGCCCCGTGATTCACGGCGAATTGCAGGACTATTCGCAGACACTGCAACCGCAGGCTCCGGGGGAGGGCCGCACGGAAAACCGCTCCGAACACCAATCCGACCGTGCCGCCGGTGCCGAGGCCCATGCATCAGCCGCATCGGAATCGGACTCCTCGGCGGTGGGTGAATATCTGAAGCGATTTTCTCAGCAAGTTGCAGAACATTCTCAGGAAACACGCAGACAAAAGAGGAATGCTGGGAAGCATGAGTAAACCAATTGAAGCATCCATCGTAGTTGTTGACGACGAGCCCTCCATCCGCGACTTGCTCGTCGCCTCCTTGCATTTCGCAGGATTCGAAGTGAACACCGCGGCTTCGGGTTCCGAGGCGATCGAGGTCATCGAGAAAGTGCACCCCGACCTGATCGTGCTCGACGTCATGCTCCCTGACATCGACGGATTCACCGTGACGCGCCGCATCCGGCAGGAGGGCATCGATTCGCCGGTGCTGTTCCTCACCGCGCGCGACGACACCCAGGACAAGGTCATGGGTCTGACCGTCGGCGGTGACGATTATGTCACCAAGCCGTTCAGCCTCGAGGAGGTTGTGGCGCGTATCCGTGCGATTCTGCGCCGCACCAGCCATCAGGAAGCAGACGACCCGATTATCCGCGTCGGCGACCTTGAAATCAACGAGGACTCCCATGACGTGACCCGCGCTGGGGTACAGGTGGACCTGAGTCCGACTGAATACAAGTTGCTGCGCTACCTCATGGACAACGAGGGGCGCGTGCTGTCGAAAACCCAGATTCTTGACCACGTGTGGCAGTACGACTGGGGCGGGGACGCCGCGATTGTCGAATCGTACATCTCCTACCTGCGCAAGAAGGTCGACGGCGTGGTCGTCGAGGATGAGAACGGCGAGAAGCACAAGGTCGCTCCGCTGATTGAAACCAAGCGAGGCATCGGATACATGATTCGCGCGCCCAAGACGGCGAAGAAAGAAGCCTGATGCCGCTCCATCCAGGAAACGCACCGAAGGAATCCTCGCAATGCGCTGCAGTCGCAGGCGGGGATTCCGCGTCAACGACAACACGGAAGGCACCTGCTATGTCCGCAAGTTCAGCACAGACAAGTGCGCCCGGCGGCGCGTCCGGCACGCCCCGGGACGAAAGCGGACAGCCTGCCAGCCAGGCCAGATACGGCAGGCTCCCCGGGCCGATCGCGACCATCGCACGCGGCATGGACGCCGTGCGCGACATGCTGGTCCACCGCTTCGACGCGATCCCGCTGAGCACCAAACTGCTGGCGTGCATGATGGTACTGCTGACCGTATGCGCCGCGGGCATCACCTTCTCGATTAAGGAGCTCGTCGGCAACTATCTGTTGCAGAAAACCGACAATCAGCTCGCGGAACAGGCGCAGCTGGTCTACGACAACATCGACGTGTTGCGCAGCAAGGACAGCAGCGAACAGGGCAGCGTAGGCCCGAACGACTACTTCATGCAGATTCGCGACACGAACTACCACATCCTCAACACGCCGCTCGTTCCGGTGATGCGGGAGAACGTCATTTCGGTGCCTGATCTGCCGCCGGACGGGTCGATGGGCGATGTGAAAATCGGCCAGCCGTTCACCACATCGGCGATTGTGTGCACGGACACCAGCACGGTGAACCGCTCCACACTGCAAGCCGCCAACGCCCCGTGGAGGGTGCTCGCCCTGTCGTGGGGCAAGAAAGCCGAGGACGGCAGCGCGCAGATCAAGGGCGTGATCTATATCGGCCTGTCGCTGAGCAACCAGATCGACACCGTAAATACCCTCACGAAATACTGCACGCTGGTGAGCATCGCCATCGTGCTGATCGGCGCGGTCATCGCGACCATCCTGATCCAAAGTACGCTCGCACCGCTCAAACGCATCGAGAAAACAGCAGCGAAAATCGCCACCGGTGATTTGAGCCAGCGTGTCCCTAGCGCCCCGGAGAACACGGAAGTCGGTTCCCTCGCCGCATCGTTGAACACCATGCTCGCACGTATCGAGCAAAGCTTCAACGAGCAGCAGGAGACGACCGAAAAGATGAAGCGCTTCGTCTCCGACGCCAGCCACGAGCTGCGCACCCCGCTTGCCGCAATCCACGGGTACGCCGAGTTGTACACGCTGCAGCGCGACATGCCGGGGGCCTTGGAACGCGCGGACGAGTCGATTAGCCATATCGAGGCGTCAAGCGCCCGCATGACCGTGCTGGTCGAGGATCTGCTCTCGCTCGCGCGGCTTGATGAAGGCCGTGGTATCGACGTCACCCAACAGGTGAACATCACGTCCCAGTTGACTGACGCGTGCGACGACTTGCATGCGCTCGACCCCCAGCGTGGCATCACCAAAGGTGTACTTGCGCTGCGGCATGGCGGCGACAGACAGGGTACGTGGCTCGCGTTCAGCCCCGGCGAGCTGCCGTCGATCACCCTTACGGGCGACGGTTCGCGGTTGCGGCAGGTCATCACCAATATCGTGGGCAACATCCATCGGTACACGCCGTCCGATTCGCCCGTTGAAGTCGCGTTGAGCATGCTGCATGCGTCCATCACCCCGCAGCAGCTGGCCCATCTGTCGTCGAACGCCAAGGGGCTCAACTCTTTCCTTGAGGCGGCGGAAGTAGGACAAAGCGTGCGATCGGGCATGCCCTATGTGGTCATTCGCTTCGCCGATCACGGACCCGGCGTGCCGGAAGCTTCGCAGTCGCAGATCTTCGAGCGGTTCTACACCGCCGATCCGTCCCGCGCACGGCAGAAAGGCGGCACCGGACTGGGCATGGCGATCGCGCAGTCCGTGGTCAAAGCGCACCACGGTCTGATCAGTGCGACTACCACACCCGGAGGCGGCCTAACGCTGACGGTTGTCCTGCCGATTGACCCCAACCAAACCCGAACGCCGATCCAACGCCAGCAGCAGCCGGTGCAGGCCCGCGAACGCGGCAAGGAACGCAAGCCATCCAAGGGCAGGAAAGACAAATCGTCGCCGTCCGATAAGAAGTGACATTGCCCACAGCCGATACGGAAGGCTATGCGGTAAACTGAGATGTTGGTTCAATGACGGCAGGCGCGGCTTGCCTTGGTATGGAGTAGGAGAGGTGTGCTTATGCCCACGGGACGGGTGCGTTGGTTCGATGCGAACAAAGGTTACGGCTTCATCGCCACGGATCAGGGCAAGGACGTGTTCCTGCCCGCCGCGGCGTTGCCTCAAGGCACGACGACGCTGCGCAAGGGCGTGAAGGTGGAATTCTCCGTGATCGACGGACACAAGGGACCACAAGCAATGGGCGTCAAGCCGATCGCCGCGGGTCCGTCGCTGGTTAAGGCCACTAGGCCGAAGCCTGACGACATGGCTGCCATCGTGGAGGATTTGATCAAGCTGCTTGACAAGGCGGGCAACGATTTGCGGCGTCACCACTATCCTTCGCCGGCGGACAGCAAGAAGCTCGCGACGGTGATGCGTGCGGTGGCTGACGACTTCGACGTACAGGAATGATGAGCATGCAGACAATTGAGAATCCGCAGGACGAGCCTGAGACGCCACGGATCGACCCCGAGTCACTCGCTCGGTCGGTGGCCATGACCGTGGCCGACGAGCCGGACCAAGTCGGGCGATTGACCCGTTCGATCAACGAGGACGACCATGTCACGGATTTCCGTTTCGAATCAAAGAAACGGGGATACGAAGGCTGGGAATGGTCGGTGACGCTGTATCACGACACCGATATCGACGAGTGGACGGTCAACGAATCCTCCCTTGTGCCTACGGATCAGGCCTTGATGCCGCCGGCATGGGTGCCGTGGAAAGACCGTTTGCTGCCCACCGACTTGTCGGTGACCGATTCGATTGGGACCGAGCCGGACGATTCCCGGCTCGAGGACGGTTTCCGCCGTACCGAGCCATCCGTGGCTGCGCCGACGCCCGATGCTGATCAGGCACAGGCCGAGGAGCAAGGTGTAGATGGGCAGACACAAGCCGAAGACGATGTATCCGCACAAACTGGGAATACGCCGGACAACCCTGAGGACGCGTCGGTGACCTCCGCGGAGGATCTTGAGGACAGTGTCGAGGAATTCATGTTGTCCCGCCGTCACGTACTCAGTCCGCTGGGACGGGACCAGACCGCAAAACGTTGGTATGAAGGTCCTCACGGCCCCAAGGCGCTGTCCACGAAGACGGCGGCCGGCAATCTGTGCTCGACATGCGGGTTCTTCGTGCCGCTCAAAGGAGATTTCGACCGGATGTTCGGCGTTTGTGCGAACAAGTGGAGCCCCGACGACGGTCGTGTCGTCTCGCTTGACCACGGGTGCGGGGAGCATTCGGAAATCGATCCGCCGCAGCCATCGCATCTGTGGGTGCAATCCAAACCCGCCTACGACGACATGCATATTGATGTCATCGCCCAGTCCCCGCGTGAGGAGCGCGGCCAAGTCGAGCTGCTTGAAGAGGCCAGCGAAGCCGATATCGACAACAACACCGTTGAGGATGACGAGACGGATAGCGAGGAACGCGATGACACCCCGCAGACCCCTCAGGTCGAATCGGTGATCACCATGGACGATTTGGAAGCGGCCGGGTTTCCCGAGACCGATCACGGTGACGACGGTGATGTGGCTCAGGCAGCGGAAGCTGCACCATCCGACGGCAGGAAGCAAACCGACGATACAGCGACATCCGACGATGCCGTGGAAACCGGCAACGCCAAGTCCGCCGCCTATGGCGATACCGCCGATACCGCGAATCCGACTGATGTTACCGGCGCTGACAGCAACGGGGACAACCCCACAAGCGCCGACTGAGCCGGCCTGACCGTTTCGCTTAGAGTAAGGGCCGCCTGCCGTGCAGGAATGTGAATCCTGCGGACAGGCGGCCCTTGTCGTATCTGTACGGTCTATCCGCACAGCGCGCGGCCGGGAACACTCAGTGCACGACCGTCACCGTGCATTCGGCGAAATTCACGAGCTGACGGGAGACCGAGCCGAGAAAATGGGCGTCTAGGCCGCTCAACCCGCGCGACCCGACCACCAGATGGCTTGCGTAGCGTGAAGCACTGATGAGCCCCTTCGCTGCGGGGATGTGGAACGCATTCGCATGGACGTCCACCGTGTCGGGGATATGCGCTTGCGCGACGACATCGTCAAGCAACTGTTGCGCGCGCTGCTGGTCCACCGACATCGGCGCGACCGCGTTCTCATAGCCCGGAACAGTGTCCAGATCCTTGAGCTGCCAGCAGAATAGGATATGCAGCGGCGCCCCATGGATGCGTGCCTCATCGACGGCGAACGCCAGCGCGCGTTTCGAGATGACCGAGCCGTCAATGCCCACGACAACCGGCTTGCTGCGGTTTTCGCCGACAACCGGCGGCTGCGCGTAGTGTACGGTCGAATCTCCCGGAGTCAGCGAATTGGCGATGGCATCCTGCACATTGGCTTCCTCATCGCTGGCGAACCGCACGACTGTGACCGGAACCTTCGCTTCCTCCGCCAGCGAAGCGGACAGCGATCCCAGGAACCAACGGGCAACACGATTGAGCGATCGGCGGCCGACGACAATCTGCTGCGCGTTCGACCCGAGCTCGAGTAGCGCATGGGTGCCGGTGGCCCGAACCGAAGTGAGTTTGAGCTTTTCAGGGTCGAAATCCATGTCAGCGCCCGCCCTGTCAACCCAGTCGCGCAGCCGGGCTGTCATCTGCTCGCGTACGTCTTTCCAAGCGTCATCGGTTTCAGGTTTCGCACCCATATCCCACGAATGGGTCCATCCGAATACCGCATTGACATGCTGTCCAGTCAGTGAGGCTTCGCCCAAGGCCCAGCGCAACGCGGCGAATGATTCGTCAGAACCGTCCACGCCGACGACGATG
Organism: Bifidobacterium sp. LCP19S3_E9; assembly: GCF_052121135.1. Taxonomy (NCBI): domain Bacteria; kingdom Bacillati; phylum Actinomycetota; class Actinomycetes; order Bifidobacteriales; family Bifidobacteriaceae; genus Bifidobacterium; species Bifidobacterium sp. LCP19S3_E9. The sequence goes on along the minus strand of NZ_JBQKEV010000010.1, from coordinate 20,764 downwards.
TCGGCCTCGTGGCCGGTGACCTGTCCAAGATTGTCCGTCATTTCATCCTCCTTGAGGCGGCTTACGAGGAAGCTTACACTGCCAAGCATATCGTCTTGTTTGCGTTGATAGCGCAATTGCCACGCATGAGGGAAGAAACGTCACCGCGAATCTGTAAAGTGAAGTGGACAAACAACAGTGGAAGGACAAGCATGTTCGAACGGTTTACAGACCGTGCACGGCGCGTGATTGTGTTGGCGCAGGAAGAGGCTCGCTCCCTGCAGCACAACTACATCGGCACCGAACATCTGCTGCTCGGCCTGATTCGCGAGGGCGAGGGCGTCGCCGCAAAGGCGCTCGCCTCCAAGGGCGTGAATCTGCAGGACACCCGCAAGCAGGTTGAGGAGATGATCGGCAAGGGCAATGCGTCGCCCAACGGCCACATCCCATTCACCCCACACGCCAAGCAGGTGCTCGAGCTGAGTCTGCGCGAGGCGCTGCAGTTGGGGCACAGCTATATCGGCACGGAGCACATCCTGCTCGGCCTGATTCGCGAGGGCGAGGGCGTCGGCACGCAGGTGCTCATCAAGATGGATGTCGATCTGGGTGAGCTGCGCAGCACGGTCATCGATATGATCCGCGGCAATTCAACCGGCCCGGATACCGACAACAAGGGCGAACTGGCGAATGCTGGCGGCGTCCAGGACAAGCGTGGGCAGACCGGCTCGGCAATTCTCGATCAATTCGGCCGCAACCTGACCGCCGAAGCCGCGGAAGGCAAGCTTGACCCGGTGATTGGCCGTTCCGCGGAAATCGAACGTGTCATGGTCGTGCTGTCCCGCCGCACCAAGAACAATCCGGTGCTGATTGGCGAGCCGGGCGTCGGCAAGACAGCCGTCGTCGAGGGGCTTGCGCAGAAGATCGTCGCGGGCGATGTGCCTGAAACGCTTAAGGACAAGCAGGTTTATTCCCTTGATCTGGGCTCCATGGTGGCCGGTTCGCGCTATCGCGGCGATTTCGAAGAGCGCCTGAAGAAAGTGCTCAAGGAAATCAAGACCCGCGGGGATATCGTCCTGTTCATCGATGAAATCCACACGATTGTCGGCGCCGGTAGTGCCGACGGTGCTCTGGGCGCGTCTGACATGCTTAAGCCGATGCTCGCGCGCGGCGAACTGCAGACCATTGGCGCGACCACGACCGAGGAATACCGCAAGTACATCGAAAAGGACGCGGCGCTGGAACGCCGTTTCCAGCCGATTCAGGTCCATGAGCCTTCGATCGCCGAGACAATTGAGATTCTCAAGGGTCTGCGTTCGCGGTACGAGAACCATCATCATGTGACCATCACTGATGGTGCGTTGCAGGCCGCCGCTGAGCTGTCCGCACGCTACATCCAGGACCGTCACCTGCCGGACAAGGCGATCGATCTGATCGACGAGGCCGGTGCGCGGCTGCGGATCAAGCGTCTAACGGCCCCACCCGAGCTCAAGGATCTTGACGCGCAGGTCGCCAAGGTGTCTGCTGAGAAGGACGAAGCCATCAAGAAGCAGGACTTCGAGAAGGCTGCAGAACTGCGCGACAGCCAGGAGAAGCTGGAAGCCGAGCGCAAAGAGAAGGAATCCTCGTGGCGCGAAGGCGAATCCAACGTGAAGATGGAAGTGAACGAGGAGGTCATTGCCCAGGTCGTGGCCAGCACGACGGGTATTCCGGTCTTCAAGCTCACCCAGGCGGAATCCAAGAAGCTGCTCAACATGGAAGCCGAGTTGCACAAGCGCATCATCGGCCAGGACGAAGCGGTTTCCGCGCTCGCCCGGTCCATCAGGCGTACGCGTGTCGGCCTGAAGGATCCTAAGCGTCCTGCAGGTTCCTTCATCTTCGCCGGCCCCACCGGCGTCGGCAAGACGGAGCTCGCCAAGACCTTGGCGCAGTTCTTGTTCGATGACGAGGACGCGTTGATCCGCGTCGACATGTCCGAGTTCTCCGAGAAGTACGCCGCATCCCGTCTGTTCGGCGCGCCTCCGGGGTATGTCGGATACGAGGAGGGCGGCGAGCTCACCGAGAAGGTGCGCCGCAAGCCGTTCTCCGTCGTGCTGTTCGACGAGATTGAGAAGGCCCATCCCGACATCTTCAACACGCTGCTTCAGGTGCTTGACGATGGTCATCTGACCGACGGCCAGGGTCGCAAGGTGGACTTCAAGAACACGATCATCATCCTGACCACCAATCTGGGCACGCGCAATATCGCCAAGGCAGTGAACACGGGCTTCAACCTCGGTTCGGACACCGAGACGAGCTACGACCGCATGAAGGAGCAGGTGTACAGCGAACTCAAGGAACAGTTCCGTCCCGAGTTCCTCAACCGCCTTGATGACATCATCGTGTTCCGTCAGCTCACCGAGCCGCAGGTGCGCCAGATCGTCGATCTGGATGTCAAGCAGCTCAACGATCGTCTGTTTGACCGTCATATGTCGCTCGAACTGACCGACAAGGCCAAGGACCTGCTTGCTGAGAAGGGCTTCGACCCGCTGCTCGGCGCACGTCCGCTGCGCCGTGTGATCCAGCGCGACATCGAGGACGCCATTTCGGAGAAGATCCTCATGGGCGAGCTACACGACGGCCAGCGTGTAGTCGTGGACGGCGAGGGCGAAGGCATTCTCGGCGATTTCACCTTCACCGGAGAGGAATTCTCTGAAGGTGACGACGCCGGCAATCCGGATGCGAAGCTGGTCGGTGCCACGCCGGCACCGGCAACGGATGCGTCTGCCCAGTCCTGCGATACCGGAGCTGAAGGCAACGGGGACATGCCGTCGTTGTCGTAAATTCGTCCGCGATTGTCGCCACTGTTGAGGGGTGGTCCTGCACGGTTTGCAGGACCACCCCTCTTGCGTTGCATCGCTGCCTTCTATCGCTGCGTAGCGCCAATGGCAACAGTCACGTCACCTCAGTGCCGTCACCAACCCGGTGACTTCGAGGCATCTCGACCAGGCTATCGGGCAGGATCGGGCAGGATCGGGCAGGGCGGGACTGCTTGGCTGATAAGCAAATCGCCGGAATCCCGACACTTGCGGGACTCCGGCGATTCGTGTACGTACGGTTGGCAGCCGACTACTTGATGGCGTTCAGCCACTGCTCCTTGGTGGCTTTCTCGGCTTCCAGCTTGGCCTTCTTGGCCGGGTCGGATTCCGTGGCGATCTTGTCGTCAAGCTCCTTGAGCTGGGCGTTGAGCTGCTCCTCGAAGCTGGACTTGCGGGCGTCCGCCTCCGGATCGCTCTTCTTCCATGCAGCGTCCTCAACGGCCTTGATCTGACGATCGACTGCGTCAAGACGGTCTTCGATGCGACGCATGTCCTCGCGCGGCACGTATCCGATCTGGTCCCATTCGCCTTGGATCTCCGCCAGCTTCTGACGAGCCTGCTTCGCGGCCTTCGCGTCGGCGACCGGCACCAGCGCCTCGGCCTTCTTCAACAGCTCTTCCTTCTTCGCGAGATTCTCCTTTTCGGAAGAATTGATCTGGTCGCGATCGGCCTGACGGGCGTTGAAGAAGGTGTCCGCGGCCTCACGGAACTTCGCCCACAGTGCGTCGTCATCGGCGCGGCCTGCGCGACCGGCTTTCTTCCAACGGTCCATCAGTTCGTTGAACTTGCGGGAGGTTTCCGCCCAGTCGGTGGAATCCTTGATTTCGTTCGCCTCGGCGATGATCGCTTCCTTCTCGGTCTTGGCATGCGCGCGCTCGTTATCGCGAGCCTGCGCCCACTTGCGACGCTGCTGGTTAAAGGTCGTGCGCGCAGCGGAGAAGCGCTTCCACAGCGCGTCGGCATCGGCACGGTCGATGCGCACAGAATTGCGCTGATGGGCCTGCCATTCGTCAAACAGCGCGCGGAACTTGTCTGCGGTCGAACGCCAGTTCGTGTTGTCGCCCAGTCCGGCGGCGACGGCTTCGGCCTTCTCCACGATTGCCGTACGCTCCTGGACCGCCTTGGCGACGGCTTCCTTGCGGCGGTTCGCGAGTTCTTCCTTCTTCGCCTCGCCGTCCTTCTTGAGCTGCTCGAATTGCGCACGCAGTTCGGCGACATCGCCCACGACAGCGGGCTCCTTGGTTTCCTCGCCCAGCAGCTTGACCGATTCGTCGATCTCATGGGGCTTGATGGTGCCGGAGTTCAGACGGTTCGCGAAGACATCGAGCTTTTCCTTCAAATCGAGGAACCGGCGGGCATACAGGGCGAGTGCCTCTTCTTTTGAGGCGTCGGGGAACTGGCCGACTTCGCGCTCGCCGTCTCCGTCCTTGACGTACACGGTGCCGTTGTCGTCAACACGTCCGAAGGACTCGGCCTGCTTGACATCCTCATCCGAATACGCAACGTGCGCCGCGGGAGCCGCGTTGTGATGCGCCGGCTTCTTCTTGGCGAACGCCGCGGGCGACGGCGCGTGATGCTTGATGTTGGCAGGAGAGGGGACCGCTGTCGGCTTGGCGCCGGTTTGCGGTTGCGAGGCAGTCTTCGTCGTCTGCCCCGCGTTTTCGTTGGTGTTCTTTGGTTCGGTGACGTTTTCGTCGGCCATGGCCAGCTCCTTAAGCTCATGTAGTGAGGGGTCGCGGGTCGCATGAGGTCGTATGAGACGGTGCCGCATGTTTTCCGCAACTTCACTTATTATAGGGAATCGTGGCTAAAGGCGCATCAATTTCAGGATTTCCAGAGTGGCTCCCCTCTGAACGTGTTGTGGAGCAGCGTGTCATCGACACGCTCCGTAGGGTTTTCGAGCTCAATGGCTTCATCGGCATTGAGACACGCGCCGTTGAAACTGGCGCAAGTCTGCTGAAGAAAGGCGAAACCAGCAAGGAAATCTACCTGCTGTCGCGTCTTCAGGAAGTCGGCCATGAATCCGACACGCCGATTGAGGAGCGTCTTGGTCTGCACTTCGATTTGACGGTGCCGCTGAGCCGGTATGTGGTCGAGCATTCCGGCACGCTGGCGTTCCCGTTCAAGCGTTGGCAGATTCAGAAGGTCTGGCGTGGCGAGCGTCCGCAGGAGGGCCGCTTCCGTGAATTCGTCCAGGCTGATATCGACGTGGTCGGCAATGGCGATTTGCCTGAGCATTACGAGGTCGAGCTGCCGCTGGTCATGGTCAGCGCGCTGGAACGGCTGCGCGAGTTCGGCCTGCCGAAAGCGACCGTGCATGCGAACAACCGCAAGCTGTCTGAAGGCTTCTACCGTGGGCTCGGTCTGACCGACATCGAAGGCGTGCTGCGCGAGATCGACAAGCTTGACAAGATCGGCGCCGACGAGGTCGCGCGTCTGTTGGTCGAAGGCTGTGGCGCGAACGAGGCTCAAGCGCGTGCCTGCCTGGAGCTTGCCGAGTTGACGGCAGCCGATGGCAAGGAGCTTGCCGAGAAGTTCGACGCGCTGTGCGCCAAGCATGGCATCGCGACTGACAGCGAGGCTTACGCACTGGCCCGCCAGGGGCTCGATACGCTGGCGATGATCGTCGACGAGGCGGCTCGCATCCGTCCCGGCTCGGTGATCGCCGACCTCAAGATCGCCCGCGGTCTGGATTATTACACCGGTTCCGTATACGAGACCTTCCTTGACGGCGCCGATTCGCTCGGTTCCATCTGCTCGGGCGGTCGCTACGACAATCTCGCCTCCCAAGGCAGCAAGCGCTACCCGGGCGTCGGTCTGTCCATCGGCCTGTCACGCTTGGTGTCCTATATGCTGCACACCGCGGGCGCCCATGCCTCACGCATCTCCCCGGCTGCGGTCATGGTCGCGGTATGGAATGAGAACGACCGTCCGGCCGCCAACGCAATCGCCAACCAGCTGCGTTCCCGCGGCATTGCGGCCGATGTCGCGCCGACCGCCGCGAAACTCGGCAAGCAGATCAAGTACGCCGACAAGCTGGGCATCCCGTACGTGTGGTTCCCTGCGGTGGCGAGCGAGGATGGCGAAGCCAAGGGCGACGAGGTCAAGAACATCATCACCGGCGACCAGACCCCGGCCGATGCCAAGTCGTGGGAGCCGGATACTGTGTATGCCCGGCAAACTGTCAACCTGTAAACAAGACTGAAATGCTTGGAAAACCCGGTTTTCCGCCGATTTCTGAGGACTTGACAAGAATAGAGGAAGCATGAGCCAGACGGCTTACAGAACACATCATGCCACGGAAGTGACCGAGGCGCTGGTCGGGCAGAAGGTCACGCTCGCCGGTTGGGTCGATCGTCGTCGCGACCACGGCGGTGTGGCGTTCATCGATCTGCGCGACAACACCGGTCTCGTGCAGATCGTCATCTATGACGAGGAAATCGCGCGCCCGCTGCGCAGCGAATTCGTCATCCAGGTCACCGGTGAGGTCCGCCTGCGCCCGGACGGCAATGAGAACACGCATCTGGCCACTGGCAAGATTGAGGTCGTCGTTGAGGATCTCAAGGTGCTTGCCAAGGCCGACGCCCTGCCGTTCCAGGTGTCCACCGCGCTCGAGAACGAGTCCGAGAACAAGCTTCCGGGCGAGGACGTGCGCCTGAAGTACCGCTATCTCGATTTGCGCCGCCCGCAGATGCAGCGCAACCTGAAGCTGCGTTCTGATATGACGAAGGCCGCGCGCCACGCGCTCGAGGATATGGACTTCACCGAGGTGGAGACCCCGACCTTCATCAAGTCCACTCCTGAAGGCGCCCGCGACTTCCTCGTGCCTGCCCGCTTGGTGCCGGGCTCTTGGTATGCGCTGCCGCAAAGCCCGCAGCTGCTCAAGCAGCTGCTCATGGTCGGCGGTGTTGAGCGATACTACCAGCTGGCGCGCTGCTACCGCGACGAGGACTTCCGCGCGGACCGTCAGCCGGAGTTCACCCAGCTCGATATGGAAATGAGCTATGTCGACCAGGAGGACGTCATCGCGATGGCTGAGAAGGTCATCCAGGCGATCTGGAAGACCCGCGGCTATGACATCAAGCTTCCGCTTCCGCGCATCTCGTGGAAGGATGCGATGGACAAGTACGGTTCCGACAAGCCTGATCTGCGATTCGGCAACCAGCTCATCGAGCTGACCGACTACTTCAAGGACACGCCGTTCCGCGTGTTCCAGGCCCCGTATGTCGGCGCGGTGCTGTTCAAGGGTGGTGCTTCGACTCCTCGCCGTCAGTTCGACGCGTGGCAGGAGTGGGCGCGCCAGCGTGGTGCGAAGGGCCTCGCCTATGTGCAGTTCACCGAAAACGGCGAGCTGAAGGGACCGGTCGCCAAGAACCTGTCCGAGCAGGAGCGCAATGGCCTCAAGGAAGCCGTAGGCGCCGAGGACGGCGACGCGGTGTTCTTCGCTGCTGGCGCCCGTGAATCCTCCCAGCTGCTGCTGGGTGCGGCTCGTGTCGAACTTGCCCGTCGTGCCGGTCTGTTGCATCCGGACGAGTTCGCGTTTACGTGGGTTGTCGACTTCCCGCTGTTCAAGCCGACCGATGATCCGGATGACGATGATGTGGCAGTCGGCCACTCCAAGTGGACTTCGATGCATCACCCGTTCACCATGCCGAGCGCCGACTGGATCGACAAGTTCGACAAGGATCCGGAACATGCGATGAGCGATTCGTATGACATCGTGTGCAATGGCGAGGAAATGGGTGGCGGTTCCGTGCGTATCCACCGCGTGGATATCCAGGACCGTGTGCTCAACGTGCTGGGCATCGGCAAGGAGGAAGCCGAAGAGAAGTTCGGCTTCCTACTCGAGGCCTTCAAGTACGGTGCCCCGCCGCACGCGGGTATCGCGCTCGGTTGGGATCGTACGGTGTCCCTGCTCGCCGGTGCTGATTCCATCCGCGATGTCATCGCCTTCCCGAAGGCTGGCGGCGGCCGCGACCCGCTGACCGGCGCTCCGGCTCCGATTTCGGATGAGCAGCGCGCCGAAACCGGTGTCGACTACGACCCGGAAGAAGACGAGGACTGAACCGCATCCGGGTGATTGCCCACGGGGCTGAGGATTTGAATGTCTGCAGGTCCCCGAGGTGTGATCGGCACGGTGCCGTGAACACGAAAAATTAACCTCCAAGAAACATGATGCCCTGTTACGCAATGTACTGCGTGGCAGGGCATCGGCATATTGCCGCATAATACCGCCGTTTCCGTGCGAGTGCGCGCATGATGGGATAGGTTGGCCATTGTCGGTTCAAACCGGTTAGACTGTCATGCATGTCTGAACAACAAGAACAACAAGCCGCGAAGATCGCCGACCCGCAAGGACAGGACACGCATCCGCTGGTCGAGCTGACCCATGTCGAGAAGCATTTCGGTCATTTGCACGTGCTCAAGGACATCAATCTCGCCGTCAATAAGGGGGAGGTGCTGGTCGTCGTCGGGCCGTCAGGCTCGGGCAAATCCACGATGTGCCGCACCATCAACCGTCTCGAGACCATCGATTCGGGCGATATCCGCATCGACGGCAAGCCGTTGCCGCAAGAGGGCAAGGAGCTCGCGGCTCTCCGCGCCGAAGTCGGCATGGTGTTCCAATCCTTCAACCTGTTCGCCAATAAAACGATTCTCGAGAATGTGACGCTCGCGCCAATCAAAGTGCGCCATATGCCCAAGGACGAGGCAGAGAATCTGGCCATGGATCTGCTCGCGCGTGTCGGCGTGGATTCCCAGGCCGAGAAGATGCCGGCACAGCTGTCCGGCGGCCAGCAGCAGCGTGTGGCCATCGCCCGCGCTCTCGCGATGAAACCGAAAGTCATGCTCTTCGATGAGCCGACATCGGCGCTCGACCCGGAGATGGTCAACGAGGTGCTTGATGTGATGACCGAACTCGCCCACGAGGGCATGACGATGATCTGCGTGACTCACGAGATGGGATTCGCACGTAACGTGGCTGACCGCGTCGTGTTCATGGCGGACGGCAAGATTCTCGAATCGGGCACGCCGGACGAGTTCTTCGAACACCCCAAGACTGACCGTGCCAAGGACTTCCTGTCGAAGATCCTCACCCACTGACCGTCAGCATCGTCCATTGGTGCCTCCTGCGTCTCAAACGAAGGCCGAATCGGCACCTGGGTTTGATCAGAAAAGAGCGTTATGAACAAGAGATTGAGCAGTACTGCCGGGCGTCTCATACGCACTGCTTGCGCGGTGGTGTGCGCGCTTGCGTGCGTATTGTCCGTCAGCGCCTGCGGGGCTGACGACGAAGCGGGCAAGATCCGCATCGGCATCAAATTCGACCAGCCAGGCCTGGGCTTCAAGAAATCCGGTACCTATGTCGGTTTTGATGTCGATGTAGCCAAATACATCGCCAAAAGCCTCGGCTATTCCGAGGACCAGATCATATGGAAGGAAGCGCCGTCCAAACAGCGCGAGGCGATGCTGCAGAACGGCGATGTCGATATGATTCTCGCCACCTATTCCATCACCGATGACCGCAAGCGCGTGGTCTCCTTCGCCGGCCCGTATTTCGTCGCCGGGCAGGACCTGCTGGTGCGTAAAGGCGAAACCGGCATCAACGGCCCGCAGGACCTCAACGGCAAGCGCCTGTGCTCGGTGACCGGTTCGACTTCCGCTGTCACGGTCAAAGAGCGGTTCGCCAGCAAGGTGCAGCTTATGGAGCAGCCCGGGTACGCCGAATGCGCGACCGCGCTGCTGTCAGGCATCGTCGACGCGGTCACCACGGATGACATCATTCTCGCGGGCCTTGCTTCGGCGTCCCGCGGCAGGTTGCGGGTTGTGGGCAAGCCTTTCACGGTCGAGCGGTATGGCGTTGGCATTAAGAAGGGCGATACGAAACTCGCGTCGCAGATCAACAACGCCATCACCGAGATGATCCAGGACGGCTCCTGGAAACGCGCTATCGACGACAACACCAAGGGCGTCGCCTACACGCCGAACGCCAAATACAACCCGCCGACACCTACGGAAGGGGAGAAGCAATGAACGCATTCGCACAGCTGTTCAGCCAATATGACATCCCAGGCGCATTTCTGGTGAACATCGAGCTGACCCTGTGGTCGGCGCTGTTTTCTACGATTCTCGGCGTGATTCTGCTGCTTATGCGGATTTCGCCGATTTCATCGTTGCGCCGAATTGCCAGAGGATATGTGGAGTTGTTCAAGAACATGCCGTTGACCATCATCATGGTGTTCATGGTGCTCGGCGTGTACGCGCAGCTCAAGCTCAGCTTCTCGAATACTTTTGCCACGAACTTCTTCTGGCTGGCCATCACCGGCCTGTCCTTGTATACGGCGGCGTTCGTATGCGAGTCGCTGCGTTCGGGCATCAACACCGTGCCAGTCGGCCAGGCCGAAGCCGCGCGCGCCTTGGGTCTGAACTTCTGGCAGGCGGCCACGCAGGTCATCCTGCCGCAGGCCATCCGCGGCTCGGTCGCACCGCTGGGCAACACCTTCATCGCGCTGCTCAAGAACTCCACCGTCGCCGCGGCGGCATCGGTGGCGACGGAAACCTCGACCATGATGAGCGAGATGATTGAATACCACGCCGATCTCATCGTGCCGATCTTCCTGACCTTCGCCTTCGGGTACGTGATTCTCATCATTCCGTTCGGTGCGTTGACCACGTATCTGTCCAACAAGCTCGCGGTACGGAGGTGACCGGTATGGCGAACGCAACAAGCAACAACGACACCAACACTTCGGTTCTGTTCGACGCCCCTGGGCCGCGCGGACGTAAGCGCATCCGTATCGCCAACGCGGTGGCGATCGTCGTCTTCGCCCTTGTGCTCGTGCTCATCCTGATGCGCTTGCATAACCCGCCGCAAGGCGAGAATCAGCTCTCCTGGGAGCTGTGGAAACCTGCGCTCGACGCAGAAGCGTGGACCGACTTCTATCTGCCGGGACTGTGGATGACCGTCAAGGCTGCATTCGTCGCGGTGATCGGCGCCGTGCTTTTCGGCATCGTCTTCGGCATCGGGCGTTTGCTGCCGGCGGCACCCGTGCGTTGGATTTCAGCGGTGATTGTTGAATTCTGCCGCGCTGTGCCGGTGCTCATGATGATGATTTTCTTCTGGCGTCTGTTCGCCTTCATGGGCATGGAGGATCCGGCGTACTGGTCGGTTGTTCTCGGTCTGGTACTGTACAACGGCTCCGTGGTCGCCGAACTCGTGCGCTCGGGCGTGGGCAACCTGCCGAACGGGCAGCATGAGGCGGCGCTCGCCCTCGGTCTGACCCGCACGCAGTCCCTCATGCAAGTCGAGGTCCCGCAAGCCATCTATGCGATGCTTCCCGCGGCAGTCACCCAGCTGGTCGTCGTCCTCAAGGACACCGCGCTCGGCTCGATCATCATGTACACCGATCTGCTCCAGGAATCGCGTCGTCTCGGCTCGATGTACTTCAACATCCTGCAGACGCTCGTGGTCGCCGCGGTCATCTACTTCGTGTTGTGCTGGCTGCTGTCCCGACTGGCTGAATGGCTGCCTTCACGTATGCAGCGCCACACCGCTGCCCCCGCCGAACCGGAAGCGGTCGCCCCGATTGCGATTATGGATCCGTCCAATGTCAACCAGATCGCGGTGGCGAAGGAATCGGGCGAACTGCCGCGGGGAGGCGCGCCGCGAACCTATCATGAGCATCACCGCGGGTCAAACGCGTCCATCCATGAATGGCAGAAGACTCGGTACATGCAGGGTTACGACGAGAACCATCCGGATGCCCCCGAACGCCACCATCTTGAGGTCCCGCTTCCCGGTGTCCCCGGGGCACGTAAAAAACGCGCTGGCGGTGAGAACCCCGATGGCAAGGGGCAGCATCCCGCGCCAAGCACGGACTGACGCGGGGTAAGACCCCGGCACAGGCTGTGCTGACACACCAACCAGCCCGGTTGACTGGAATCTCATATCAACCGGGCCGGTGTCGTTTGTGCGCCCCGCAAAGATACAGTTCCCAAGGTCGCGCTCGCGGCGCGATGTACTGAAACCTCAGATTTCCCGGGCACGAACGCCGGTCATAACCAACACGTATACGATGCAAGTCCCGGCGGGCGTTTCCCTTCATATTCCGGCGCTAAGCTCGCAACCACAATCGCCCCACAACCGGGGCGCGGACACGAAAGCGAGGATTCGATGGCGGATTTCACGACAACGACCGGTGATCTGGAACTCCACGACTGGCATGGCAGCAAGCTGCTGGCCCAGCCTGTGTTGGATGCGCTGACACGGTTCACTTCGGAAGGCATCATCGATCCGGCCCAGATTCTCGGTGTCAGCGAAAACCTCGACGAGGAGTCGGACACGGATATCTTCTGCCCACGGTACGGGCTTGCCTTGCACAGGCGGGCAATGTCGTCATCGTCCACACTCATAAGACGCGCAAGGCGCCCCCGCAATTCGCTGCGGCACTGGTCAACGGCGACACGCGAGCCGATCTTAACGGTCTGGTCAAGCACACGCTGCAGGTCAGCAAGGTTTCATTCGCCCCTGTGGTCGACGCCGCAGCCGCCACTGGTATGGAGGCCGGAGGTATGTCGCCGATCGGTTTGCCGCCGGCATGACCCGTGTTGGTCGACGCGCGCATCCTGGAAACGCCTACACTGTTCATTGGAAGCGGCATACGCCCCTCGAAACTGGTCGTCAACGGCGCACTGTTCGCATACCTGCCGGGTGTGCGTGTCATCGAAGGGCTTGGCAAGCCTCGCGGATAAGCGCGGCAGCTCGTCGGCAGGCATGCTTCCGCACGTATCAGGAGGCATACGATGACAGACACGACACCACACGCGGATGGGCACGCCAACAAGAACGACCACAAAGACAAAAAGAAAACCGAACCCAAGCAGATCGGCAAGGCGTTGCGCAAAGCCGAGCATGATATCGAAATCCTTGATAAACGGCATGACGACGATATCGAGCATCGTCTCGAGCGCGCTGACGTATCGTCCAAACTGCTCAGTTCGGTATGGGACGAGCCGCCGGCGGAGCTCCTGCGATTCCACCTGGGGGACCGGCTGACGGATGTCGATGGCGGCTCCACTCCGGGATTCCCAGGGAACAAGGCGCAGGGCGAGCGTTTCATCGCCATCAGCTCCGGCGAGATCGCACGATACCAGCAATTGCTGTATGCGAATGGGACGAAAGGCTCACCCAGGCGCATGCTCATCGTGCTGCAAGGCATGGATGCCTCCGGCAAGGGTGGCATCGTCCGCCATGTGTTCAGCCAAACCGACCCGATGGGCATCCATTACCACGGCTTCGGCGCTCCCACCAAGGAGGAGCAGGCCCATGATTATCTGTGGCGGGTGCGTCGGGAATTGCCGAAACCCGGCTGGATCTCGCTGTTCGACCGCTCCCATTACGAAGACATCGTCATGCCGCATATCTACGGCACGTTCCCGGAGGATGTGTGGCGGGCGCGGTACGACCAGGTCAACGCGTTCGAACATGAACTTGTGGACAGCGGCTGCACGATCATCAAGATCTTCCTCGTAATCACCAAAGACAAGCAGAAGGAGCATTTCCTCACGCGGTTGAGCGATCCTACCAAGCATTGGAAGTTCGATGTGAGTGACTTGGATGCGCGTGCCCGGTGGAACGAGTATATGGACGCGTGGCAGGAGGTGTTCGAGAAGACCAGCACCCCGGAGGCGCCGTGGTATCTGGTCCCTGCGGACAACCGCTGGTATTCGAGGGCGGTTGTCAGCGAGCTGCTGCGCACGTCGCTGCGGGATATGGGCCTGAGCTGGCCGCCGCTGAACTGTGACGCGGATGCGATGCGCCGCCGGCTCGACGAGGAGTAACGGCCGGGGAGTGGCTCGGCGCGTGGGAAACTCCGCCGCCGTGCGACTTTCCGGTCGCACTGTTGCCCGGTACCGCCGCCTATCCTGTCGATTCCCGTGCCATCTCGCCGTCGTGCGATTTCCCGGTCACATAGTGGACCGATACGGTGTCCTTGGTCGTAGTATCCGTTTCAATCTGCCTGTCGTGCGACTTTCCTGTCACACCGCGGCCTGATATCACTGCCTCTCTCGTCTATTCCCGTGGTATTTCCCCGTTGTGCGACAACTCGGTAGCACCGCTTCCCAGTGCTTGTCATCTGTTCTGCGAGACTCTCCGTATCTCGCCGTTGTGTCCTTGAGAAGTCGCATCCCATTGGAGTGCCTCTCTTCCGATATTGAAATCCGAAGGTGCTCCGTCATCGGGCAATCTGATAGTCGCACGGTGGTCAGTGATCTTCTTCTTGTTCGTGGAAATGTCGGCATCCCGCTCTCCCCATCGCCCGCAAGGCACGCCACGCGTTAGACTCAGGGGTATGACGCAGGACGAGCAACGGCTACAAGCCGACGGGACGAATGGATACGGGTCGCTCGGGGTGTTGGCCCCGCATGACGGCGAGCGGCGCAATCTTGACGCCGACGCGATTTTCGATCGCTTCTTCGGCTGGGTGGAGGACACCAAGGGCATCACCCCTTGGTCCCACCAGGAAGAGGCTATCATGGACCTGCTTTCGGGCGACCACGTGATCCTCAACACCCCGACCGGCTCCGGCAAATCGCTGGTCGCGCTCGGCATGCATTTCGCCGCGTTGTGCACCGGCCGTCGCTCCTACTACACCGCGCCGATCAAGGCGCTCGTCTCCGAGAAGTTCTTCGACCTGGTCGAGGTGTTCGGCAGGGACAACGTCGGCATGATCACCGGTGACACGCATATCAACGCCGACGCGCCAATCATCTGCTGCACGGCGGAAATCCTCGCGAACCAGGCGCTCAGGGAAGGCGATCAGGCGGACATCGGTTGCGTGGCGATGGACGAATTTCACTATTACGGCGACTCTGAGCGCGGCTGGGCGTGGCAGGTCCCACTGATCACGCTGCCGAACACGCAGTTCCTGCTCATGAGCGCGACGCTCGGCAATGTCGATGCGATCGCCGACCGGCTTGAAGACGCCACCGACACGGATGTCGACATCATCGCCGACGCCCCGCGCCCGGTCCCGCTGACCTACGAATATACCGACAAGCCGCTGCCGGCGACCATCGAGCTGCTGGTCGGCAAGGGCGACACCCCGATTTACATCGTTCATTTCTCGCAGGATGCCGCATTGACCACCGCGCAGGCGCTCGCCAACAGCAATGTCTCCACCAAGGAGCAGCGTCACGCCATCGCCGAGGCGATGAAGGGCACGAAGTTCACTACGGCGTTCGGCAAGATTTTGCAACGCCTGCTGCGCACCGGTGTCGGCGTGCATCATGCCGGCATGCTCCCGCGATACCGCCGATTGGTCGAACAGCTCGCCCAGCAGGGCCTGCTTCCGGTGATTTGCGGTACTGACACTTTGGGCGTCGGCATCAACGTGCCGATTCATTCCGTGGTGCTCACCGCGTTGACGAAATTCGACGGTGTTAAGACCCGTCGTCTGCGCGCCCGCGAATTCCACCAGATTGCCGGTCGTGCCGGCCGCATGGGCTTCGATACCGAAGGGCTGGTGGTCGCCGAGGCTCCGGAGTATGAGATCGAGAACGCGCATCAGCTGGCCAAAGCCGGTAATGATCCGAAGAAACTCAAGAAAGTCAAGCGCAAGAAGCCGCCGGAGGGCTTCGTCACATGGAACGAGCACACCTTCGACAAGCTTATCGAAGCGGCCCCCGAGACTCTGGTCCCGCATTTGAAAATCACGCATTCGATGGTGCTCAACGAGGTCGCCCAAGGCGGTGACGCCCGTGCCCGCGTCGACAAGCTCATCGACGACTCCGCGCAGACTGACGAGCAGAAAGCGCATCTGCACCAGTTGGCGGACGACATCTTCCGCACTATGCTTGACGAGCATTTCATCGAGGCCGTTCCGCGTGACGACGACACCACGGATTACGTGCTTGACGTCGACATGCCTGATGATTTCGCGCTCGACCAGCCGTTGTCCCCGTTCCTTGTCGCCGCGCTCGACCTGCTCGACCCGGATTCGCCCACGTACGCGCTTGACGTCATCTCGATGGTCGAGGCGACGCTCGACGACCCGATGCCAGTGCTCAAAGCCCAGCAGCGGCAAGCCCGCGACAAGGCGATGCAGGAGATGAAAGCCGACGACATCGACTATGACGAACGCATGGAACGCCTCCAGGAAATCACCTATCCCAAGCCGCTTGAAGATCTGCTGAATCAGGCTTTCGACACGTACCGCCAGTCGGTGCCGTGGGCGGGCGACTACATGCTCAGCCCAAAATCGGTGCTGCGTGACATGGTTGAAACCGCCTCCGATTTCAACGGGTACATCGCCCGGTACAATATCGCCCGCTGCGAGGGCACCCTGTTGCGTTACCTGTCGGACGCCTACCGTTCGCTCGCACGCACGGTTCCGCAGGACATGCTCGACGACCAGCTGCGTGACGTCATCTCCTGGCTTCGCCTTGTCGTCCGCTCCGTTGATTCCAGTCTCGTGGACGAGTGGGAGCATGCCGGCCAAGACGATGAATCCGCGCTTGACACCACCGCTCCGGGTGATCGCGACGCCGTGGTTTCCGACCGTCGTGGACTCACCGTGCTCATCCGCAACGCCATGTTCCGCCGCATCCAGCTTATGGACCTCGACCGCCCCGAAACGCTCGGCGACCTCGACCATGACTGGGGTTACGGCGTTCACGAATGGGAGGATGCGCTCGAAGACTACTATGACGAGCACGACTATGTCGGCATCGACGCTGCCGCCCGCTCGCCGGAATTCTTCATCATCGATGGCGCGAACGAACGCAAGGAGCATACGTGGCGTGTCCGACAGATCATCGATGATTCCGATGGCGACCATGACTGGGCGATCGGTGGCACGGTCGATCTCGATGCCACGCAGGAGACCGGTGAGACGGTGTTCGTCGACTATCATGTCGGCCCGATCGGCTCCGACGGCCAGATCGAGGACTGATCGGGCCGTGGGGCGATCGCGCATCGCCAGAGTCGAACGATTGTTCGAATTGGAGTAGGGTGGAAGCATGACCGATGATCTGTTCGCCGCGGCCGCCGCGCCTGATGACGTGCTGCGTCCGCTCGCCGTGCGTATGCGGCCCGAAACCCTCGATGAGGTGGTGGGCCAACAGCATGTGCTGGGGGAAGGCTCGCCGCTGCGTCGGCTTGCCGACCCGCTGTCGCAGGGCTCATTGACAGCCCCGAGCTCAATCATCTTGTTTGGCCCTCCGGGAGTGGGCAAAACCACGCTCGCCTACATCGTTGCCAAACAATCCGGGCGCGCCTTCGAAGAGCTCTCTGCGGTGACTTCAGGGGTCAAAGACGTGCGTGCGGTCCTCGAACGCGCCCACGAACGGCTTGTCACCTCGCATAAGGAGACCGTCCTGTTCATCGACGAGGTCCACCGTTTCTCAAAATCCCAGCAGGACGCCCTGTTGCCCAGCGTCGAGAACCGCGACGTCACCTTCATCGGCGCCACTACGGAGAACCCAAGTTTTTCGGTGATCAAGCCGTTGCTCAGCCGTTCGGTCGTCGTCAAACTCGAATCGCTTGATGACGCTGACCTCGGCACGCTGATCGACCGCGCCATCGCCAGCCCACGCGGGTTGGAAGGCACCGTTGCCATCGACGATGACGCCCGTGACGAGATCATCCGCATGGGCGGGGGAGATGGGCGCAAAACTCTGACCATCCTCGAGGCGGCCACAGGTGCGGTTACCGGCGGCAAGCACGCGAAGGATTCAGACAAGCTTGCGGTCATCACTCCGGACATTGTCAGCAGTGTCATGGACGTGGCGACCGTGCGTTACGACAAGCACGGCGACGACCATTACGATGTCATCTCCGCGTTCATCAAATCCATGCGAGGCTCTGACCCGGATGCGGCCATCCACTATCTCGCCCAGATGCTCAGGGCGGGTGAGGATCCGAGATTCATCGCCCGGCGTATCATGATCGCGGCTGCTGAAGAAGTCGGTATGGCCGCGCCGCAGATCCTCCAGGTCACGGTCGCCGCCGCGCAGGCGGTCGCCATGATCGGCATGCCGGAGGCGCGCATCATCCTCGCCGAAGCGACTATCGCCGTGGCCACCGCGCCGAAATCCAACGCCAGCTACAATGCAATCAACGAGGCACTCGCCGACATCGATGCTGGGCGTATCGGCCAGGTTCCGCTGTATTTGCGCAATGCCCCGACGAAACTCATGAAAAGCTGGGGCAACCACGAGGGCTACAAGTACGCTCACGATTATCCGGGAGCCGTCGCTCCGCAGCAGTATATGCCCGACGAACTGGTCGGTCGTGAATATTACCGCCCCAACGACCGTGGGTATGAGCGTCAGGTGAAGGAGAATCTGGCGCGAATCAAGCCGATTCTCCATGGAATCGGGGCTACCGGAACCGCAGAGGCCGCCGGAACCGCTGGAACCTGTGTCCGGCCGGGATCGTCAGAATCCGGTCGGACACCGCAGACCGAGTCCGGGGCGGCGTCGAAAAAGCAGCACGCTTCACCGCAATCCGAATCTGCGGCGTCGCATACAGCGTCGGATGCTTCACCGCAGACAGATTAACGGATTGAATAAATTATTCGATTGATTGATACAGCTCAGAAACGCCTACTCGCGCACTAGCACGATCTTCTTCACATCGTCCCGGCGAGATTCGCGGTACAGCACGAACCGGTTGCCAATCACCTGCACGACATCGGCCCCAAGCCGTTGGGCAAGCTGGTCTGCAGCCTCACGTGCGGTCAGACCTGAGCCGTCCTGGACCGCGCATTTGATGAGCTCATGCTTGTCGATTGTCTCATCAGCCTGCTTGATTGCGGCATCGGTCACATCGTTCTTGCCGATCCACAGCAGCGGGTTGAGCTGGTTAGCCATCGCCCTCAGCTGCTTGGTTTGTTTCTTGGTCAGTGCCATGACATCCTCCGTATCGATTGCGGGTCCATCGGTTCGCCCCGCATGCGCGTGAACCAACCATACCGCATGCCGCGGTCCTTGGAAGCGGGCGTCGCGAAGTGGCATGTCCACATCATGATCACGGCGGCAACGGAACGTTCTCCATGAATCTGAACGAATCCGAACCACTGTCACATGTAGGAAACACGCCGGACATATCAGGTGAAATGTCCGGTCCGATAATGCGCGTATCGCTCCCGCATACCGCAAAGGGTACGCGGGCCGTTGAAAGAAGGTTTTTGTATGAAGCAGCTCACCGTTGGTCCCGTGATCCACAAGTTCCCCACGGTCGCGGAATTTGCGGAGGAATTCAATCTTGGGTCTGACGACCTGCTGGTCACCATGGACGTGATGCATGATACGTTCTTCGCCGGCGTCACCAACGGTGCCCATGTGATCACCGTAGACAAGTACGGTAGCCAGGAACCGACCGATGAGATGATCGATGCGCTTATTGCCGACGCTTCCAAGTTCAAGTATTCCCGCATTATCGCAGTCGGCGGCGGTGCCGTCATGGACATGTCGAAGATTGTCGCCGTCGCCGGCGGTGATGGCATCGATGACGTCATCGACCATCTGGCAGACCACCACCGCAAAGTGCGTCTGGTGCTTGTGCCGACCACCTGCGGTACGGGCAGCGAAGTCACGGAAATCGCCGCGGTGAACCGCACGCGTCTGGGCTGCAAGGCGGGTATCGCGGGGCCGGAGATGTTCGCTGATGATGCCGTGCTGATTCCGGAACTGCTCACCGGTCTGCCCGATCATGTCTTTGCTACAAGCTCGATGGATGCGCTTGTGCACTCTGTCGAATCTGTTCTGTCGCCGAACGCCAC
Organism: Bifidobacterium sp. LCP19S3_E9; assembly: GCF_052121135.1. NCBI lineage: Bacteria > Bacillati > Actinomycetota > Actinomycetes > Bifidobacteriales > Bifidobacteriaceae > Bifidobacterium > Bifidobacterium sp. LCP19S3_E9. Next base: position 1,146 of record NZ_JBQKEV010000010.1, on the reverse strand, counting down.
CCCATACACGAAAATGTTCAGCTACAAGGCGATTGAAATGATTGTCGGCGGATATCAGAAAGTGACCGAGGCCGGCGAGGCGGGGTCGGCCGAACGTCGTGCGAAGCGCAACGAGTTGATGGATGACTTCCTCATTGCCTCCGATTTCGCCGGCATCGCCTTCGACACCGCCGGATGCGCCGCGGTACACGCGTTGAGCTATCAGCTGGGAGGCAAATACCATGTGCCGCACGGCGAATCGAACTACGCCATGTTCACGGGCGTATTGCGCAACTACATGGAAATCAAATCCGACGGAGAGATCGCCACGCTTAACGCCTTCCTCGCGAAGATACTCGGCTGCGATACCGCCGTGGTCTATGACCGGCTCGAGGAGCTGATCAACAAGCTCCTGCCGAAGAAGGCGCTGCATGAGTATGGTGTGACCCACGAGGATCTGCCCGAATTCGCCGAACGTGTGATGACCACCCAGGAGCGGCTGATGCGCAACAACTTCGTGCCGCTGGATTATGACCGCGTGCTGAAGATCTTCACCGAACTCTACTGACACGCGTCCGCCTGGACTTTACGACGGTTGCTGGTATCGCGATGGCCAAGCGTCGGAAAGCGCAGATGATTGGCGTTAGGTCGCGTGCCGGCGCGTTGCATGGGTCCATGTGTTGATCTGGTCGACGATGAATCCGGGTGCGGTGAGACGTTTCAGTCCCACCGCACCCGGATTCATCGTCGCGGGAGATGTTGCGATGCCGAACTTGATTGTTTCCGCGACGCTGTTCAGAATGTGGGACGTTCGATTTCGGGGATGAGGTAGGTAGCGGCCGCGGTCGGCGTACGTGACGCGGTGGGTTTGTTGTGGTGCGGTGTGTGTGGTGTCGTGTTGTTTTGTGTGTGGTGTGTGGTGTTTTCGACACGCCGGTGTTTGCTTGTGTTTTGTAGGGTTTGTGGGGTGGTGGTTGGGTGGTTGGTTTGCGTGGGTGGTGTTGGTGGTGTATGTTGTTCTCTTGCTGCCGCTCGCCGGCCGGCTTCCTTCGGGGGGTTGGTTTTGTCGGGTGTGTGGTGGTGGTTTGAGAACTCAAGAGCGTGTCTGTACTACTTCTTTATAGTCAATGATTGCCAGTCCGGTCCCCGCTTCCGTGCGGGGTGTTT
>NZ_JBQKEV010000009.1:0-112167 GCF_052121135.1 Bifidobacterium sp. LCP19S3_E9 | reverse complement strand
CACCAACACCACCCACGCAAACCAACCACCCAACCACCACCCAACAAACCCTACAAAACACAAGCAAACACCGGCGTGTCGAAAACACCACACACCACACACAAAACAACAACAAAAATCCTCTCATCATCCCGACACGCCGATATCTTCGAGTATTCTATTTGCATTTATCGCACTGTGCCAGATCTGTTCCTCCCATGGGTCCCTGATTTTGGATAAGCTGTTCTTCATCGTCGGACGGATATCCGCCCGCGACCATATGGAATGATCCATACACGATAATGGCCAGGGGGAATATATGCTTTGCAACACATGTAAGTTCTCAATTGATCATCCAACATCGTCCTGCCCGCGATGCGGTTCGCCGACAACCATCGGTGATGTTGGGCAGCAGCAATCCATACCCGGACGTTTATCAGCACTACTCACCACGACTCGGGCACGGTTGCACCAACTGTTCAGGAACAAGATGATGATTATCATGGTTGTTCTCGCAGTAGTAGCTGCTGCTGGTTACGGATGCTACACAGTATTGTCTCGCACGATTTTCAGCCCAAACACCCTTGTCAATGAATACCTTGCAGCAATCGCCTCTGGTAACTATCAGCGTGCTACACAACTCGCAGAGCCCAGGCTTCAAGCAAACAAGCGAGCGATGCTCACCGACAAGGTTGGGCGGGCTGAATCCTCGAGAATCTCCGAGCCTCGCGTCGTTTCGATTCGCCCACGTTCCGACGAGACATTGGCTGTAGATATCTCATATGAATTGAACGGGGAAACCTGCAGTGACGAAATTATACTTGCCCCGGATGGTTCACGATATATGGTCTTCGACAATTGGAAAATCATCAGGCCGCTACTCAAGCAGGTCTCTTTTAGTGCGCCCAAAGGACAGGACGACTATCTTGTCAACGACGTGAAGCTTAACGCGGAACAAGCTGAAACCACAGGGCATGTCGTTGATGACAGGACGCTGACTTTTACTGCTTATCCGGGAACGTATGTCGTCAAAGCCGATGTCGGGCGGTATTTCAATACGAGTACAGTGACCATTCGTACAAACGAGAACACCCTGTTGTTTGACAGGGAGATTGACGTGGAGCCCAATGCGGATTTGGAAGCCGCAATCTCAAAGGAGATGCGAAGCGCATTGAATGAATGCGCGACCATGAAGACGCTGAGGAGCGAAGCATGTCCTTTCGGTTTCACACCGATCTATTGGTCAGGTGAAGATCCCGCCATCAGCAACATCAGCTGGTCGATGGATTTCTATCCGACAATCGACAATGTCAGCATAGATGGGACTTACAGCACCAGATATGACGGAAGGGTGAAACGCACGTTCGAGGCACCGGATGACTTCAACAAGGAAATACGCAGAATGTGGACAGGGTACGAGACTTTCTCGGTCGAGGGGAAATATGCAGTTGATGGGGACAGAGTAGTGGTCGAGATGAACACCTATGGATCATACTTCTGAAAAACCGTAACATGGCATAATACATTTCGGTGTTGAAGTAGGGGGCAATGCAATACAGTGCGTATGAAGTTCGGCAGTCTGACCGGCTTGAAAGCCACCATGGTGTTCGTAAGGTGTTCGTATGTTCGGACAGCCCGAAAGCCGGTCACGACCGAACCCACCTGTCGTGACAAGATAGGTTCACTGATTCTACCCAAGCAGGGCTCATAATCATGGCGTCCATCATTGACAAGCGGCAACAACTGCGAGGGTGTTCTAGTTCCACAGTTTGTTGAGCGCACAGTGTCACTGGCACAAACATGCGAAGAGTCAAGAGTCACCGATGTGCTTCAACCCATACACCGGTGATTGTAAACTCAGTCGCCGTGCCGTTGCCCCCTGCCGGTGACAACGATAATCACCAGTGCAGAGAGACCAAGCAGGATGCCAGGGGTCATGCCCTTGGCGAACGCACCGAAATTGCCGCCAATCAGAAGGCCGATATAACCGACGACCCCGAAGACGATGCCGATGACACCGAAGATGAGCAGCGCCCTGCGCAGGTTAGTATTCATGATGAATATCCTTCCCCGTGCAGGCATCATCGGACTCTCTTTCAGCGAGCACAATGGCTTTGGCGCTGCCCGTCACAGAAAACGACACAACACGATGGCCTTGCGCGGCAAGTTCATTCGCAGCGTGCTCGATCGCTGCAGCCATATCGCTGGCTTTCGGATGATACCCAATTCCAACAGTCTTATACGTGAGCAGTCCTCCTGCCGGCAGGCTAAGGCATGAAAACCTACCCGTCGCGAACAGGAGATGGCAACAAGTTGAACATCAAAGAAACACTACGAGAGAGGGGAAGCTGGATAACAGTGCGGGCGGAATACCAGTTGAGACAACAAACAGGCCTGCATGTCAGCAAGCAGCATACTGTATTATTGTATTACATCACAGCAATACAGCAGTGCGGGCTTGTCACCTGCTGTCCCGCCCCCATGAAACGTCGTCATCATGCTCCTCGAACGCATTATCCAGCATCATTTGCAGTTGCGGGCGGCGTGGGTACATCATCCGTAACCGCTCTCGCTCCTGTACCGCACGGTCCCAAGCGCCAAAACGTATGCACTGCCTGAAGATGCGCTGAATCTTCGCCCGGTTCTTCTCGGTATCCTCATGGAGCAGATCGCCATCGGCGTCCTGCAACGGATGCATCAGCATCGAGACCACCGCATCGCGCTGAGATAGCGCCGCAACCGGCGCAAGCGTACTGAACAAAGAGTCCCAATTCTCGACACTATCGCTCAGGAAAATCGGCTCGCACCCACCGACGGGAGGCTTCCGCCGACGAAGATAATGCCACGCGGCATCACCCAGCTGCTCCTGCACCAGCAACTGTTCGTATGCGACACTGCGATTGTCATACCCGATGAATACCTTGTTGTCGAATTCTTCGAACAGTTCGACAATGTAATCGCGAGTTTGCGGCCATTCATCGCCGGCGAGGTCCTTCGCCATGGCAAGGTAGCGGTGCGCGGGAACGATATCGGACACAATCGCGTACACTGCGATTCTGAGCAAGCCTTCATTGTCATCGAAATGCTCATACGCAGCCTCCAATACGTCAAACACTCCTCCGGGCAGGCCGCGCCTGGCAATCTCACCCGGGCTTGGAGGGACAGTATTTTCTGCGGTATTGCCAACCTTGCCATCACCGGCAACGCCGCCACCGGTACCCTTGCGATAATCATTCTCGCCAGCGCAAAGCATCGAGTCCAGATCCTGCCGAAAACGCGCATGCCCTGGCACGCCTGGATTTCGCTGCAGCCCATCATGTACGCGCTCAGCTGCGTAGCGCAACGCGGTGGTGACATCCTTCATCCCAAAGTAGCGTTCAAGAATATCTCTGACCGTTTCCCACTGGGGGTCGGTAAGCAGATCCTGCTGGAGAAAACGGTACCCGAACCGGTAGCTCATCGTCGCAGCAAGCAACGATTCCATAGTTCCGTTTGGCCGCTCCTCGATGAAATTCTCATCATGGAAGTCATTGTTCTTGCTCATTGCTCTCCTCATTCCCGCCGTCAGAGTCATCGGTATCTTCATCTGTTGTTTCCGGCTCTTGCTCGCTCTCCGCGACGCCGTAGTACGGTAGCAACCGCGTATGCAACCATTCGCGCTGCGGAAACATGCAAACAATCTGAGTAGCCAATTCATGGGCCAGCTCCTCACCGAACACCGTTTCAATCCTGCTGATCCACGCCGCCACATAACGCACTGAGGTATCGTTATTCACTCGGTAGAACTCCGAATCAGGTTGCAGCAGCATCGTGCACACCCGGTCCTTCCACCGTTCCGGATCGGTTTGCGCCACCAGATCAAGCAGATTCAGCAATACCCGGGGATTCGCATTGTGCCGGCAATATATTGCGGCAGCTTGCGGCAAATGCTCTTCCCGTAGCAATCGTTCATATGCCGGATTGTTTCCGCCATAGGAAATCTCCAGCGAATGCCGGGATGCGAAATCAACGATGGCATCTCGGTCCTCCTGCCAATGCTCCCCCGAGACCTGGCGAAGCCGTTGCACGTACACCGCTTCGGGCAGGGTGCGGGCCATGAGGATGTACCTGCTGTACATGTGCCGCAGTCCCTCGCGATCACCAAGACGCTCATATGCGGCTTCAAGGAAAGTGAACCAACCGTGAGGCAGCTGTGCAACATCTGTGGGGTGGAACAGCGGAACCAGCAACCGTATGTTTGCATTCGTCTGATTGCTCCTCTGGGCAGAAGTCGATGACCGTTTGGTGTATGAATCGTTCGCGCGAATCAACGACACCAAGTGCAACTGTGAATCAGGCAATCCCAAAGCGGTTTCCAGCACGCGGCGAACCGCTTTCCAATCCTGCTCGTCCAACGCATCAACGGCTTTCCAGCCATTCGCGCCCGGAAACTGATCATTCCAATACCAACGAATTGCCTCCGAAGCGTCGTTCGGGAGAGCGGCATCTGCCAGCCGCTCATCTTGCTGGTCCGCAATCGTCAGGAGCACTGCACCCACATGCTTGCAATACGAGTGTTTCTGGCCGTAGGGGCATGTGCACGCGGCCGACATAACCGCACCACCGTGAATGCGGATATCGACATCATAGAATCCGAGCGAGCCCGCCACCTGCGCATGCCACAAATCGGCGTCATCCGTGGATTGTCTGATATCGGTGACCATGCCGGCATCACGGTACCCATACGCACGGTCGAGAATCCGCTGGTCAAACAGCGACGAAAAATCCATGAGTTTGCACGTGTGCTGGCCGTTCCCCATCTCCGCCTCCATCGATGACGCTAGCGTTGCGCGTTGCTGAGTATTGTAGCGGGAGTATTGGATGCGGGTTGTGCGAAGACGATGACGGGAATCTGTCATGCGAGAGATCGACAGGTATTCGCTGAGGAAATACACGTATTGTTGAGTTCAATCGAGACACGCTTATGCCACATAGGCGTAGCGAAGTCGAAATGCAGGCATGCCAGGCGTGATTGACCGTCGCGCGTCCCGGACTGAATCGTTAACACGCATGGCTGTGGTATTGGAGATGCGTATCTCGCGTATCTGTAGTACCTCCCCGACCGCATCTTCGCTATTTGTGTTCATGTATGTTCAACATCGCAGGTACTCGCCGCAGAATATCAATAACCCTACTTCGGATATCAGGTGTTGACGAACACAGATACGCAAGATGGTTTCCAGCAGGTACTACAGATAACGCAGATAGCTACGCACCAACGCGCAACAGGGTGACACCCGCCCTCCTCCCCCACCCAAAAGGAAAGGAAACCACAATACGTTGGGAACAGGATGGGGAAGAACGGCCATGACCGGCTCGGGCGCCAACGCTGGATGTGCCCGGGTTGCAGGACGACAGGCACGACACGCGACCTTCCCGGACGACACCGTGTCCTCGCATACGAATGGGCATGCTACATGAAAAGCGCCAAGCCGGAACCCGGCACCTCAATCGAATGGACTGACCTGCACATGCCCGTCTTCAACACCTGAACGTGAAGTCTAAAGCAATAACTTTGGCTCCTATATGCCGCGTCGGCAGAAGGTGTGACGCACGGTTTGCGAGCTACAGGAGCACCGGCATTGGAACACTTGTTGGCCTATACGCCCACAAAGAACGAAGTCTAAAGCACCACGTTTTTCCTATACGCCCAATGAACAATACGGGTGCATACCTCCCCAGACTTTGCTGGACGACACGCTGACGGAGCAGTCACGGAAGGTACATGAGGGTGATACGGAAACAGCCCCCGGTGACCCGGGGGCTGATGGAGCTCCTGCGGCTGGGCTTGAACCAGCGACCGTCCGATTAACAGTCGGATGCTCTGCCAACTGAGCTACGCAGGAATATCTGCTTTCGCTTTGTCCGTGGGATTAACTCCCGCGCACAATTGATATATACTACACGTGTCGAGCGGATATGCAAATCGGGCTGGCATTCGGCGTGTCGCAAGTCATTGCAATCATTCGGACTCAATCAGACACCGTCCGCTGACCGTTCTCACTGCATCGTGCACGCGTAGTCGTGACTAGAGCAAGACCTCGCGTGCACGCCCGCAGCCCGTCGGCACTGTCGGCCTCGTCGCCCCGGCAGCATCCTCACCCGCTCACCCGCTCACACGCTGATCGTCGTCAGCGGCATGGCCGAGTCGATCGGGAAATCCGGGTCGGACGGCTTGACTCCAGCCTCGACCAGATTCACACCAAGCATCGCGACCATCGCCCCGTTGTCTGTGCACAGCTTGATCTGCGGGATACGAACCTCCACCCCGCAACGCTCTCCTTCTTCAAGCAGCTTGGCTCGCAGCTGGGAGTTCGCCGAAAAACCACCGCCGACGATCAACGTCTTCGACCCGTATTGTTCGCATCCGTGCATTGCCTTTCGAGCCAACACGCTCGCCACGGAATCCGCCAACGACGCGCACACGTCATCCACCGGGATGGCACGTCCTTCGGCCTGCTGCTCCTCGATCCACCGGGCGACAGCGGTTTTCACACCGGAGAAGCTGAAATCGTACGGATGCTCCCGTCCGGCCTTACCTTGCGTCAACCCTTGGGGCACGCGGATGGCATGTGGATTGCCCTGCTGCGCGTGCCGGTCGATATGCGGGCCACCCGGATACGGGAATCCCAGCAGGCGCGCAACCTTGTCGAAGCACTCCCCCGCCGCATCATCGAGCGTGGTGCCAACGACATCAATATGCCGCGCGACATCCTCGACATGCAGCAGTGACGTATGCCCGCCGGAAACAATCAGCGCGAGCGTGTCCGGCGGAAACGCGCCAAATTGCAGCTGCGTGACCGCAATATGCCCGATGACATGATTGATACCGTAAATCGGCTTGTGCGCCGCCCATGCAAGCGCTTTGGCTCCGGAAACCCCGACGGCGAGGCAGCCTGCCAGCCCAGGGCCTGCGGACACGGCAACCGCATCGACGTCGGAAAGCTCAAGCCCGGCATCCGCGAGCGCCTGCTGAACGCACGGGACGAAGGCTTCGGCATGAGCGCGTGAGGCGATTTCGGGGATGACACCACCGTAGCGCGCATGCTCGTTCATGGATGAGGAGACGACGTTGGAAAGCAGAGTGTTGCCCCGAACGATGGCTGCGGCGGTTTCGTCGCAGGTTGATTCAATGCCGAGAATGGTTGGCTGGTTCATGGTTGATTCCTTTGGATGCTGATCATATGCGTTGCACTGCGTGCCGTTCACGCTTGCTGTTTTTTCGTGCTGTTCGTACGTTTCTCCAGGCGTCTCACGGGTCATGTCGCATGCCGTCCGTCGCGTCATCACTGGGAAGCGCAAATCCGGCGATATGCGGCGTCAAATCGAGCGCCATGGTGTAGGCGTCGACGTTGTCCGGCTGATAGTAGTGTTTGCGCCTGCCGAGCGTGGTGAACCCTTGATGCCGGTACAGCGCCAGTGCGGGTTCATTGTCGACGCGCACTTCGAGCAGGATGCGACGGGCACCTTGCGTTCGCGCGCGGCCGATCAGCCCGCCCAGCAACCGTGTGGCGATGCCCTGGCCTTGGTATGGGCGGGCCACGCCTATGGTCATGATTTCAGCGTCGTCACCGTCGTACCAGTAGCCGGCATATCCGCGGATTGGCAGGGTTCCGGGCTGTGCCGTCGTCGAATGGTCGATGGCGGAATCAGAAACGATATCAATCAGGTACGTGCGCGCGGGTGCGTCGAGTTCTTGGCGAATCATGGTGCTTGTCCACGATCCGCGCCCGAACAGGTCGCGTTCGAGCACGGCGAGCGTGGCGATCAGCGGTTCGCGTTCGAGTGTGGTGTAGTCGACAATCATGGCTGTCGGTCCGTATGTCTTGTATCCCAGTTCAGCTACGTGGTCAACGGCTGTCGGCTGCGGTTGCGGCGCCGTGGTTGAGCACGTGTTTGAGCGGATTGGGGATGGACACGTCGGGCCGGCGCAGATACAGGGGTTCTGCGCTTGCCGGGGTCGCTCCCGCGTTGAGCTGGGTCATGGCCAGTTCAGCGAAGGCCCGCAATCCTGGTTCGCCTTGTTCCGGCAGGGATGCATCGAGGACGGTACCCGGGTGTTCAAGCTGGTTCCAAGCTTGGCTGTAGCGTTGGACACCATGTCCGATGACGTCGACGATGATGTCAATCTGTCTGCCGCGCCCGTCGGCCTCTCGCAGCTGTTGGACGACGGCGTTCACCCGTTGCACGATATTGTCCGGGTAGTCGATATCCATGCCGATCAACGTGGCGATACGACCGCGTTCTTCCACGGGTTGCGAGGTGCGCAACGCGTCGAGGTAGGCCTGCGCATCGACGAGCTGGAAGTACAGTTGGCGGCGCCTGGCATCGTTGACGGCAAGAATGAGCCTGTGCGGCTCGTCTGGATCGGGGTCGTCATCTTGCGCCTGTTTGCCGGTGATGGATGTGAGGCTGCCGTCTTCCTTGCGCAGGAGGCCGAGTAGCGTCTGCGCGTCGAGAATGTTCTGCCCGATCAGCTGGGCACCGGTCGCAAAAGCGAGTGCTTTGGCGGTGACGATTCCCGCCCTGAGCCCGGTAAACGGCCCCGGACCGGTGCCTACGATGATGCGGCTGATGTCCTGCGGCTGGATGTTCGCCTGCTCGCAGGCGTGGCTGATATTGACTTGGAGGCGTTCGACATGGGTTCGTGAGTCGGTTTCGATGATGGGCTCGTGCCCGACGAGCCCCACCGTCGAACCATATGATGTGTCGATGACCAGCGTATGCGTCATGGTGCCTCCTGCGTGTTTGCGGATCCTCAGTTACTTTACTCTTGTCGCGCGGGTGATGCTCGGGCGTTGAAGCTTGCAGTGCCCGGGCAAGGACGTGAGCGGCGCTTACCGGAGGTCGGCTATGGCGTCAATCCGTCGCCGCCATGGTTGACCGACGGGGATGAGTTCGACGGTTCTGATGCCGTCGCTAGTCAGTTCCGGCGTGGCGCTTTCCGCTCCCCTGCCAGTGTGCGGGGCGGCTGGCAAAGGCCTGCCGATGTGGATGTCGAGCCGTTCGTCGGCGAGCGCGGCAGCCATTTGCTCGCCCCATTCCATGAGGATCACGGTGTTGTCGCTCGGGTTGTCGAGTTCTTCGTCAAGGCCGATGGATTCTAGCTCGTCAAGCAGCCGGTCCACGCTGTCTTGTCCCGGCGCGTACGCGTTTCCACCCAGCCGGTAGGCGTCGACATGGATGAGGGTTGCCGGCGTACCGTCGGCAAATCGGCCGTGCAGTTCGCGTGCGATGGTGAACGTGGGCGACACGACGGGCTCGTCGGCGTGCAGTCCGGCGCCAATGCCTTGGGCGAGCGTGGTTTTCCCGGCTCCCAGCGGCCCGGACAGGAGCAGGACGTCACCGCCGTGCAGCATGCTGCCGATGCGGATGCCGAGCGCGCGCATCGCGTCGGCGGTGGGAACTTCGACGCTCAGCGTCGTGCCGGTCTCGCTGTGGGCTGTGTTAGCGCCGCCCACGTTGGTATGGGTTGTACCGGTATAACTTACGTTTGGATTGATGGTGTGTGTCATGGCGTGTTCTCGATGTCTGGTTGTTCAGTGTGTCCGGTTCTTGTTCAGGCCGCCGGCCTGCCTTTGCGGGCGATGAGCTGGATGGCTTGTTCGAGCGCGTATACGGGGTCGCCGCCGTTGGTTTTGCTTTGTTCGTCGGCCCACGCGAGCTGTTGGATGCATGCGGACAGCCCTGCGGAGGTCCAACCGGTCAGCTGGCGCATGGTGTTGCGCATGACCCATGGGTTGGTTTTCGCTTCAGCCACGGAAATGGTGCCCGCTCGCACGGCTGATGCCTTGGCGATGGTGCGCAGTTTCAGGGCGAGCGCGCCGATGAGCGCGATCGGGTCGGTGCCCTGTTGGACAGCCGATCGCATGGCGATGATGGCTTGTGTGGTGTTGCCCGCCATGGCAGTGTCGGCGACGGTGAAGCCGGTGACCTGCGGATTGGCGGTCAAGTACTGGTTCACACGATCAAACCCGATGGGGTCATCGTCGAAATCGAAGCACAATTGTTCGCACATGGCGGCGAGCTCGCCAGTACGCTCTCCAAGGACCGCGACAAGTTGCTGCGCGGCCGCAGGCTCAATCCGCCGGTGCCGTTGTTCGAACTGCGAGGTGACGAACTGGACTTTAGCCTTCGGGTTTTTCAGGTCGGCTGGCTTGTCGACACGCGCTCCGGCGCGAGTGAGCTCCTCGAGCAGCCGTTTGCCTTTGGGGCCGCCTTCATGCTGGGCGATGACAATGCTTGCCTGCCTGGGGTCGGCGACTGCCTGCTTACAGTAGGCGACCATGCTGTCGCCGAGCTGTTCGTCGGCGTTCTGCATATTGGTGACGGTCACGATGGATACAGGCGACAGCAAGGAAGGGCTGACGGCTTCGTCGAAGGCGTAACGGTCTGCCGTAGAGGCATCGAGCTCCACGGTTTCGGCGTCGGGCCGCGCGGCTGAGGCCTGTCGACGCATATCGCGTACGGCTTCCTCGTTGAGGTAGGAATCCCCGCCACAGACAATGCAGAACGGCGGGAAAGTGTGTTTCGTGGCTGCCATGGTTCCAATCTCGCTGTATCGGTGGACATCTTCGGGTGCGTGAGGTATCGGGATGCGACAAGTCATCAATCGTGCCGGTGCCATTGGTCGTCGATCATACCGCGTGTTTCGGCAAGCCATACCCCAATCTTCCCGCATGCCCGCCATGGGCGTCCCGCCGGAGTGCAACCCGCACGGCTGTTGCCCGCAATCGGCGGGTGCGGCCGTCGTTCGCCTCCAGCGGTCACGAAGGTGCGGCGCGCTTCCCGCTCGTGTTGCTCTCGACTCGTTCGCCCGAGCCCATAGCGGATTGCACGGTCGCCTATGGCATGCGCACCCGAACGGATGATGCCGGGCAGCAACGCGATGACCGCTTGCACGGCGAGTGCCAGTAGCGCCCCCGGGATGCCGGACGGCCATGCCAACGCCGTCCATGTCGGGGCCGCGCACACACGGGCGGTCCACGCCATGATGGCGGTGCCGCAACTAGCCAGCCATGCGGCCGCGAACGCCAAAGCCGGCACGAAAGGCGCAAGTATCAGCGCAATCAGCCCGGTGATGGTGGCCCAGCTGACAAACGGCGCCACCATGAGGTTGGCGAGGACGGACAGCAGCGGAATCTGCGGTTCCATAAGAATTTGTATGGGCAAGGTGAATATCTGCGCGGACAGGGTCGTTGCGACCGCTTGACTTGCCGCGTGGGGCAGTCGGCGATCCAATCGCCGTTGCAACGGCAGGGTGCACAGGGTGATGCCGAGCACCGCCGCACTGGAGAGCGCATACCCGTAGCTTGCGGATTTTCCCGGAGCGAGCGTCAGCACCATAATCGTAGTCCATGCGAGCGCGCTGGCGGTCTGCGGCGGACGGCCGAGAAGCATGCCGATGGCACTGAACGTTCCCATGATCTGGGCGCGCAGCACGGAATCTGACGGGTACACGAGGATGGCGAGCCCCTGATAGGCTGCGATAACACCAATTGCGGCAACAGGGCGCGGCAGGCGGATGGCAGCGCCCAGCCATTGGGCCAGTTGGGCGACGAGAATGAAATGTCCGCCGGACACGGCCATCAGGTGCATGATGCCACTCGTGCGGAATTCCTGTTCGACCCGTGCCGCATACGTGGTGTCCGGCTGTTCCAAGGCGCCCGGACCGATGTAATCCTGTCCGAGCAAGCCGCAAGTCAATCCCGGCACGAGAATCCGGCCTTGATCCGACAGTCCCGCGGTCACGGCGGCGAAGCTGTGGCGCATCCGATTGGCAAGAGAGCGGGCAGGTTGCGGCGCGCGCGTAATCCCGGTGTGCTTAAGGTCATCCACCCACAGCGGTCGACTGCCGAATGCGGCTGGGCTCACGCTTGCCTGTGTGCGAATCTGCATGCCGTGGTCGAGGCTGATACAGGTGTCGCCATTGGCAAACAGCCGTGCGCTCGCATGCGAGGGTGTCACGCGCGCAGTTTCATGCACACCGATGATGGTGACATCCGCCTGGCAATCAGCCCCGCGTCTCGATGATGCGGTCATCGGCGTGTCGATACGCATATCAAGCGTGGATAGTCGCGACGCTGACGTCTGTTGGGCTACACGCATGGCTGGATCACGTTGTTGCGTCCGCTGGTGGGCACTTGAGACCAGTATTCCTGCCCCGCCCGCCGTAAGGACCATGACCAGCAGCACGATGCCTGCGCCTGTGGGAACCGTGCCCCGCCATGCTGTGCGGATAATGCAGGCAAGACTACGGCGGGCATATATCATCGCTGCGAGCAATGCGAGGCTGACAGGAAAAATCACAAGAAAAGCGTGCATCATGGACGCCGTCCATACCCGGGCACCCGGGGAGGCGCCAGCAACGGGGTTGGCACGGTTGCAGACTGCCGAGGCGGCGAGCTCCCCCGCCCACATGGCAATGGCGACAGGCAGCAGTCTCAGATCGCGGCGGCCATCGAGCCGCACTCCGGTTGACGTCCGGCTCATCGGACGACCGCCTGGGCTCGCAGTTTTTCGAGGGTTTTCGCCCCGATGCCGCTGACGTTGAGCAGATCGTCGACGCTGGAGAACCGGCCATGCTCATTCCTGTAGTCGATGATGCGTTGCGCGGTGACCGGACCGACGCCGTTCAAGGTTTGCAGCTGTGCGGCATCCGCAGTGTTGATGTCGATACGCCCGTCATCCGTTGCAGCCGGTGTCGGCGCAGGCGCGTCGGACTGTTGTACGGCACCGGATCGTCCGCTCTGCCCGTCTTCCCCTGCTTGCGACTGCCCGCCGGCGACTGTGCCGGCATCTGGTGTCGCATCGTTCGGGGATGCGAAGGCCGATCCCGTGGTAGGGGCGACGGATGCATGGGTTGCGGCATCGTGCCCGTCAAGCCGTGCAAGATTGACGGATTGCCGGATCAGGAGCCCCAAACTGGCGCATAACGCGCCAATGAGTATGAGCATGATGATGGCGGCCTGACCGGGGGTGCAGGTCAGTCGCGGGCGACGTTTCCCCGGCGTGTCTTGGCATGCCACGGCCGCATCTGTGCTTCTCACGCCGGCGAGCACGGCGAGACTGGTATGCCCCGTGCCGGTTGCCGGTTCGGCTGATTCGCCGGCAGGCGCCAGACCTGTCTCAGATGCGGCCACTGAGGCAGTGTTCGTTTTGGTCCCGCCGGCGGACTCGGCCGCCGCCCCTGCTCTACAAGGCGGCGGAGGCGGCGAAAGCAGACTGCCCGGGGACGCGTCATCATACTCGGAAAATACAACACCCATGTCTCCAGCATGCCGGGGACATGGGTGCTTTGCACGCCGTCGAGGCAAATGTGGTCAAAGGATGATTCCCTGATGCGGGAACACCTTTGGCCGGCGAATCACTCCGCCGGGACGATTGACACGATCTTCGGGGCCTTGACAATCACCTTGCGTGGTTCCTTGCCGCCGAGACGATCGGCGACCGCTTCGAGCGCGCGCTTTTCGAGCTCTTCGGGCGCGATATCCGGGCTGACCTCCAGCTTGGCGCGAATCTTGCCCTTGATCTGCACGACCGCGGTAACCGTGTCCTGGCCGACGTAGCGTTCATCAGCCTTCGGCCATGGTTCATGGGCGAGCGACTCGGCATGCCCCAGCCGGTTCCACAGTTCCTCGCAGATATGCGGGGCGATCGGCGAGAGCATGAGGATCAGCGGCTCCACGGCGGCGCGCGGCACCGACTTCAAACCAGTCAGGTGGTTGTTGAGCACGATGAGCTTGGCGATTGCCGTGTTCGGGCGCATGTTCTCCATTTCCACGGTCACGTCGGCGATCGTGTTGTTCAGGAGCTTCAGGGTCTTCTCGTCCATCGGATCGTCGGAAACCTTGATCTCGCCGGTGTTCTCGTCGACCACGTTACGCCACAGGCGCTGCAGGAAACGCATGCCGCCGATCACGTTGCGCGTGTTCCACGGGCGGGACTCGTCCAGCGGGCCCATGCTCATCTCATACAGGCGGAAGGTGTCGGCACCGTAGTTCTCGTACATGTAGTCCGGGGTGACGATGTTCTTCAGGCTCTTGCCCATCTTGCCGAACTCGCGGTTCGCATGCTGGCCATGCCAGGTGAAGGTCGGCTCGCCGTCCGGGCCGGCCGGGCCTTCCTCGACCTCGTCGGCGGGCACGTACTGTCCGCGGTCATCCGTGTAGGCGTAAGCCTGAATCATGCCCTGGTTGAACAGCTTGTGGAACGGTTCCGGCGAGCTGACATATCCCAGATCGTACAGGACCTTGTGCCAGAAGCGCGAATACAGCAGGTGCAGCACCGCATGCTCCACGCCGCCGACGTACAGGTCGACACCGCCGGATTCGCCTGCGGTCTTGTTGTGATGCGGGCCCATCCAGTAGTTGAACTCGTCGGTCTCCACCATGTGCTCGGCGTCTTTGGGGTCGATGTAGCGCATGTAATACCAGCAGGAGCCCGCCCAGTTCGGCATGGTATTCGTGTCGCGATGGTACTGCTTGGGACCGTCGCCCAGGTCGAGGGTGATGTTCACCCAGTCGTCGTTGCGGCTGAGCGGTGCCTCCGGGTTGGATTCGGCGTCCTCGGGGTCGAAGGTCTTCGGGCTGTAGTCCGGCACGTCAGGCAGGTTGATCGGCAGCATGCTGTCGGGCAGCAGGTGCGGCACCTCGTCCTCGTCGTAGACGATCGGGAACGGCTCGCCCCAGTAGCGCTGGCGGCTGAACAGCCAGTCGCGCAGACGGTAGCTGACCGTACCCTTGCCAACACCGGCGGCTTCCAGCCAACCGATGACCTTGTCGATCGCCTCGTCAACACGCAGACCGTCGAGCGACAGGCTGTCGCCCTTCGCATAAGTGGATTCGGTCGAAGAGTTGATGACGATGCCGTCGTGGGAGACGAACGGGGCCTTACCCTCATAGTTGGCGAGGTCGTCGTTTGAGCCGGGCAACGGCTTGACGGTGTAGATGACCGGCAGACCGAACTTGGCGGCGAAATCGTAATCGCGCTGGTCGCCGCCAGGTACCGCCATAATCGCGCCGGTGCCGTAGTCCATGAGCACGTAGTCGGCGGTGAAGATTGGCAGCTGCTTGCCGGTAATCGGGTTGGTCGCGTACAGGCCGGTGAACAGGCCGGTCTTCTCGCCACCCTCGTCGACACGGTCCTTGGCGGTTTTCGCCTCGGCAGCAAGCCGGTACGCGTGCACAGCCTCCTTCGGGGTCGCGTACCCGCCCTTCCATGCTTCGGGCACATCCTGCGGCCAAGCGGCGGGAACATGCTCAAGCAGTTCGTGCTCCGGGGAGACCACCGCGAAGGTGGTGCCGAACAGGGTATCGGGACGTGTCGTATAGACTTCCATATCCTGTTCGCCGTCTTCCGAGGCGACCGGGAAGTGTACAGCGGCGCCGTGGGATTCGCCGATCCAGTTGCGCTGCATGAGCTTGACCTTCTCAGGCCAGTCGATGGTGTCGAGATCTTGGATCAGGCGGTGGCCGTACGCGGTGATGCGCATCGACCACTGGCGCAGCTCGCGTTGGAAAACCGGATAGTTGCCGCGTTCGGAGCGACCTTCCGCGGTGACTTCCTCGTTCGCCAGAACCGTGCCAAGGCCCGGGCACCAGTTGACCGGGGACTTGGAGATGTAGGCGAGACGGAAATCGTTGAGCACGTCGGCCTGCTGGCGGGCGTTGAGGTCACTCCACGCCTTGCCTTCGAAGCCGGGAATCGGCTTGGCACCGGACTTGAACTTCTCGACCAGTTCGCTGATCGGGCGGGCGGAACCCTTGCCGCCGTCGCGGCGGATGAAATCAGGGTCGTACCAAGCATCGTAGATGCGGGAGAAAATCCACTGCGTCCAGCGCATGTAATCGGGGTCGATGGTCGCGAAGCTGCGGCGGTTGTCGAAGCTCAGCCCCATGCGATGCAGCTGGCGGCTCATATTCGCGATGTTCTGCTCCGTGGTAACGCGTGGATGCTGGCCGGTCTGGACCGCATACTGTTCGGCCGGCAGACCGAAAGCGTCATAACCCATGGCATGCAGGACGTTCTCGCCCTTCATGCGGTGGTAGCGGCTGACCACGTCGGTGGCCAGATATCCGAGCGGGTGGCCGACGTGCAGGCCCTTGCCGGACGGGTAGGGGAACATGTCCATGGCGAAGTAGGGGGTGCGGCCGTCGGCGTTCTTGCCGTTGCCGTCCGTCAGGTCACCCTTGACATTCGCCGCCCAGAACGTGCCCTGCTCGTCCCAGGTCTTCTGCCACTTTTCCTCGATGGTCTGTGCGAGCTTCGCGTTATAGCGGTACGCCGGCTCGCCTTCGTGTGCTTGCGTGTTGTCGGTCATAAACAAGGATTATTGCCGCACAACGGGACACGACGCGAGTGCCTATCCATTATCCGAACGTATTGTCGGCGGGTTGAGCTTCGCGTACGGGTGGTAACCGAGCTGATTGGTCATTTCATCGGCGAAAGAGCGCCAGGTGCCGGAGGTGACCATCTGCTTGAGGATTGCGTCGATTTTCGAGGCGAGTGCGCCCTCCCCCGCCTTGACGCTTACGGCGTGCAAGGACGTGCCGAATCGGCCGGATACAACGTGCAGATACTGCGACCCTTCGTTCGCGGCGAGACCGGCGAGCGCCGCGTCATCGCCGCTGACTGCGTCAGCCTCCCCGACGAGCAGCGCGGTGACGCATTGCAGGTAGGTCGCACGCTCCTGGATGCGCGCCTTGGGCTGGAGGCTGCGAATGCCGTCGGAAGCTCCCGACCCGGTGACGGTGCACACGGTATGGCCTGCCAGGTCATCGGTGCCGGTAATCGTGTCGGCGTCGTCGGCGCGGACGAGCAGTCCTTGTGCGGCGCTCAAATACGGGCCGGCGAAGGTTGTGGCGTCGTCGCTGGAGGTGATTCCAATCGGCAGGGGCGCCGCGACGATGTCGACGAAGCGGTCGTTGAGCCGTTTGCTGTAATCGGAGACGGTGACCGACCTGAACATCATCTGCTTTTTCGCATAACCGAGCTCGTTGGCCACGTAGGTGGCGACATTCACGTCGAATCCGGAGTAGGAGCCGTCGTGCAAGCGGCTCAATCCCGGCATGTCTGCGGCGACGCCGATGGTGATGGTCGGGCCTTCCGGCAGATTGGCGGACGCGTCTGAGGCATCTTCGCAACCTGTCAGGGATGCGGCTGCGAGGGCGCAGCAAAGCACGGTGGCAAGTATTCGTCGTGGTGTGCGCATCTGATCACCTCCGTTGTGCGTATCGCGGCTACGCGTGTCGCAGTGGTATGCGTCGCCGTTGCGAGTGTCACCGCCATATGCCGCTGCCATGTGTCACCGGCCTGCGAATCACCGCCGGCGATGGCGAGCGTCTGGTGTCTGACCTTACCTTCTGGTGTCTACCTAGGCGGTATGCCGATCGGCAGGCACCCGGCACATCACTTGAACAGACGGGAACGGGCGAGGAACCACGCAGTCAGGCCGCCCGCGGCAATGGCGAGGACGATGACGATAAGGAAGCCCCATTTGCTGGCCGTCAGCGGCATACCGAGCATGCCGGTCTGGAAGTTCATGCCGTACATGGAGAACACGAGCGTCGGAATGGACAACGCGATGGAGATGATGGTGAAGATGCGCATCACATTGTTCAGGTTGTTGGACACGATCGAAGCGAAGGCGTCGGTCATGTTCGCAAGGACCCCGCTGTAAATGTTCGCCATCTCGATTGCCTGCTTGTTTTCGGTGATGACATCGTCGAGCAGATCCTCGTCCTCCGGGTATTGCTTAATCCGTGAGAGCGTGGTGAGTTTTTCCATCACGATTTCGTTGGATTTCAGGCTTGTGGTGAAGTAGACCAAGGTCTTGCTCAATTCGAGCAGCATGAGGATCTCGCGGTTTTGCATCGAGTGGCGCAAACGCAGTTCGAGTTTGTCGGTTTCGCGGTCGATGATGCGCAGGTATCGCAGGTACATCGTGGCGTTGCGGTACAGGATCTGCAGGATGAATCGAGACTTCATATACGTGTTGAAGCCGCGGATGGTGCCCTCCATGAAGGGGTGGAGGACGGGCGTGTCCTGCATGCACACGGTGATGATGAGGTTCTGGGTGACGATGATTGACAACGGGATGGTCTCGTACCAGTCACGGCCGCTGCGTTCCTCGACGGTCGGGATGTCGACGA
This sequence comes from Bifidobacterium sp. LCP19S3_E9, assembly GCF_052121135.1. Classification (NCBI taxonomy): domain Bacteria; kingdom Bacillati; phylum Actinomycetota; class Actinomycetes; order Bifidobacteriales; family Bifidobacteriaceae; genus Bifidobacterium; species Bifidobacterium sp. LCP19S3_E9. The sequence goes on along the minus strand of NZ_JBQKEV010000009.1, from coordinate 93,997 downwards.
TGATCATCGTGTAATCGTCTTCGGCGTCCACGCGGGAACGTTCCTCGTCATCGAGCGGGGCGCGCAGGTCGGCCAGATCGATGCCAGTTTCCTGGGAGACCGTGGCGAGCTCCACGTCGGTCGGCTCCGAAAGACATAGCCATGCGCCGGTTTCCGGTTTCTCGATCTGCTCCACTTGACCGTTGATGGTGCTGAACATTCTCAGCATGCGCTCACCTGCCTTTCATCTATGCTCTCGCCGTACGCGAATCGTGCGCCTGAGCCACCGTCCTTCTGTGGATGTTCCGCGGCCTGACTCCAAACGAGTCGCGGCGACCGCCGAAGAATCCCAAATAAGCATAATCCCTCACGGCTGGGACGAAACCGTCTTCCCGCGGTTTCACCCCCTGACGTAACGCGATGTTCAGCGCGCGTTTGTTTCCCAGCCACCCGGGGGGGTTGGGTCGCGGGTTGTCGGGTGCGCTGTGCGAGACGTGTTTTGAAGAAAACACACAAGACCACGCCGCAGGGAACCGCGGGTTACCGGTTACGCTACGCGGTGCACGGGCTTGCGAGCATACCGACCGCAGCGATGTCCGCCATATGACCGTCGGACGGAATCTCAACATCTCGACGATACGACCGATTTCATCGAGAAATTGAGAAGAAAGTCTCAATATCTCTCCACGAAGGAGCCCTCCCGCGATTTTTTAAGAACCAGTCACTCTCATCTCAAACAACAGACAGCCTGAAATCCTTGATATTCCAAGCTTTTCAAGAAACCTACCCTGTCCTCATCTCGCCGAGAAATCTCAATATCTCACCAAAACGACCGACGGACGCGAGTTGTTCGGACTTCAGACAACCGAAAGCCGTCCGCCTGAAGCAATGACAACCGGCAGCCCCCAAAATCAGAATCGGCGGGAAAGAGAAAACCCCGGGACTGTTCCCAGGGTTTGAACGTGCGCCAGACAGGATTCGAACCTGCAACCTGCTGATCCGTAGTCAGCTGCTCTAATCCATTGGGCTACTGGCGCAGTCGCTGCTCGCGGGAGATTCATACATCTTCATTGCGGCAACGTTCGCATCATACCCACATTTCACGATAATCGCAACAGGCGTGTCTAAATGGGACAGCAGCGAGCCCGGGGACGCGCACAACTGCGGAACACCGTGTACGGCCGCGACAGCGGGCGGGATTCGTCAAGCCGCGCGTGCCGCAGCATACGTAACCGCCGAATGTCTCCACCGCTTTGCCATGGTCGATGGTGGTTCGTCAGGCTGCGTATGCCGCGGGATACGCAACCGGGCAAAACCCGACGAGGGATGGCGATAGCCGATAACATCCGCTGAGCTGTGCATGTCCCGGCATGCGTAATACGACGGTCGTCACGGGGCACCGCCGTTCTTCAGTGCATTCCGCGGGGTTGCGTATGTTTGGGCATACGCAAACCGTCGGTCTGCTGCAAGCCGTTGGCATCATCTCCGGGGATCTGCGGCGTTGCGTATGCCGCCGCACACGCAACCAGATGGAACGTCTCAGGCAACACCGTTGGCTTTCATACGCCTTGGTTCGCTTTGGTTCCCACGCGGTCTGCTTCCTATACGCGCGTTTCGCACACGGACGACATGGCACGACACGTGCGGGATGGCGTGAGGACGAGATGACCAGATGACGGGACGACGACATCCGCGACTCCGGGAATGTCACCTGAAATGAAAAACCCGCATCGCTCTTGCGATGCGGGTTGTCCGTGGAGCTAGGGGGATTCGAACCCCCGACCCCCTCCATGCCATGGAGATGCGCTACCAGCTGCGCCATAGCCCCGGTCGGTCTTCAGTTATCTCGTCCGTTCTTCGCGGACCTCGTATACATTACAACACCATTGGCTGATATCAAAATCGACCACCCCTCTCGGCGTGTCGCACTTGATTCCACGACGGCACATCCTCGTCAGGAATACCGCTTGAAGGGTTGCTGTTGGTTGGAATATCGTGCTTCCGGGACCGCGGTTCAGGGGCGACAATAGAGTCCGACAGAAATTCTGAAGTCCACTAGAGTTAAAATGTCAATCGATCGAAACCAAAAGAGACGCAGGGGCCAGTAACCGGCAGCCAACAGCGACGACCGCACACCGATCACCACACACCAAGAATCAGCTACACACCAACCAAACAGGAAGGTCCACCGTGATCGCATCCATTATCCAAGCCGTGGCGCTATTCGCCGTGACCAACATCGACGACATCATCGTGCTTGCCTTGTTCTTCGCCCGCGGAGCAAAACAACGCAACACCACGCGAACTATTCTGCTCGGCCAGTATCTCGGATTCTTCGGCATCCTCGTCATCGCCGTGGTCACCTCATACGGTGCCGTGACCTTGCTTCCTGCCGGAGCAATCCCTTATTTCGGTCTGATTCCGCTGGCACTGGGCATCAAAGCCGCATGGGACAGCATCCGTGGCGAAGACGATGACGACACCGGCGAGGGCAAAAGCATCACCCTGCCGACAGTCGCAGCGGTCACCTTCGCCAACGGTGGAGACAATATCGGCGTGTACGTGCCGGTATTCGTATCCAACAGCCTCCCGGTGGTCATCGTGTATTGCGTTGTATTCCTTGTTCTGGTCACCGTCCTGGTGCTGCTCGCGCGCTTCATCGCGACCCGACCGGGAATCGGCGAATGGCTCGAGCGTTCGGACCGGTACCTGTTCCCACTTGTGCTCATCGCGCTCGGTGTGGTGATTCTCGTCAAGGGGCACGCGTTCGGCATATGACCGAGCTGATACTCGAACCGGGGCGAATCGTTGCGTCCGGCGCTAGATAATGCAAGCCACCCAGTCGGCTACCGGCCATCCATCGGTTGCAAACCGCACAACCACCCAACAACAACAGGCGGCACGCAAACGCGTAACCGCCTACCGGAGATTGCTGTCATCGATATTATCGATTGATTATTTCGTCGCAGTACCAGACCTATCAGTCGAACCGGATGACGACGAACCGGTTCCAGAAGTATCCGAGTCTGTGCCAGTAGTACCCGAATCAGATCCGTCGGTCGTGCTGGAATCAGAAGTCCCACCACCGTTTGAACCCGCCGACGAACCAGAATCTGAACCCGAGGCTGCGCTCGAGCTGCTCGACGCACTGGCCGAAGGGGACGCACTGGCAGTCGCGGACGGGGACGGGCTTGCAGTCGACGAGGCTGAGGCGCTGGAGCTTGCGGACGGGGACGGGCTCGCGGTCGTGGACGGCTTGTCGCTTGGCTTCTCGAGCTGATGATCGTCATCACGCCGCGTCTGCGAATCGCTGGGGGTCGGAGTCACCCGCGCATTGCCGACCATGTCACGCACCACGCTATCCGTGCCCTGGCCGCGGGTGACCAGCATGATGACGCCTGCGGTGATACCCACCGCCACCAGCGCACTGACCACGGAGATGATAATCGCCACGCGTTTGGTCTTGCGAGTGCGTTCAGTGTTCGCCGAACCAGACAGGTGCCGGGCGGCCGTCGTCCCGGTCTCGTTGCCGGAAACAATAACGCGCCCCTGATGGCCGTCCGCACCGGTATGAGCATGAGCGGCCGCGGATGCACCGGAGATAACACGGGTGGCATCATCCGCCACACCACCGGAAATCACACGAGTGGCATCATCCGCAGGCTGCATCACCGTGGTCGCGTCCGCAGCACCAACCGTGGGCATGGCACGCGTTGCATCGGACTTGGCCTCCCCTTCACCCTGGATATTCCTTGCGTTCGCGGCACTCTGGGCGCCCTGCACGGGCAGCACGGTGGTCTCGTCACTGCTGATACGACGAGGCTGCCTCGCGGTTTCCCCGCTCGCGCCGTCCGCATCAGCGGTCTGGTCGGTTTGCTCCCCCTCGATCTGCTCGTCATCGCCGCCTTTGACATCCTGGAGTTTTTCCGAAGACGCTTTGAGGATGTTCTGGTACAGCTGCGAGGACACCGCGGATACAATCGAGCCGACAGCCACGCCAATCACCGATCCGGCGATGCCGATTCTGGCCGACAGCAGGAACGAGGTGACCGCCGCGAGCGCACCGGCGACAAGTTGCGGTACAGAGATTCCCTTGAAAAAGTTCTTCACATTGCTGACTGTATCGAAAAAAGCAGGAACACGCTGGGCGTGGGCTGAAAAATCGCGCCATGCTCACAATGCGGATGCGTGTCGCAAACGGCAGATGTATCGGTTAAGTCGTTGCGCTGTCGCTCCTTCCCACCGTATACACGGTGCGACGTCGGCTCAGGTCCGTTCAACGGCCGGGCTGTTTGTTCGCGCGTATGGGAATAATAAGCCGGGTGACTTTCAACGACACCTTGACATTTTCTCAATCGTCCGCCGTACTCGATGCACCGGAAGGCCTTCCGGAAGCTGTGTTCTGGGACATGGACGGGACACTGATCAATTCGGAAGTTTACTGGGCGGCGGCCGAACGGCATGTCATCGAGCTGCATGGCGGCACGTTCAGCGACGAGGTACCACTGCGTGCGCGCGGCCAGTCCACCCCGCGTCTGCTCCAGATTGTGCAGGAGTACATTCCCGCGCATGTGGACCCCGATACACTGCGCTCCGAAATCATCGGCTATGTGATTGACCGCGAGCGCGAGAAACCATGTTGGGCGACCGGTGCGGTCGAACTGCTTGACGTGCTGTCGCAGGCCGGAATCCCGAACGTGATCGTGTCCGCCTCCCCTCGCGCGATGGTCGACAACATGGCCCGCCAGGCGCCCCAAGGCGCGTTCGTCGGATACGTGTGCGGCGAGGATGGTCTGCCCGCGAAGCCGGACCCGGCACCATACTTGCGCGCCGCAGAAATCGTGGGCGCTGCCCCTGCCAACTGCCTGGTATTCGAGGACTCCCCTGTCGGTTTGCAGTCCGGCGGCGCGAGCGGCGCGACCGTCGTCGCAATCACCGGGTTCACGCCAGAAGGCGTGGTCTTCGACGGTCCTCAGGTGACCAATATCAAGGATTATGTGGGGCTTGGTCTCGACGATCTGGCGAATTTCATGGAGCTCGGTTCGCTCGAGAAGTGATTGCCGGGGATACCGGTTCCACGCATCAATACAACTTGGATACGACTTGGCTGCCTCGCGTTCCGGTAGTATGCCGCCGCTGAGTACCCCACGGTATTGGATTCGCGCAGAAACCGGGACGGCTACCGATCTTCTGTCGACACCGGGAGTTGCGTCAGCGTCGGCAGAAGGTTGGTGTTCTGCTTCTACCGACGCTGAAGCGTCCCTCAGCGTCGGTAGAAGGTCACACGCGCAACATACTGTAGGGTTTATTTCCCGCACCGCTGATATGCGAGTCCCGTCTAACGTGACCAGTTTCGGAAACAGCCACAAAGACCGACGGCAGGATTATTTGCGTTTGGTTACCACGGACATAATGACCGCCACGAAAATCAGCGAGAAACCCACAATCGAGGTCCAGCCGATTGCTTCGCCCCAGAACATCGCGGAGAATGCGACGGCGAACAGGCTTTCCGTGCACATGATGATGGCCGCGCTCGACGGCGGCACGTGCGCCAGACCGATATTCTGCATGATCTGCGCCATCGTGGTCGCTCCGATCAGCAGATACAGGAAACTCATGATGACATCGGGCGCAAGCCATGACGCGTTCGGAAGCGGTTCAGTCAGCAGCGCGCCAATCAGGAAGAACACGTCGGCGACGGCGAATTGCATGAACGTGACGGCAATTGGATGGAAGTGCTGGGTGTAGCGTCCCAGGAAGGTGAGATTGAACGAGAAAATCACCGCGTTCGCGATGGTCATCCAGTCGCCTTGGCTGAGCGCAAGCGAGCCTGATCCGGGTTTAAGAGCAACGAAGCCCACGCCGGTCAGGCAGATGATTGCGGCGACAAGATTGATCAGTTTAGGGCGCTGTTTGGCGACCAGCCATGCGGCGAACGGGGTGAGCACGCAATACGAGGCGGTCAGGAAGGCGCTGCGGCCAGGATCAATGGTTTTCAGGCCTTCGGTTTGCATGACCATCGTGCCGTAGTAGGTGATGCCCACAACCAGCGCGGGAATGATGATCTCGCGGGTGAGCGCGGGAATGATTACCCGATGGAACAGGACGAACATAATCAAGCAGGAGCCGGTCATACGCATAGCCATGAGCCATTGGGGCGTAATGGCACTCATCGCCACCTTCGCGACCAGATAGCTGCCACCCCACAGGGCGGCACAGCACAACAGCATGACACGCGCAAGGTTCGGCGGGAAGGTACGTGACATACGGCTGCGGAATTCCTGAAAGCGGCTGCGTGCACGCATGTATCTCTCCTCCTTCGCCTCGCGGGCTTCGATGCTCGGCATGATGATTCCGGCGTGGGTGTGCTGGCCATCGCCGGTTTTGCCGTACTCACGATAGCCATCGCGCGGAAAGAACACGCCCGGAAGTCATCCGATTTTTCACAAGGTTCACCTCGTTGAAATCTCACGCCGCCGTCTGAAGCGGGGCGTCTCGGCAATGTCGAACGGGTCCAGCCGACGACGACCTGTGTCGGCTCGAAGGTCTCGACGCCCGCGGCGAAACCGTCGTGAGATACCTCACAATCCGCGGTGTCATACCTGCAATGACCCGGGAACTGCCGTAAGCTGGTATCACCGGTTCGTACAAGCGCCGACGACCCGGTCGGCAGCCGCGATGCGGCGGCGCACAAGGCGCCCAAACGGCACACGCAGACCAGTACCATGAACCACAAGCGAAAGGAACATCATGGCCACCATCACCCCGGAAATGAAGGAATTCATCGCCAACCACCTGCCTTGGGTGGCTACCATCAGCAAGGACGGACAGCTCAACATCGGCCCGAAGATGTCCACCTTCGTGCTTGACGACCATCACATCGCCTACCACGAGCGTACCGCCCGCCAGCATTACCAGAATCTGCTGGACGGCAGCGAGCTGGTCATCGGCGTCGCGGACCTGGAGACCAAGACCGGCTACCGGTTCCGCGGCAAGGTGACGCTGCACAGTGATGACGCGATCTATGAGGAGCAGGTCAAGGTCGCGGAGCGCAACGGCACCAAGAAGCCAGCGGTCGTGCCGGTGCTGGAGGTCACCGAAATCGACGACCTGACCGCGGGCGCGAAGGCCGGCACGGTCATCGAAAAAGACTGAACGCGGGTAAGAACGCGGGCGGCGGCATGGCGGAAACCCGTCTGCCGCCGCTTTTCGTTATATTGCTTCTGTCACAACCCCGCTACCGGCCTGCATAGCGGCGGATATCAACCGGCACGTGCATCCCGCCAAAGGTGCCCGGATGTTCATCCCATACGCCGGGAATAATCGCCCCGCAATCAGGACATGTCCCGTCGGCGGTCAGCCGGTATCCGGTGATGTCGTACCAGTCGCGCTCAATCAACCTCGCCCCGCAAGACGGGCAGTATGTGGTGCCGCCGTCGCGGTCCGACACGTTGCCCGTATACACGTAGCGCAATCCCTCTTGCAGCGCAATCCGGCGCGCGTGCAAGAGCCGCTCCTTGGGTGTCGGGGGCACGTCACGCATGCGGTAGTCGGGATGGAATGCGCTGAAATGCAGGGGCACATCGCGTCCGCAATGTTCACGCAGCCATGCGCATTCGGCGTGCAAAGTCCCGTCGTCATCGTTATGACCGGGAATGAGCAATGTCGTCAATTCCACCCAGGTGTCCGTGCCGTTGACCGCGTAGTCGATTGTCGCCAGTACATCAGCCAGATGCGTGCCGGTGTCATGCCAGTAGAAATCCTCGGTGAAGCCTTTCAAATCGATGTTCGCCGCATCCATGTACCGGTAGAATTCAGGCCGCGCGCAGGCGGACATGTACCCCGCCGTGACCGCTACCGTGCCGATGCCATGGTCGCGGCAGGCGTGGGCGGTGTCGATGGCGTATTCGGCGAATACGATGGAATCGTTGTACGTGAACGCGACAGACGACGCGCCGCACCCCTTCGCCGCGTATACGATGTCATCGGGCTGAGCATCGGCCGCGTAAGTATCCCAGATACGGGACCGCGAAATATCCCAGTTCTGGCAGAACCGGCAGCCGCTGTTGCATCCGGCGGTGCCGAAGCTCAAGATCGCGGTGCCAGGATGCCAATGATTGAGCGGCTTTTTCTCCACCGGGTCCAACGCGAATCCCGAACTGCGTCCATACGTGTCCAGCATGATGACACCGTTATGGTTGGAACGCACGAAACAGAAGCCCCGCTGACCGTCGCGCAGCTTGCATCCGCGCGGGCACAAGTCGCATTGCACACGGCCGTCCTCCAGACGATGCTGCCATCTGCCGATCGCCGGATCGCCGGGAACTGGACCCGCCGTCACCTCGCGTCGGCCGTCCGGGCGCGGGGACGGCGGCTCATAGGTGTGCGGAAACGGGCTGGTCGGTTGGAATCCCCCACGCATCGATGCCGCGACCTCGTCCGGGTGGGGCTGATCGATCGGCTGCCCGGCATCCGTGGATCCGTGTGACGGCTGTGATTCGCGCTCATGCATGGTGGTTCCTTTCCTTGCCGGTAGCATCGGTGTCGGCTGCGTCGGGGGCGGCGGCACCGGCGGCATCTGCATCAGTCTCCGACGTGCCGATTCGCGTGTCCTGTATTCCCTTTTCATCGTAGGCACTGACGGTGTACGTCCATGCCGCGAACCGCGCATCATTCCACGTGGTGTCCGCGCGCAAGCCCGCTTTGGCCAGCAGATGACTGACGAAATCATGCGGATGCGGCAATTGATCCCACACTTGTGGCAGGAACGTGGCCCGGTGCCCGCGCCCGTCATCGATGACCAATCCGTCACGCCGGGGCACAAGCGAGGCTTCCAGCTGCACGCGCGAGGTCACAGGCAACGCCCGCTTCGGGGACAGGACGGACACTTCGATGCTGATGGCGGGGTATTCCCACGGTTCCACCGGGCGGAAGCGCGGATCATGGCAGGCGGCGTCCACGGTATGACAGGCGACATCCTCGCCCAACGGACGGGTCGGCTCGAGCGATCCGATGCACCCACGCAAATCGCCTTGCTCGTGCAAGGTGACGAAACAGGCGCCGTCATGCTTCAGCCACGGGTGGGCTTCGCTTGTTTCCGCTGCGGTCGGTCCGTCGATGTCGATGCCGCAATATCTGGCGAGCGCCGTCCGAGCGAGGCGAGGCAATACTTCTGCGGCTTCCTGCGGCAGGGATTCTTGCTGATTCTGCGGATCTGTGCAGGCATTGACGGTATTGCGGGCACAGCCGTCGGCATTGCGGGCGGCATGACCGCTGTGCTCGCAATCGCCATCGTTCTCGCGGTCTTCACTGTCGCCGTCATTGTCACCCTCCCACACGGCGAAGGAAGCGTAGCCGACAACCGCCTGATTGGGGTCGGCCATGTCCGGACGGCGCATCGGCAATCCCGAATCCGCGAGCGCCAGCACTCCCCCGTCGCCTGATGTTGAACAGCCGAGCGGCCTGATGGTAAGGCCGCGACGCCGGCACACGTCAATCAGCCCGTTAATCGGGTAGGCGCCGCAGGCGTAATCGGGCACAATCGGCAGAATTCCGGCGGTAATGCGCGCAATCGTGTCATCGTCAAGCTGGCGTGCCACGTGTTCTGGATGGTAGTGGGACAGGTCCGAGCTGATGATGACGACGGTCGCAGGGTCCGTCCAGAACCGGTCAATTAGTATACCAAGTTCGCCGGGCGTGGTGTCCCCCGCGTTGAGCGGGATGATGCTGGTCTGCGGGCCGAGGACACGTTGAATCCAAGGGATATGTACTTCGACGGCATGTTCGCGCCGGTGGGTGTCATCGTTGACGATGAAGCCGGGGGTATCGGCGTCGAGCGCGGCACATTCGGCTTCGGTGTCAAGGGGCACCGTGCCGAGCGGGGTGCGCCATGAACCGGCGGTGCAGCATGCGGTGCCGTCTACCGGCACGCGGTGAGTGGGGCCGATGATGACGGCACGGCGGATTTGTCCACGGCCGCGTGCAAGCAGACTGTAGGCGAGTGCCGCGGTGGTGCCGGAGTATACGTAGCCGGCATGGGGTGCGATGATGGCTTTCGGGACGCCTTGGGGCAAGCGGCTGAGCAGATTGTGATGGTGGTCTAGCAAGGTGCGCGCATAGTCGAGTTGGCGGTCGATGATGCCGCGTAGCGCGTCCGGATCGGCCGGGTAGAACGTTCCGGCGACGGCGGGCTGGCGAATCGCCCCCTGCCAGATCGGGTTCGCGCACGTCGGTATGCGCGGCTTACGTCGTTCTGTTCCTGCCGCGACGTCGCTGCCGGACATATGCTCATGTGGTGTGGTCATGGCGATCACCTCTCCCCTTCGATGATAATCGAGTGACGGGCAAGAGATGAACAAGCAGCGAACACAATGCATGGTATGCCCCGCAACCTGGTCGGCACGCGACATGGCTGGGACCGGCGCACGGCAAGCACTGATGCACCACCGACATCACCACACGGCCTGCAAAGCGACACGGCCGGCACCACCGAACCGTTGCCATGCAAGACGCGCGGATGTTCGGATCCGGTGCGCGCCCATTCACAAACCGTCTACGCTCACGACCTCCGTTGCGTCACCAGTTTGGGTACGCATACCAACTGGCTACGCCTAACTGCTTCTTGGCGTAGCCAGTTGGTGAGGGAGAGGGAGCTGCGGCGGCAGGATAGATTGCCAAGCAATCAGGGCAGCGTCGGGGCTTCCCACTGGTCCGTGTCCGCGATCGCGGGGCCGTGGTTATACTCGGTCATCCGCCAGCGCACGGTGCCGTCCGGCTGATCAGCTCCGGTCAGACGCGCCCAATGAGCGTTGAACATGGAGGTCATCGCCCCGAAGTCATGATTGCCTTGCGCCATGCCGAGCAAAGTCTGCAAGGTCTGGGAAATCCATGCTCCATGCGAGAAGACGAACAGCGTGGTGTCCGGGCCGGCGCGATGCGACCAGTCGTCAATCGCCTCGACGCCACGCTCCCCGACCGCGCCTTTCGGCTCAGCGCCATGCTTGAGCTCTCCGCCCGCGAAATGCCGCCATGACTGGTAGTCCTCGGTGAAATCGCGTTCAAGCTCTTCAATCCGTAGGCCTTCCCACGCACCGAAACTGCGTTCACGCACCCGTGCATCCGGGTGCACGTCAAGCCCGAGCGGATCAGCGAAAGCGTGCGCGGTTTGCACAGCCCGGCCAAGATCTGAGCAGACGACCAGCTGCTTGGGGATATCCGGACGACCATCGACATACAAATCGCGCAAGGTCCGTGCCGTCTGACGGACCTGCCATTCGCCGACTTCATCGAGCGGGATATCCACCTGACCTTGCAAGCGATGCTGCTCGTTGTAGGCGGTACGGCCATGCCGCACGATGATAATCGACCTGACATGCGGGCCGGTCGGCTGGACGCGACGATGCTCAGGACCTTGGTATTCCCCACCCATACCGGGTGTACGATTCACCATGCTCACTGCTCGTCGGCGTCCGCGGACGCGGGTTCGGACGCGCCGGAGGATTCGGGTGCTTCAGGCAGCTGCAGGTCGATGGCCGGGCAATCCTTCCACAGGCTTTCCAGCCGGTAGAAGCGCCGCTCCTCCTCGTGCATCACATGGATCACGAAATCGCCGAAATCAAGCAGCACCCAGCGGCCTTCCTGCAGGCCTTCGCGCGAGCGCGGCTGCAAATGGCCGCCCTTGGTGTACAGGTCCTTCTCGATTTCCTCAGCGACGGCAAGCACCTGACGTTCGTTGGACGCGGTGACGATCATCATCACGTCGGTGATGGCGATCGGCCCGGTCACATCGAAGGCGACAATATCTGTGCCCTTCATTCGGTCGGCCGCGGCTGCGGCGATGCGGACGGCGTCGATGGAACTTTGCAATGCGGTCATATCAGCGCTCCCAAGCGGGCTTCCAGCCCTCGATATTGTGTTGTGTGTTCTCGGAGTATACCATCGTATCGTCGGGCACGTCGTGACGGACGACAGACCCGGCGCCGGTGGTGACACCATCGCCGACCTCGACCGGCGCGACGAACATGTTGCCGGCACCCACATGGACGTTGGAGCCGATCTTCGTGCGGTTCTTGTGCACCCCGTCGTAGTTGGCGGTAATCGTGCCGCCGCCGATGTTGGTGTGCTCGCCCAGCTGGGCGTCGCCGATGTAGCTCAGATGCGGGACCTTGGTGCCGTTGCCGATATGGGCTTTCTTCATTTCGACGAATGCGCCGGCCTTGGTTTCCTCGCCCAGCTCATTGCCCGGACGCATGTAGGTCCACGGGCCGATATTCGCTGCCCGTCCGACATGCGATTCCTGGACACGGGAACGTTCCACATGCGCTTCGGCGTCGATTCGCGCGTCGATGAGCGTGGTGTACGGACCTACGACCGCGCCTTCGCCGATGGTGGTCGTTCCTTGCAGGAAGCTGCCTGGAAGAATTTGCGCATCCCGTTCGATGCGCACGTCGTCATCAATCCGGGTGGTGGACGGATCAAGGATGGTCACGCCCTGACGCATCCAGTATTCACAGACGCGACGGTTGTGAGCGGCGGCGAGCGCGGCCAGCTGCACGCGGTCGTTGACGCCTTCGACGCTCAAGGGGTCGGGAGCGGCCCACGCTCCCACCCGACCGGTGTGGCGAGCGGTTTCGAGGGCATCAGTCAGATAGAATTCGCCTTGCGCGTTCTGGGAGTCAAGCCCGGCAATCGCGGCGGCGAGAACCTTCGCGTCGAACACGTACACAGAAGTGTTGACCTCGCGGACGGCCAGTTCGCTGCTGTTGGCGTCCTTCTGTTCGACGATGCGCAGCACGCTGCCGTCGCTGTCGCGGATGATGCGGCCGTACCCGGTCGGGTCGTCGAGCACGGTGGTCAGTACGGTCGCGTCGTTGCCGCTCGTGCGATGGTAGTCAAGCAATCCGGACAAGGTCTTGGTATCGAGCAGCGGCATGTCGGATGCCGCGATGAGCACGGTGCCGTCGGCCTTGCCTTCGGCGGCAAGCTGGTTCATCGCACACTGGACTGCACGACCGGTGCCGGGCAGATCGTCCTGGTTGACGATTTCGACGGATTCGTTGTAGGAGCGTGCCGCCTCAGCGACGCGATCGGCCTGATAGTGGACGACAACGGCGAGGGTTTCCGGATCAAGACCTGCGACGGACGCCATGACCCGCTCAAGGAAGGTCTTGCCCGCGAGCGTATGCAGCACCTTCGGCGTGGCGGAACGCATCCGGGTGCCTTCCCCTGCGGCAAGAATGATTGCGGCTGACAATGTCATACGATGAAATCTCCAATTCTTCGTAACGGCGCTGCGCTGGACGGCCATGCGTGAGGCGTCTGACGGCGGCACGCCATGCTTCGAGGATTGTAACCGTCGGGGGCGGACATGGGGGCGTCAGCACAAGCTGTCATCCATGCCTGACTGATGTCAGCGCCAAATGAGGAAGCGGCTTTGGTTCGCTTCTGCTGATACCTAAGAACAAGTCAGCGTCGGATGCCCACGTTGGCAGATACCCCGAAACTGTCTACGCTGACAGTCCTCTCAGCGTAGACAGTTTGTAGGGAGTGTGGGAAGGATGGCGGTGAAAGCAAAACGCACGGGGCCGTTGGGCCGCGTGCGTTTGTGATGCCGTTGCCGGACCCGGACTCGCGGGCCCGGCCGGCGTGGGTTCCGTGTTTCGCGCGCGGAACCGTTTCGAGTTCCCCCACCTGGACTCGAACCAAGACAAAGGGTTCCAAAGACCCGTGTGCTGCCATTACACCATGGGGGATCGGCGGTTTTCATCGCCAAGTTGCTATTATGCCATACTCTGGCGTTTCGTCAATCCGTCCGCGCGTCTTTCAGCGCTGTCGGACCGACGAACCGCAGAATTCAAGCGAACAGGAAGCCCTGCCCGTGATGCACCGGATAGGTGTCAAAGAGCTCTGCGACCGAGCCGTCCTCGAACACCGCCTTGATAGCGCTGGCAAGCAGCGGCGCGATGGACAGGACCGTCAGGCCGTCCCAGCGCTTCTCCTCCGGAATCGGCACGGTATCGGTGAGCACGACCTCGCGCGCACCGCAGTTCTTGAGCCGTTCGACCGCAGGACCAGACAGCACGCCGTGGGTAGCGACAACGGTCACGGACTTCGCGCCCGCGTCACGCAGCACATGGCATGCACCGGCGATGGTGCCGGCGGTGTCGATCAGATCGTCGACGAGCACGCAATCCTTGCCTTCGACTTCACCGACCACACGGTTGGAGACGACCTGATTCGGCCGGGTGATGTCGCGGGTCTTGTGGATGAAGGCGAGCGGGCCGCCGCCAAGGCGCTGCGCCCACTGCTCCGCCACACGGATACGGCCTGCGTCCGGGGAGACCACTGCGACATTGTCCAGCTGGTTGGCGAAACGGTCACGAATGTAATCGACGAGGACCGGCATGGCGATCAGATGATCCACCGGGCCGTCGAAGAAGCCCTGAGACTGTGCCGCATGCAGGTCAACACTCATGATGCGGTCGGCACCGGCGGTCTTGAGCAGATCGAACATGAGACGGCAGGAGATGGGCTCGCGGCCGCGATGCTTTTTGTCCTGGCGCGAGTAGCCCAGCAGCGGGCACACCGCGGTGATGGAGCGGGCGGATGCGCGCTTGAGCGCGTCGATCATGATGAGCTGCTCCATGATGGACTTGTTCACGGGGTTGCAGTGGCTCTGCAACACGAACACGTCGGCGCCACGAACCGATTCGGTGTAGCGCACATACATCTCGCCGTTCGCGAAATCGTATGCCGTGGTTTCCAGCACGTCGATGCCAAGTTGCTTGGCAACATCCTGCGCCAGCCTGGGGTGCGCCCGGCCGGTGACGAGAATGAGGTTTTTATCTGGCTTTCCTTCGAGGATTGCGCTCACCGTGTCTCCAAACGTTGTTCGCTGAAGTGGACGTATTTCATAGTAGCCATCCGCATTGACCGGCTCAGGCGGACATGTGCGTGTCCTTGGCGCCGCCGGTGATCCCGCGGTACAGGCCATGCTTGCCAATATACTGCACGACACCGTCTGGCACCAAGTACCACACCGGCTCGCCATGGGCCGCCCGCCGCCGCACGTCGGTCGACGAAATCGCCAATGCCGGAATCTCCAAGGTGTCCACATGACCTTCGCTAAGCAGCTGTGAGGACGGGCTCGTATACCCCGGCCGCGTGACCGCGACGAATTGCGCGAGATCCCACATCTTGTCGGCGTCCTTCCAACGCATAATCTCCGCGACCGCGTCCGCTCCGGTGATGAAGAACAATTCGGCGTCGGGATGCTGGGCGTGGATGTCGCGCAGCGTGTCGATGGTGTAGGTGACCCCGGGACGGTCGATATCAACGCGGGAAACCGTGAACTTTGGGTTCGAGGCGGTGGCGATGACAGTCATGAGGTACCGGTCCTCGGCGTTGGTGACATGTCTGTCCAGTTTGAACACCGGACGTCCGGTCGGCACGAAAATCACCTCGTCGAGGTCGTATACCCATGCGACTTCGGAGGCAGCAACCAAATGCCCGTTGTGGATGGGGTCGAAGGTGCCGCCCATGATGCCGATACGTGGCCGGCTATGCCAATTGCCGCGCGCGGACCTGCGCGAGGATGATCCGGGCGTGTCGATTTGCGGGCGTTGCAGCAGGTCCGACATACGCCGGCCTGCATCGGACTGGCCTGGCGCCGGCATGCTCGTCTCGGATGGACTGTCACTCATGCCTTGTCTCCGTGGTGCTCGCCGTGACGGCCCGCATGTTGCTGACCGGGCTGTTCAGGCTGCCCGGAACGATCGGCATGCTCGGCACGTTCGGCATGCTCGGCGATCTGGCGCTGCTGCTTGTCGGCGTCCTCGGTCTGCTCCTCGATCTGTTCGGCGGTCGGGTCGGGCTCCTTGGGATCGATCTTGCCCATATCCTCGTCCCATTCCTGCTGGACGACCCGCCGGATCTCCGCGAAGGTGGGCAACAGGAAATCAGGCTGATACAGGCGCCGGATCTCCGCCACCCGTTCGGTGATGCGGATCAGCGTATCCGTCATCCCGTCGATATCCCAGTCGCGCTCCATGGCGGCGTACTTGCGGATGTGGTCTTCCATGACGCGCATATGCTCGGCGACCTGCGCCTGCTGTTGCTCGTCGAGGTCGACCACGTCAGGCGCATCATTCTCCGGCCACCCGATGAGCACCGCATCCGCGTATTCCAACGACGCCCGCTGGGCGGCGGTGGCGATACCGTCCTCAATCTGCACGAGAAACACATACCTCACGGTACTCAGCCGTTCCGCCGCAACCCGCAGGGCGAGCTTAGGGTCGTCCAGATCGATGCCGCGGTCTCGCGCCAATGCTTCATTCACTGCCACTTGTGTCACCTTCGTTTCCTTCACGGTTCCTACGAACCGCCCCTGATGCCGTCATACCGGGATGCCGGGATGTATCGCCAACGCCCCTTTCGGTGCGGCGCCGCGAATTACCGGCGTACCTGCCCGGTGCCGTAGCCAATCCACTTGGTGGTGGTCATCTCCTGCAAGCCCATCGGTCCGCGCGCGTGCATCTTCTGCGTAGAAATGCCAAGTTCGGCGCCGAAACCGAAGACGCCACCGTCGGTGAACC
Organism: Bifidobacterium sp. LCP19S3_E9; assembly: GCF_052121135.1. Taxonomy (NCBI): domain Bacteria; kingdom Bacillati; phylum Actinomycetota; class Actinomycetes; order Bifidobacteriales; family Bifidobacteriaceae; genus Bifidobacterium; species Bifidobacterium sp. LCP19S3_E9. The sequence goes on along the minus strand of NZ_JBQKEV010000009.1, from coordinate 77,426 downwards.
TCGTGGAGGCGTTGACCATGACCACGGCGGAATCCACGAGCCGGGTGAACCGCTCGATTGCGGAATAGTCCTCGGCGATAATCGATTCGGTGTGCCCTGTCGAATGCATGTTGATATGCCCGATCGCCTCGTCCAGCGAATCGACGACCTTGACACCCATTTTCAGCGCGAGATATTCGGTGTCCCAATCCTGTTCGTCCGCCTGTTCGAGATCGATGCCCTCGATGCCGGCGGCGTCGATGATGCCATAGGCTCGCTCGTCGGCGCGCAGCACCACATTCGCCTCGGCGAGCGCCTGCGCGGCAAGAGGCAGGAACACTTCGGCGACATCGCGGTGCACGAGCAGCTTCTCCGCCGCATTGCAGACCCCGACACGCTGGGTTTTTGCGTTAAGGATGATAGGAATGGCCTTGTTGAGGTCGCCGGAACGGTCAACGTAGATGTGGACGTTGCCGGCGCCAGTTTCAATGACCGGGACTTTGGAGTTGCGTACCACGGCCTGGATGAGGCCGGCCCCGCCACGCGGGATGAGCACGTCGACATGGCCGCGCGCCTCCATCATCGCGGTAGCGCCTTGGCGGCCGTAGGCGTCGACCGTGGCAACAAGCGCCTGATCGAACCCGTGTTCGGCGATGGTCTCGCGGATGACACGCAATGTGGCCGCATTGGTGCGTTCGGCTGCATGGCCACCGCGCAGGATGGCGGCGTTGCCCGATTTGAGGCACAGCGAGGCGACATCGACCGTCACATTGGGCCGGGCCTCGTAAATCATGCCGATGACGCCGATGGGCACGCGTACCTGGTTGAGGCGCAGCCCGTTGGGCAGGTTGTACCCGCGCACGATTTGTCCGACCGGATCGGGCAGCGTGGCGACATGCCGGACGCCTTGTGCACTGGCGGCGATGCGGTCCACGTCGAAACGCAGGCGGTCGAGTTTTCCTTCATCCATGCCGGATTCGAAGGCTTCCTGCATATCCTGTTCGTTGGCGGCGGCGATGTCGTCGGCATGCGTGTCGAGGGCGTCGGCGATGGCGAGCAGCAGCTCGTTCTTCGCTTCGGTGTTCGCCTGTTCGAGTGCGCGCTGGGCCTGGGCGGCGGCGTCCGCCATCATGCATACGGCGCTGAAGACCTGCGCGTCGACGCGCCCGGCCTGCCCGCTGTCTTCTTGGTTCGTCATAGCCAAAACAGTAGCGCACACCGCGGGCATCGCGCCGATTCCGTTCACACGGCGGGTCAATTATTGCCAAAGGATGACCACGGCGGGCCGATACGGCGTCCTTGGCGGTGCCGACGACGGTGTCCATATCGGGGAACGACAGCGCCGCATGCCCATGGTTCCCGGTAGAATACCGCCCATAAGATCCACTTAACTTTGCAAGGATGATTCGTGATCACGTTCCATAGCACCCGCAGCACCACCGATTCACTCACTTCCAAGCAGGCCATCCGCAAGGGCATCGCCGACGACGGCGGCCTGTTCGTCACCGACGCGCTCGGCGACACGCAGATCGACGTCGCGTCCCTTGCCGGCAAGTCCTACCAGCAGATCGCCCAGGAGGTGCTGGGCGCGCTGTTGCCGGATTTCACCGATGACGAGCTGGCGCAATGTGTGCGCGACGCCTACGGCGAACAATGGTCGGATCCGGCGATCACACCGCTCAAGCCCTTGGGCGACGATTACATCCTCGAACTGTTCAACGGCCCGACGTCCGCGTTCAAGGACGTCGCTCTGCAGATTCTTCCCCGTTTTATGGCGCATACCGCCCCGACCGGCGATCCTAACGAGAAAATCATGATCCTCACAGCAACCTCGGGCGACACTGGCAAGGCCGCGCTGGCCGGGTTCGCCGACGTGCCGGGCACGGGCATCACCGTGTTCTACCCGGAAGGCAAGGTCAGCCAGGTCCAGCAGCTGCAGATGACCACGCAGGCGGGCTCGAACGTGAATGTGTGCGCGGTGCGCGGCAATTTCGACGACGCACAGAGCGCCGTCAAGCGGATTTTCGGCGACCATGAGCTCGCCAAGCGCATCGACGACCAAGCGAATGTGGTGCTTTCCTCGGCCAACTCCATCAACGTGGGCCGTCTGGTGCCGCAGGTCGTCTACTACTTCTCCGCGTACGCGCAGCTGCTCGAACGTCAGGTCATCAACGCGGGCGACGAAGTCGAGTTCTGCGTGCCGACCGGCAATTTCGGCGACATCCTCGCCGGCTATTACGCGAAGATGCTCGGCTTGCCGGTAAAGCATCTGGTCGTCGCCAGCGACAAGAACAACGTGCTCTTCGACTTCCTGACCTCCGGCACCTACAACCGCAAGCGCCCGTTCTTCCAGACGATCAGCCCCTCGATGGACATCCTGATTTCCTCGAACCTCGAACGCATGCTGTATTACATGTCCGACAAGGACACGCGCCTCATCCAGATGCTGATGAACGATCTGAACCAGTGGGGCGCCTACGAAGTGCCGGCCGAGCTGCTGGCGAAGATCCGGCAGTTGTTCGGTTGCGGCTGGGCCGACGAGGACCAGGTGCGCGAGATGATCGCCGACTGCTGGCAGAAGAACCATTACGTGATTGACCCGCATACTGCCTGCGGCTATTACGTGATGCAGCAGATGCCGCGCGACCCGCTCACCCCGCGCGTACTGCTGAGCACGGCGAGCCCGTACAAGTTCCCGCGCGTGGTCAACGAGGCGCTGGGCTGGGATGCGTCCGGCTCCGACTTCGATTGCATGGACGTGCTCGCCGAGCACAGCGGGACCACCGCCCCGAAGGCACTGCGCGGCCTTGAGCACGCGGATGTCCGGTTCACGGACGTCGTCGATATCGACGGCATGCCCGCCTACGTGGAGCAGGCGGCGGATCGGCTGTAACACGGTCTGATAACAACGGCCCGGGCGTTTTTCGTCCCGGGCCTTTGTTTTTCTTGGCGAGAATGGGATATGGGCGCATCGTTGCGCCGCTGCCATGGGATATCGGAATCGAAGATATTGCTTTGGACTTCATGATGGTAGTCAGACGCGCATTGTCTCGTGTTGATGCGGGAGATTGTCTCGGCATCAGCAAAGGACGATGAAGTCCCGGATTAGCGTGGGAGTTTATCGCAATTCTGCGGATTCGCGGGCGTTCTCCCGATGCCGGCTGTTAGGGCGGTTGTTCTGAACCGCGGATTTTCAACGTTCCTGTTGGGAGATTATCCGCAGGATGATGTTTCCCCATAAACTCCCGCTCCCCGTGTGGGAGTTTATGCGAGGTTCAAGCAAATCCGCCAGTTCTCCCGGTTACATCCGGTTGTCGGCTATGATTCACCAGACAGACCGTGAAACACCCGACGGTTCCGCCGGCATGGCTTATGCCCTCCCTTGCAGCCTTCAACTATGCGGATGAACATATCGACGGTCGCGGAATCGTGGTAATCGAAAGGACTGGTTTTGTTGCTGGGAGCCGTGCGGTATCGCAGCAATCTGATCGATGTGGACGACAATGACGGTTCGACCGCCGACGCCGCGACCTCACCGGCCGGGGCATGTGAGCCGATCCGTCCTGCGTCCCCGCCCTCCCCTACGGACGAGGCATCGGAAGACCGCGAGAATCCGCGTGACTAGCCGAGGCGCTGCTGTTCGATGTCGGCGTAGATTTCGGCGAGCATCTGTTCGAGTTCCTGCATGGAGATATCCGCACGCTGGGCGGCGGCGCACGCTTCCTCCAAGTTTTCCCGTGTTTTGGTCAGCAGGCGACGGCGCAGCACTTCACCGCTGCGCAACGCCACGAACGTGCCTCTGCCCTGCTCGTTGCGCACGATGCCCTCGTTGGCGAGTTCATCATAGGCGCGAGCGACGGTGAGGACGGACACCCCGAGTTCAGCGGCCAACCTGCGCAGCGACGGCAGAGCCTGCCCTTCAGTGAGCTCGCCTGAATACACCGCCGACCTGATCTGGGTTTTCAGCTGCTCGTATTTCGGTTTGTCTGAATCATCGGATACCGAGAATTTCATGCCATTCCCTATCATGCGTGTCGTCGGCTTGCGGTGGTGTGCGCATGCGCACACGCAATCGGTGATGTACACACCGCCACAAACTGTTCTACTGTTCTGATAATCAGTATATCACTTAGCAGATGATTCTGAACCCCGGAAGTCGGGTATGCCACGGGCTTCACACCTACAGACGCACCGGGGCATCATTGAAATCGAACATGATGCCGTCAGCTTCATCGCAAATGGTCGGCCAGTCCGCATCGGATGAGTCATCATGCATCGCCCATGCCCGCATGCCGGCAGCCTTCGCAGAGCGGATACCGATCAGAATATCCTCGAACACCGTGCAGTTCTGCGGGGTGACACCCAAAAGCTGCGCCGCCTTGAGATACACATCCGGCTCCTCCTTGCCGGTGTCACCGACCTCATCGACGCTGCACACAACATCGAAATACTCGTCCAGCCCGGTATGTCTCATTGCGGCGACGCGCATGCTTGGCAACAGCGTCGTGGCAACCGCGAGTTTGGCCCCGCTTTGCCGCAGATACGCGAGATATTGCAAGGCATGGGGTTTGGCCTCGACGATGGTCGCATACGCGTGCGTAGCCATTTCGGTCCACTCGTTCATCAGATCTTCCGGCGTGTCGTCCAAGTCGAACCGTTTGATCGTATATTCGGCGATCTGCCGAAACTGCATCGAGGACACGGTCGTCATGTAGTCGTCTGGCACCTCGATGCCGCGTTTGCCGAGGAAATCAATATCAACCTGATCCCACACACCCATGGAATCAAGCAACGTCCCGTCGAGGTCGAAAATTGCCGCCTTGCCGCTGTTGGCACCCATTTGAGGCTCCTTTCGTCAATCCCGCCGCCGCATTACGGCGGGACATACCGTTATTGCTACTCTACACTCGCCGCGAGCAATTCCCGTGCATGGTCGAGTGAAGTTCCCGATTCGCTGCCGGAAAGCATGCGTGCAATCTCCCGCACGCGGTCTTCCCCGTCCACACGGGTCACAGTGGTGGTAACCCCGGCAGCGCCCGGCTCGTCAGGGGTGTCCGGGGCTGTCGGGCCTTTGCTCACCACGTATTGCTCCTGCGCCCACGAGGCGACCTGCGCCAGATGCGTGACAACGAGGACCTGCGAGGATCGCGCGAGTTTGGCAAGCCTACGCCCGAGTTCCGCCGCGGCCTTGCCGCCGACACCAGCGTCAACCTCGTCGAAAATGAAGGTCATATCGGCTGCTTCGCCACGCCGCTCCGCAATCGTGAGCTCGAGGGCGAGCATCAGACGGCTCAATTCGCCGCCTGAAGCGCTTGAGCCCATTGGCAGCGGTTCGGAACCGGGGAACGGGGTGAATGCGAACATGATGTCGTCCATGCCGTGGGCGTCGAGCACCTGGGCAACATCGGCACCGGCACCAGCACCGGCACCAGCATCTGGACCAGATTCTGTGGCACGCGAAACGACCCGGACCTCAAGCCGGGACCCGCCCATCGCCAGTTCAGCGAGCTCGGCGGTAACGCGCTCACCCAGCTCGTCTGCGGCTTTCACCCTGGCGGCGCTCAACTCGCGCGCAGCGTCCAATGCCTTTGCAGCCAGATGATCCCGGTCGGTACGCAATTGTTCAAGTTTTTCCGGGCTGGCATCCAGATCCTCCACCTCGAACGCGGCCTTGTCCCGCCATGCGATCACGTCTGCGAGCCCAGGCCCCCAGCGCCGTGTCAACTCCCCCAAATCATGGATACGCGTGTTGATGGCGTCAAGATCGCCTTCATCATCATCGTCATCGGTCTGGCGTGACAACGTGAACACCACGTCCGACAGATCGGCTTCAATCGAATCAAGCCGCTGAGCGAGCTTCTCGTAGGTATCGTCGCCGTCGACGCGGATGGCACGCAGGCTTTGCGCGGCATGCCTGACCAAATCGGTCGCCCCATTCGAATCGCCGTCCGAGTCCAGTTGCGATGCGTCCAATGCGGCGATCGCCCCGTTGACACCTTGTTGGATGGATGCGGCGTTTTCGATGCGCGAACGCTTGGCCTTGAGGTCCTCGTCCTCCCCCGGTTGGGGGTCTACCTGGTTAATCCGTTCGATGGATTCGCGCAGATAATCGGCACGCTGCCGGACATCCGCCTGCTGGTGCTCGAGCGCATCCAACCGGTCGTCCATCGCCTTGAGCTCGTTCCACGCCTTGCCGTAGGCTTCCAACAGCGCATCATCACCAGCGTAGGCGTCAAGCACCTCACGCTGGCGGGCGGCAGAAGCGATACGCAGTTGGTCCGCCTGCCCGTGGATGGTCACCAAGTGCTCCGACACATGCTGCAGCACAGAACGCGGCACGGTATGCCCCGAAAGCACCGAACGCGACCTGCCGGCCACCGGCACTGTGCGTGACAGGTACAATTCGCCTTCATCCGCGGCGGCATCTACGCCCGCGTCTTTGGCCTGAATGACGGCCGGATTGTCTTCAGCGACCGCGAATACGCCTTGTGCCCACGCTTCCTGGGCTCCCGGGCCGACACGCCTCGACTGGGCGGGACCACCGGAAATCAGGCGAATCGCGCTCAGCAGCATGGATTTGCCGGCACCCGTCTCACCGGTGATGGCGGTCATACTCCTCGCAGGTGCGATGCGCGCGTGGTGAATCGGCCCCAGATCGCGTATCTCAAGTTCCTCAAGCATCAGCGGGCATCCTCCCCTGCCGTGTCTTCTTCGGTCGTATGGTGCGTCTGCCGGGTGCGGCTATGCTCACGCCAGCCAACCACTGGAAGGTCAAATTTCGTGACCAAACGTTGAGTGAACGGCACGCCGGACAACCGTGCGAGCCTCAAACGGCTCTTCGATTCGCGCACCTCGACGCGCGTGCCTTTGGGCAATGCACGCTGACGACGCCCATCACAGCAAATCCAGCCATCCGACGTCGAATTGTCAAGAATGGTCATGGTGAACGATGAGCCGGCCCCGATGATCAAAGGCCTTGCGAACAAGGCGTGCGCGGCGAGCGGAACCAGCTGCAAAGCCTCGACGTTCGGCCAGATGATCGGCCCGCCGGCGGAGAATGCGTAGGCCGTGGAACCGGTCGGCGTGGAGACGATGACGCCATCGCAGCCGAACGAGCTCATCTCCACGTCATCGACGCGGATGGACAGCTCAACCATTTTGCCCCGGTCGGAACGTTCAAGCGTGATATCGTTAAGCGCCCAATCGCTCAGCGGCTTGTCCGCCCCCGGAAGCCACACATCGACATGCGCGATCATGCGTTCGTCGATGGAATAGTCATGGGCGGCGACACGCTGAATCGCGTCGCTCATCTGGAAGCTTTCGAATTCCGCGAGGAAGCCGACATGCCCGAGGTTCACGCCGAGAATCGGCACTTTCGTGCAATGTACGAGTTCCGCGGCGCGCAGGATGGTCCCGTCTCCGCCGAGGACGACGACGATTTCGGTATCGTCGTCGATCTGGGCGGTCGGTTCCGCGAATCCCGGGGCTTCGACATTGTCGATGATCGAAACCTCGAACCCAGCGCCACGTAATTGGTCCACCGCCTCGGAAACCACAGTGCCGCTTTGACGCAACCTGGTATGCGTCACGACAACAGCACGCCGCTGCAAAGCCATACGCCGCCCTTTCAACCTCGAACACGGGTCCGCCACCGGTGGGCGCGCCCGTCCTACTGCTCCATCCTAGCTGAACTTCATCTAGAATAGCGGCTGAGCCCATGTATCGGCACGCGTAAGGAGCGCAGAAAAAAATGTCGAACCTCGTCCTCGACGAGTCTTCCATGAACCGCGAAGCCTCGCGCGGCTACAGCTGGTGGTTCTCCGGCGACGCGTTCGAACGTCAGGCTGCGCAGAATCGCCGTCCGCCGCGCCGCAGCCTCTCGGCGAAACTGTGGTCGCACCCCGGTCGGCTGACCATCCTGTACTTCTTTGCGCTGATTGCGCTGGCCACGGTTCTGCTGGAACTGCCCATCAGCGCCCATAACCGCAAGGTGACCGATCCTGTGGTCGCGTTTTTCACCGCGGTTTCAGCCGCTTCGACATGCGGCATCCAAGTGGTCAACACCACCACCCACTGGTCTCTGTTCGGGCAGGCGGTCATTCTGCTGGCGGTCCAGTTCGGCGGCCTCGGCGTCATGACCTTCGCGTCCCTGATTGCTTTGGCGGTCAACAAGCATATCAAGGCATCGCAGCGCATGCTCACCGCCACGGAACTCGGCGCGACCAAGCTGAGTGAGACAAAAGGCGTACTCAACGCGGTCCTCGTGACCACCCTGCTCATCGAGGTCATCACCTTCCTTGCCTTGTTCCCCGGACTGTTGCACGTCAATCACGGTAATGTGCGGCACGCCTTGTGGGAAGCGCTGTTCTTCGCGGTGATCTCATACAACAACGCCGGTTTCACGCCCGATGGCGCGGGTTTGCATGTCAACAGCTGGGGTGTCGGCCTTCCGGTGCTGCTCAGCGCGTTCTGCGGCACGCTCGGCTTCCCGGTGCTGCTCAACCTCGTGCGCGCCGCTCGCAAGCACACGCCGCCGAAACGCTGGACTCTGCACACCAAAATCACGCTAATCGGTACCTTCTGCATGGTGGCGGTCTCGCTGCTATGGTTCCGGTGCATCGAGTGGAACAACCACATCCTGTTCTCGCACGCCGACCTGCAAACGCGGCTGCGATACGCGCTCACCGCGGCGGTCATGCCCCGCACCTCCGGGTTCGACCCCTCGTGGGTGCCGGATGTGAGCGATCCGACGAAAGTGTTCATGAGCGCGGTCATGTTCATCGGCGGCGGCAGCACCTCCACGGCCGGCGGCATCCGTGTGACGACCTTCGCCGTGGTATTGCTCGTATGCCGGGCGGCGTTCCGCGGCAAGCGCGATGTTACCGTTTTCCACAAGCGCATCAACGAGCGCACAACGATGACCGCGGTGAGCATCATGACCACATGTCTAATACTGGTGTTCACGGTGTCGCTGGCATTGATGGCGATGTCCGGCTGCTCGTTGAGCAACGCTCTGTTCGACACCTGCTCGGCCTTCGGACTGGGCGGATACACGGTCGGCGTCGCCGACCAGAGCGACCCGGCGGCGTTACTGTTGCTCGCCATGACGATGATTATCGGGAGGATCGGGCCGATGACCATCGCGTATGCAATCAACCGGCCGTCCGAGGCTCAGGCGGTGAGCTTCCCCGAAGAGCCGATTATCGTGGGCTGAATACCCGTGCGGGTATACTGTCGGGCAGTTTGGCGCCGCTGTGGAAGGCGACGGCTGGCGAGTGAAAGCGTCGGATATGCCTGCGCATCAGGAAGTGCCGTATGCGCCGGATGTGTCGGAAAGGGATGGATTGATGGCAGACAATAATCGAAGCGTTCTGGTGGTTGGGCTCGGCCGATTCGGCAGTTCGGTGGCTTCCACGCTTGACGAGCTTGGTCAGGACGTGCTGGCGGTGGACAAGGATCCCGAGCTGGTCAACCGTTGGTCGTCGACCATTCCGACGGTCCAGGCGGATATGACAGATGTGCTTGCGGTCGAACAGATTGATGCGGGTACATTCGGCACCGCGGTTGTCGCCATCGGCGACAGCGTCGAGGCTTCCGTCATCGCCACCGGCAATCTGCTGGACGCCGGAATAACGGATCTGTGGGCGAAATCCGTATCCAAGGAGCATGCGCGTATCCTGCAACGCATCGGCGCACGCCATGTCATCAACGCGGAAATGGACGCGGGCAAACGCGTCGGACATCTGGTGTCCGGGGATTATCTGGATTACATCGAGCTTGAAGGACCTCATACGGTGGTGAAGATCCACACGCCTGCGCAGGTCGTCGGGTATTCGGTCGGCGACGCCCGCATCCATTCGCGCTACGGGGTCACGGTCGTCGCTGTCCAGTCCCCCGGCCAGGAACTCCAGTACGGTTCGAAAGATATCGTCATGCACCGCAATGACGAACTGGTCATTATGGGCAAGCAGGACCAGATTGACCATTTCATGCGCGGTTGAGCACGGACGTCACCGTCGTTCGCGGCAACTGCGGATTTGCCACCGTTCCCGGTGATTCGCTATACTCGTAGCTCATCATGTGATGTTCGGCCAGGGACGGCCTAAGTCACTGGGCACTGCCAGCGCCGGTGGGGATACCGGGACGCCGGCAACTTCACAGAAGGGCGAAGATGACCACGGAGAGCCGGCAACACATACAACGGCCCGCGATTGGGGACGACACCACAGAACATTCCGCACACGGGCAGCACGGGCAGGGTCCAGAACACGAATATGACCCGCTGTACACGACGATTATCCATACGATCAGGCGCGACGAGCCGCTCGTCATCCGGCAGGCAAGGGTACTTGGACGGCTGCATGCGCCGCAAATCGACGGAGGCACTCTGATTTGCGAGAACGCGCGCATTGTATGCGATGGCAATCTGCATGTCTCGAAAATCAGCGGATACGGCACCATTGTCGTACAAGGCGAGGCGGCCTGTCACGAACTCAACTTCGTCGGCGACATCCGGTGCGCGGGACAAGTCACATGCTGCGGCGAAGCGAAAATAACCGGCATGCTGCAAGCGGGAGGCGGGCTGCTCGCATCCGCCTTGGCCATGACCGGGGTGATGAACGCCCCGCATCTTGTGGCGAACAACTCAGTTCTGATTGACACACTGGGCGACGGACTGTGGGCACATCGGACGCTGCGCTGCCGTGACCCGCACAGCACGATTCGCAGAATCGAAGCGCACCAAGTCGAAGCCCGCAGATTGCACTGCGACCAAATCAGCGCCGAGTGCATCATGCTCGAAGACACCAGCGATGTACGTACGGTACCGCTCGAAGCCCATCTGTCAGTCGATGAAGATTCCCGCATCCGCTTCTTCGAACGCCGCGACGGGCAGCTGCTTTCCGCAGGACGGGCGATGTCCAGCGGCACGACACCGGTTCACTGCGCGGTGCGAACTTGCCCGGTGCGCAGATAAAGCAGATATTCCACGTTGCCGAAGGTCCCTTCAATCGGTGAGACCGCCATGCCACACACGGTCATCGCGTGGTTCTGGGCGCATTCGCTGACACGCAGCAGGGCTTGTTCTCGCAGCTGCGGATCGTCGACGATGCCGTTTTTGCCGAGATTGCCGCGCCCCACTTCGAATTGCGGTTTGACCAGGAGCACGACATGCGTGTCCGGCCGGGAAATCCTTGCGATCACGGGAATCACATAGGTCAGGGAGATGAACGACACGTCAGAGACGATCATGTCGGGGCTCCAAGGCAGGTCGTCGCCCGTCACATCACGGATATTGACGCCGCTCATGTCCGTGACGCGCGGGTCGGCCTCGATCCGCTGATCGAGCTGCCCGTGTCCGACATCGAGAGCGATGACCCGGGCGGCGCCGCGCCGCAGCAGCACTTGGGTGAATCCCCCGGTTGAAGCGCCGATATCCAGGCAGGACATGCCGATCGGCTCGGGAAGGCCGTGATCTTTGAAAGCTTCGAATGCGCCGACCAGTTTGTAGGCCCCGCGTGACACGTAGTCGTCTCCGCGGTCGACGTCGATGGCGTCGTTCGGCCTGACGGCGAACGACGGTTTGGTCTGGACCTTGCCGTTAACCGTGACGTGCCCAGCTTTGATCAGTCGGCTGGATTTCGTGCGTGTGGGTGCCAAACCTCGATCGACGATGGCGATATCAAGCCGGACGGGCGCTGCTGATGCGCTCATCGACGTGCCGTCCCCTCATCCAAGGCATGCTGCAAGTCAGTGAGTATACCGCCAAGCGCTTCGATACGTTGCGCGTCATCCATTTGCGGCCACCCACACAACTGTGGGTACCGTGATTCGAGTGCCGGGGGCACGGTGTCGTCGGCGGCATCAGAAGCGCCGATGCCAAAAACGCCTGTGTCGGGAACACCGGTATTGACAGCGCTGGTATCGGCAGACTTAGTGTGCGCGACCGGTGCCCCGGCGTTGGCCGATGTCAGCCCTTCACCGGGGATTCGTAGGGTGTCCGCGTTCATGCCAGCTCGAACCTCAAGTCTGAGGTGTCAACAGGCAGCGAGGCATCCATACAGGACCATGCGGCGCACAGGGCGGCACGCAACGCGTTGATATCGTGCGGGCCGTCGATGCGCAATACGCCGCCATCGACGCGTGCGAGGGCGCCGGCGCACCGCCATGAGCCATCCGCCTGATGCACCGGCTGGGGCATCGGCTCGACCAGTCCTCGCAAATCCGCCGCCACATACGTCGGGCGCAGATGTTCGGGTGCGTGCAGCAGCTGTTGCGGGTCAGTCACCCCCGTCAAAACGGCGAGCGAATCATAGCCGCCCCGGTTGCCGGCCTCGATATCGGTGTCAAGGCGGTCACCGATGGCGAGGCATTGCTCCCGTTCGACGGGTGTGGTGCCGTCATGGGCGGCGAGCAGTCTGGCTTCATCGTACATCGCCGATTCCGGTTTGCCTGCCGATGCGATCGGCTCGACGCCGGTGGCGTTGATTACCGCTTGAATCATCGAGCCGCAGCCGGGGGCGACACCAAGTTCACGCGGAATGGTCAGATCGCGATTCGTCACGAAATATTGCGCTCCCCGTTCAACGGCGTACGCGACCTGCGCCATCTCCTCCCAGCTCATCTGCGGGTACCAGCCTTGGATGACCGCGACTGGATGGTCTTCGGCGCGCCGGACGACTTGTAATCCTTGGGCTGCAACCTCCTCAGCCAAATGATCTGCACCCAGCACCAACACGGGCGAGCCTGCGGGGACATGGCGTGCGACCATACGCGAAGCAACCACCGACGAGGTAATCACCTGCCATGATTCGACATCAAGCCCGAAACCGCGCAACTGGTCGGCCACAACGCGCTGGAAACGCGAGGAGTTGTTGGTCGTGTATTCGACGGTCATACCGGCGTCCTGTGCGCGGCGGATGCTGTCCGCCGCGTGTTCCACAGGCAGTTTGCCGCGATACACGACCCCGTCAAGGTCGAGCAGCGCGAGCCGGTATGCTTCGGCGAGCGGCTTGTCGCTGCCGCCAAGCAGCTTGCTCATGCCTCTTCGCCATCCGGGTTTTCAGCGGATTCGTCAGTGGATTCAGTCGCTTCGTCAGCCGCTTCGTCGTCGGAATCATCCGCGTCCGATATGTCCGACGCAGCCTGTGCATCCGGTGTATCGACGGCATCAGTTGCATCCGCGGAATCCACAACATCAGAGGACATGCCCGTCTCACCTGCATCCGCCTCATCGGATTCAACGGCAGATTCGGCAGATTCGGCATCGGATGCCTCAGCTTCGGACTGCCCATCATCAGCAGACTGCTCCGCGTCGTGTCCATCGGCGGCATCGGCCTGCGCGGCGTTCGCGTCGGCTTCGTCCTGCGTCTGCTGGGGTTCCTGGTCGGCTTGTGCACCGTCCTCGGTCTCCTCGGCAGGCAACTCAGTCTCGTCATCGTCGTTTTCGGGATCTTCGGGCGCATACTGGGCATCGTCCTCGCTAATACCCAGCTCCTCCATCAGATCTTCCGGCAGATGCTCCAGATCGTAGTCGATGACGATGTCATCGGCGGACTGCTCGTCCTCGTCCTCTTCAGCATACTGGGCTTCAAGGCGGTCAAGCGCATCGTCAAGCTTCGCAGCCTCGTCGTCACGTCCGGCCTGTTCGAGGAAATACTGCTCAGCTTGGATGGCACGCATGCGGTAGGCGCCCGGCAGGCCCTGCGAACGCCCAAGCTTATGGGCGATGTCAATGGCCTTGTCCCAAAGCTTCAGATCGCCCAGCGCACCGGCGTACACGAGGAACATCTCGGCTTTCGCTTCGCCGCTCAGTGCACGTGCCTCGTCAGACAACGCGATTTCGATGGCTTTCTTCGGGTGGCCGACGCCGCGCTCGCAATCCGCGATCAGCGGCAGATAATCAAGATAGCCGTTCATACGATAGGCGGTGCGGAACTCGCGCAACGCCAGCTTGTACTTGCCTTGACGGTATGCAACAAAGGCCAGGGCCTCGCGGGCGAAGTCCACGCGGGACGCCTGATGAGCTGCCCACTGGGCATGCTCCAAAGCGGCTTGCGGATCGTCCTGCTCAAGCGCGTATGCGGCGAGGATATGCAGGCCGACGTTCTCGGCGTGCTCCTTGGACAGGCCGCGCAGACGCTCACGCTCGTCGGAAGAGAGCATGGACCACGTTAGGCCCTTGGGCATCTTCGGTTCGCCCGGGCGACGGTCCGTATACGGATTCTGGGACGGGTAGGACACCGTGCCGTCCGAGTTGCGCCGCGGCTTGGACATATACTCCCCACGCTTGCGCTCACGCCACTGCTGGCGCTCTTCACGGTTGAACTCGCGACGCTCCTCACCACCCTGCTTGGCGTCATCATCATGACGCTGGTCCCTGCGGTCGTTGCGATCATTGCGGTCATCGTTGCGCCATGGACGGCGTTCATCTTTGCCGCCGCGATGATCGTCGAACGGCCGGCGATGATCGTCATGACGATAGCGTGGATTGCCACCTTCCCGACGATCCTCACCGTCACGACGTGGACGGTCGTATCCGCCCTTGCGGTCGTCGCCACGATGGAAGTTCTTGTTTCCGTAGCCGCCGCGCTTGCCGTAATCCTTGCGGTCGCCGCGATATCCGCGGTCGTCGCGACGCTGCCCGTCACGGTCGCGATACTCGCGCGGCTCGCGGGAATCACCGTCACGACGGTCATCACGGCGGTCATCATGATGGAAGTCCTTGCGGTAGCCGTCTTTGTGGAAGCCGCCCTTATGGAAGCCTCCCTTGTGGAAGTCCTTGCGGAACCCTCCGCGATGCTCCCCGTCACGATGCTCCCCGTCGCGGTGGAAATCCTTACGATACCCGTCGCGGGAATATCCGCCACGACGCTCACCGTCGTTGCGACGTTCGCCATCGCGGTGTTCGCCGTCCTTGCGGAATCCGCCACGACGCTCGCCGTCACGGTGGAAATCCTTACGATACCCGTCGCGGCGCGGCCCCTTGTGGAAGCCTTCACCGTCACGCTCGCCACGCCCGTGGCCGTACGACCGCCCCTTTCCATTGCCGCGAGGCTTGAATCCCTTGCCGCCGCGGGATCCGGGACGACGAGATCCGAATGATTTTCCGTCCCCGCGCTTGCCGTTGCCGTGATGTTCTTCTGCCATACGTCTGCTTTCCGTGTTTCGTGTGCACCGGTGTCATGAGGACGCCAATGCTCTGATGCTGTGTTGTTGTCTGCCGAAATTGTCGTTATCAGTTCTTCGCGGGTGATTGGGCTCACCCGTCCCTGTGCGTACCCGGCAGATGCCGGGACGGTGTCATTGCGCGCGCCGGACCGCGCCCAGAGCCTTCTTTCCTCGTCTGATCAGCGCGTAGCCGCCCTCGAGGAAATCATCCTCGGCGAGCAGCTGATCCTGGTCTTCGACACGCTGGTTGTTGATGTATACGCCACCGGATTTGATGGTTTTACGGGCTTCGGACACCGACTTGAACAGTCCGGCCTTCACGCCCGCCTCAGCCACACGGTCGCCTGCCGCGACCTGTGCGAAGGTCCGGCCGCCTTCACCGTCGTCGACTTTCAGCCCCTCGATGGCGGCTTCCAGTGTGTCTTCGCCGATGGTCCGCAAATCGCCACCACGACCGAACAGCGCGGCCGCCGCGTCAATGGCCTGCCGAGTGGCTTCCTCACCGTGCACATAGCTGGTGACCTCCCATGCAAGCGTCTTCTGCGCTTCACGGGCGCCAGGATTTGCTTCGACCTCGCCTGCAAGACGTTCGATCTCGTCCTTGGGCAGGAAGGTGAACACCTTGAGCAGTTTCACAACCTGGTCGTCGGGCTGGTTGAACCAGAACTGGTAGAACTTGTACGGGCTCAGCATGGTCGGGTCCAGCCACATGGCATTGCCTTCGGACTTGCCGAATTTCTTGCCCTGGGAATCCGTGATGATCGGGCTGGTCATCACGTTCACGGAGGTTCCCCGCACCTTGCGGATCAGGTCGAGGCCGGACGTGAGGTTGCCCCACTGGTCGGCACCACCCGTCTCAAGCACCACACCGTATTCGTCGTACAGGTGCAGGAAGTCGTTGCCTTGCAACACCTGATAGCTGAATTCAGTGAAGGAGATGCCTTCCTCGGAGTTGAGACGACGGGCGACAGTTTCCTTGCTGAGCATGGTGCCCATGCGGAAGTTCTTGCCCACGTCGCGCAGAAAGTCAATCACCGACATGTTCGCGGTCCAGTCGTAATTGTTGACGAAACGCACGGCATTGTCGCCCTCAGTGTCGAGGAAACGCGAAATCTGCGTGCGCAGACGCTCGACCCACCCGGCGACAATCTCCTTGGGGTTGAGGGTTCGCTCGCCGCTTTGCCGCGGGTCGCCAATCAGACCGGTTGCGCCGCCCACCAGAGCATAGGGCTGATGCCCGTCAGCCTGGAGGTGACGCATCACGATGAGCTGCACGAGATTGCCGATGTGGAGCGATGGCGCCGTCGGATCGAAGCCGCAATAGTAAGAAATGGGATTCCCGTTGAGAACAGCCGCAAGCTGTTCCCTGTCGGTGGATTGGTTGATGAGTCCGCGCCACTCCAGCTCCTCCATAGGTGTGGAGAAGCCGGCATCCCTGTAATTCCTTACCTGGGCCATGATGCTCCCTCTGTTGTTGTCATGCAGTGCCGTGTGCTGTATCGGCACGTACCGCGACTGCCGCACAGACACACTCAATCTCATCTATTGTGCCAGCTCATGCCGACAGCCGGACATGGCCCAAGCCCGGCCGACACGCCTACTGCCGCTCGGGATATTGCGACTGGTCAGGATATCGCGGCTGGTCGTCATCCGGCTGAATACCAGATGGCTGAGCGGTGAACGACTGTGGTCGAACAGCTGCGGAGCATCAGGGACAGATCCGGCATTCTGGGACGAGACGTCGAACTGCAATGCGGACGACTGGTCCGGGATCGGCTGCGGGAAGAAGGTCTGCGACTGCTCCTGCATCGGTTCATCGGCCTGCGGCTGAGGCAGGAACTGCTGTCGCGCCGCGTATTGTGGCTGCGCCGGATATTGCGGCTGGAACGTGCCGAACCGTGCCTGCGACAGATCCGTCGACATCGGCATGCTGGGCGCGGTCGCCTGCTGCTGCCACGCCAGTCTCGCCATCCGCGCTGCTTGCCCCTTCTGGCGGAGCATCTTCCACACATAGGAAATCACTCCGATGACGAAGGCCAGCGCGTAGCAGGCGGGTCTGATTAAATCATGGGAATCTATCGATTTGACACCGTAGCCCATGCTCTGGGAGAACGCCTTGGCCCGGTCTCTGTTTGCGGTACCGGCCAAAGCGAAGAGAATGGAATACCGCTTGGCATATATGGCTCCCCAATCTCCTGAGTAGGAGAATTCAAGTCCATTGAGCACATTCGTCATGTTGGTTACTTTGGACTTCAGATAGCCGCTGTAATTGTTCAGTGACTTTTCCGCATCGATGGGATCCAAGGCCTCGACATAGATCATTACAATCCCGTCTTCTGAGGAGTCAGCGGCTGCACTGCACGATTTGAACGTAATCTCGTCGGACAAATCCGAGAGGTCGCTGCCAATCACATTGGCGGCATTCGAGCATCCGTGACCCAAATCCTCGACTGTCAGGCCGTGTTCCCGGGCCTCCTTCGAGAAGTCCTCCGGGCTTGTCCCGGTATCGACGCTGCAGCCGCCCAAGGGCAGAATCATGCCGCACAACAATGCGAAGACCAGAATGAACCGTCTGAACATGCAATCCACCCCGGCACCACGTCTTGTACACACGACTGCGGTTCTTGGAACGAATCCTTCTGACGCGGCGGTTTCCTCGTCTCTCGCGGTTACAGAACCACCCATGGTTTCCCCGTTCTCCTACTGGATTCCAAAGTGTGCCCGACTGGTTCCCTTGGACATTCCTTGTCTCACCGCTCTCCCAGTTTTCACCAAGTCATCATCATGCTTTGACAGATTCACGTCGAATCGCATACATCATCGTGTTCGATTTTGCATATTCACCGATTGTCGCCGTCGGCCGCATCGCCACCGTTGCGGTCAATCAGGTGTCGAACGGTTTCGATGAGTGAATCGTATGTACTGGATGTGGTGGAAGTCAGGCGCGGGAATGCGCCAATCATACGACGCTGCTGCGCGCTGAGCACACCCATCGCCGCGTCGCGCAGCCGCGAAAACGTCTCCTGGGAGGATTTCGACCAGGCGCGCATTCGACGCGTCAACGTAGGTCCGTCCCACACGGGCAGACTCTCCCCCGCCCGCGAGGCATATTCCTGAATCATGGCTTTGAGCTTGTCGAGATTCTCCTCGAAACCGGCCATACCGCGGATTGTCACGACAGTATCCGCTACCAACAGGGCAGCGCAGACAGCGCATACCGCATGCAAGACGGCAGGCGGAATCGTCTGCGTCAGCCCCGCGACCACAGGCTGAGCCACCTTGACAATGAGCACACCTGCAGCACCGAACACCACGGCCCCCAGCAGGCACACCCGCCCTTGGATATTGAACCGGCGACGGCTGTAATCCCACCATCGCGCGTGAAACAGTTGCTCCATCGCCCATGATGTCACGTATTCGAGCGCGCTGGCGCCACCAGCTGCCGCAAGGAACACGACCACCGGGTTGGCGATGCCACCGAGCAGCAAAACGGCCAGCACCGCTCCCACTCCATATATTGGGCAGAGTGGACCATTGAGGAAGCCTCGGTTCACCCAGCGGCGGCTCGCTGCAGACACCAGTATGGATTCGTAAGTCCACCCGGCGATGCTGTAGCCGATGAACCACAGGAACAGCCGTTCGAGTGTGCCGAGCATCATGCACGGGACATCCGGGAGTGCCGGGAATGTCTGGCATATCGTTTGCGGCGCTTGAACCGCGTCGGCGACAAGGTCTCCCGAGTGGCGCTGATCTTATCCGCGAGTGACACGATGTATCCTTCGAGATATTTCGGCGGAATCGGTGTCAACGGGAACATATGCCGCGCAATGCTGTCACGTTCGACGCCGCCGAGCTGGAAGTCGCGGGAGGCGTTGAGCAGCGCGGTCTGTCCATGGGTCAAACCATGCAGACGATGCGTACCGTTGTCCCACTCATGCCAGTCGTACAGGAAATAGTCGTGGAGCAGTGCGGAACGTACCAGTGCGCGTTGATCGACCCTGTCCCACAGATGCATCCGGTCCGCCAGCCAGATGCTGAGGCAAGCGACCCGGATGGAATGGGCGAAAGTCGTCACCGACCCATGCTGGTAACTGGTACGCTCGATGCGCATATGCTCGTGCAGGATGATTTCCTCGCCCTGACGCTCGACGATGCGCTGGATCTGGATTCGATCGAGCATATCAGGCCAAAGAACCCGGGGCTTTGAAGGCGCTGCCGTCACTGCGCGATGTTGCGAAATGTCCAAGCTCGACGGCGAGGTTCTTCGCGGCGCGAATCTGTTCGCGCACCCGCGCCGGCGAAGTGCCGCCACGGCCGTTACGCGCCGTGACCGACCCCTTGGTGGACAGGACTTCACGCACTTGCGGAGCTTTGTCTGCGGGCAGGAAACCGCTGAACACGATGATGAAATCGTCATCGGTCAAATCCCACAGTTCCTGGCCGCGGCCTTCGGCGAGTTTGACGCACGCGCCGGACAGCTCGTGGGCGTGGCGGAACGGCACACCGTTGCGCACCAGCCATTCGGCGATATCCGTGGCGAGCGCGAAACCACGCGGCGCCTCCTGCTCGAGACGTTCCTTGTCGAAGACCATGGTGCGCAGCATGCCAGCGAATGCGGGCAGCACGACCTCAAGGGTGTCCACTTGGTCGAACACCGCTTCCTTATCTTCCTGCAAATCGCGCGCATATGCGGTCGGCAGACCCTTCAGAGTGGCGAGCAGACCGGTCAGGTCGCCGATCAGCCTGCCGGACTTGCCACGGGTGAGCTCGGCGATGTCCGGGTTCTTTTTCTGAGGCATGATCGACGAGCCGGTCGAATAGGCATCATCAAGTTTGACGAAGGCGAATTCCTGAGTATTCCAGATGATGATTTCCTCGCTCAGACGCGACAGGTCTATGCCGGCCATCGCGGCGACGAAGGCGAATTCCGCAACCACGTCGCGGCTTGCCGTCCCGTCGATTGAATTTTCGGTGACACGGCTGAAACCGAGTTCGCGTGCCACGGCATCAGGATCAAGGCCCAGGGTGTTGCCGGCGAGCGCACCGGAACCGTACGGGCTGGCGTCCGCCCGGCGGTCCCAGTCGACCAGGCGTTGTACATCGCGCAGCAACGGCCATGCGTGCGCCATGAGCTGGTGGGCGAGCAGAACGGGCTGGGCGTGCTGCATATGGGTGCGTCCGGGCATAACGGTGTCCCCCGCCTGTTCGGCCTGGCCGATCAGCGCCTGGACGACATCGATGATCTGCCCGGCGATGAAGCGGGCATGGCGACGCAGCCACATGCGGATAAGCGCGGCGATCTGGTCGTTGCGCGACCGGCCTGCCCGCAGTTTGCCGCCTAGCTCGTCTCCGGCGATGTCCAGCAGACCTCGTTCGAGCGCCGTCGCCTCGTCCTCGTCCTCCTCGATGGGGGTGAACGACCCGTCATCGACGGAACGCTGCAGCTGGTCGAGCGCGGCTTCCATACGATTGAGCTCGTCCTTGGTGAGCAGTCCCGCACGACCGAGAGCGCGTGCATGGGCGCGCGAACCGGCGATGTCGTCGTCGGCGAGCCGCCAGTCGAACTGGGTCGATTTGCTCAGCCGCGCCAGCTCAGGCGAGGGACCGGATGAGAATCGCCCTCCCCACAGCGCGATTGAATGTTCCGGTGCGTTCGAATGTTCCTGTTCGTTGTTCTGTTCCATGAACGTTGGCGTCTTTCTGTGTTGTCTGGGTTGTCGGATTCGGCGTTGTCGGATGCAATATTGCCGGACTCGGTATTCCGCAGGCTTGTTGTGTCCTACCCTACACCGGCGATTCGTCAACCGGCCGGATATGCCGGGAAGGCCATGGACCGGCGTGCCGGCATGGCCTTCCCAATGCATTCCCCCGCACGCAACATCCTGTGCCGCAGGTTGCGCGTGCCGCGTTGGGGTTACTCGACGGTGTTCTCCGGTACTTCGATGCCGTTGCCGAACTTGACGTCACGAGCGGCGGCGACCTTGCTCGGCAGGCCGTAGATCTCGATGAAGCCGTTGGACGCGTGCTGGTCGAAGCTGTCACCAGAATCGTAGGTGGCGAGGTTGTAGTCGTACAGCGAGCTGTCGGAGCGGCGTCCGGTCACGACCGCGCGGCCGCCGTGCAGGGTCATGCGGATTTCGCCGGACACGTACTTCTGGGTGTCCTCGATGAAGGCGTTGAGCGAATGGACCGCCGGAGAGAACCACTGGGCATCATAGACGAGCTCCGCCCAACGCTTGTCGATATCGCGCTTGATGCGGTGCTGCTCACGTTCGAGGCAGCAGTTCTCGAGTTCCTGATGCGCGGTGATGAGCGCGACAGCACCCGGGGCTTCATACAGTTCGCGAGACTTGATGCCGACGAGACGATCTTCGATCAGGTCGATACGGCCGATGCCCTGGGCGCCGGCGCGACGGTTCATTTCCTCGATGGCCTGCAGCGGGGTGACTTCCTTGCCGTCGATCTTGACGGGGACGCCCTGCTTGAATTCGATGACCACCTCGTCCTCGACCGGTGGGAACGCCGGGTCGTCGGTGTAGGAGTAGCAGTCCTTGGTCGGGGCGTTCCACGGATCTTCGAGGAAGCCAGTCTCGATGGCGCGGCCCCACACGTTCTGGTCGATGGAGTACGGGCTCTTCTCGGTCTGGGTGATCGGCAGCTTGTGGTCCTTGGCGAACTGGATTTCGACGTCGCGGGTCAGGGACAGATCGCGAATCGGGCTGATGGCCTTGAGTGTCGGGTCGATCGACTGGATGGAGACCTCGAAGCGGACCTGATCGTTGCCCTTGCCGGTGCAGCCATGCGAAATGGTGTCGGCGCCGAACTGGTGGGCCGCACGCACCAGATGCTTGGTGATCAGCGGACGGGAGATGGCGGAAACGAGCGGATAGACGCCTTCGTACATGGCGTTCGCCTTGAGGGCGAGCATGCAGTATTCGTCGGCGAACTCCTCACGGGCGTCCACGACATATGCTTCGACCGCGCCGCAGGCGAGTGCACGCTGCTTGATGGTCTCG
Source organism: Bifidobacterium sp. LCP19S3_E9 (assembly GCF_052121135.1). Taxonomy (NCBI): domain Bacteria; kingdom Bacillati; phylum Actinomycetota; class Actinomycetes; order Bifidobacteriales; family Bifidobacteriaceae; genus Bifidobacterium; species Bifidobacterium sp. LCP19S3_E9. The sequence goes on along the minus strand of NZ_JBQKEV010000009.1, from coordinate 55,263 downwards.
AGGCTTTCGCCGCCCTGGCCGACGTCGAGGGACACAGCAACGACGTCTTTGCCAGTGCGCTCCTTGAGGTACGGGATTGCCACGGAGGTGTCGAGGCCTCCGGAATACGCCAAGACGATGCGCTTGTTGTCGCTCATGACTGCCCTTTCTGATTGGAGTTCTTGCATGTTGATACTGTAATTATATACAGACCTATGCATAAGTATGCATTAAGCGGTGTTCCGCGTGTCGTTTTTCGGATCGGACCGCGCGCAGACCCGTCTGAGGACAGGATTTGCATACAAACCACCATTTGCCGAAACGAGCCGCGATGACCAAACCCGCGCAGAAAAAAGTACGCAGAAAAAAGTACGCCCGGCGGATTGTCATTGTGGTGACAGTCCACCGGGCGTGGCACACAGGATCAGTCAGTGCTCTGCTGGCTGTTGGAGGAGGCGATGCTTAGCAGCCATTTGGCACGCGCGGCTGCCGATTGGTCGTCCTTGCAGATGATGAGCACGGTGTCATCGCCGGCGATTGTGCCGAGCACATCGTCCAGTGATTGGCGATCCATGACACTGGCCACATACTGGGCCGCCCCCGAAGGCGTATGTATCACCGCAAGATTGCGCGCCGACGCCACGGAAGTGACCAGTCCGGACAGAATACGCGACATCTGCTGCTGCGCCGATTTCGGAGTCGTCGACTGCCCGTACCCCAACACGTAGGCGACTGTCCCGTTCTCGAGACGTGTTTTCGTCGCGTTGATCTCCTCGAGATCTCGGCTGAGCGTCGCCTGGGTGACGTCTATTCCCTCATCCGACAGCATGTCGGAGAGTTGGGATTGGGACGTGACGATGTGATGCAGCAGCATCTCCTCGATCGCGCTGAGACGAGCCGCCCGTGTCGCAGGCCGTTGCAACGGCGTTTTCTTGTCTTCCATAGCGTCCATGCAGCTTAGGCGAGCAGGCTTTCGTCGCCGCGCAGCTGGCCAGTCAGCCAGGTGAGCAAAGCCTTCTGGGCGTGCAGACGGTTTTCGGCTTCGTCCCAGACCACGGACTGCGGGCCATCGATCACCGATGCGGTGACCTCCTTGCCGCGATACGCGGGCAGGCAGTGCTGGAACAGGGCGTCCGGCTTGGCGAGCTTCATCAGTTCGTCGTTGACTTGGTAATCCCAGAACGGCTTGGAACGCTTCTCATACTCGGCCTCTTCGCCCATGGACACCCAGGTGTCCGTGAACACGCAGTCGGCGCCTTCGACTGCCTCGCGCGGATCGGTGGTCACAAGAATGGACCCGCCGTTTTCGGCCGCGATGCGCTTGGCGTCATCCACGATGCTCTGCTCAGGCAGATAACCGTAAGGCCCGGCGATGCGGACGTTCATACCCGCAGTCGCGCCAGCGAGCAGATAGGAGTTGGCCATATTGTTGGCCGCGTCCCCCAGATAGGCGATGGTCTGCCCGGCAAGCGCATCGACACCGCCGCGGAACTGGGCGATGGTCATGAAGTCGGCGAGCACCTGGCAGGGATGGAACTGGTCGGTCAGCGCGTTGACGACGGGGACGGTCGCATATTTGGCCATCTCCTCGACGCGTTCCTGCCCGAAGGTGCGCCAGACGATGCCGTAGGCCATACGGGTGAGTACGCGCGCGGTGTCGGCGACCGGCTCGCCTCGGCCCAGCTGGGAGCCGGACTTGTCGATGACCAGCGGATATCCGCCAAGTTCCGCCACGCCGATTGAGAAGCTCGAACGGGTGCGGGTGCTGGGCTTGTCGAACAGCACGGCGACGCCCTGCGGCCCTTCGAACGGCCGCTTGTAGAAGCGGTTTTCACGGAATTTCAATCCAAGTGCGATGATCTGCTTCTGCTCGTCATGATTGACGTCATCATCGCGAAGCATGTGGCGCAACTGCCCATCCATACGGTGTACTCCATTCTCTTTGGTTCTCTTTGGTCTGTACTGTCTCTTCGGTCTGTCCAACTCGGGCGTCGCACTTGCACCGGTCGCGAACCGTTTGTACATCGGTCGTAGCGGCCACGAAGGCCGTGACGTCAGTCGTCGGCGAGATCCGCCGGCACGCCGGCCATAATCGAAACGGCCTCATCTACATCCTGCGCGGAAACGATCAGCGGGGGTGCGATGCGCAGCGCATTCGGGGCGACGGCATTGACGATCAGCCCGTGTTCAAGCATCCAGTTCATCGCCGCATGGGCGCACGGGTGCGCCAGCTCGACCGCATCCAGCAGACCGGCGCCGCGCGTTGACTTGAACAGCGGATTACCGGTGGCCATGATGCCTTCGCGCAGCTGCTTGCCTCGCGCCTGGGCGTTGGCGAGCAGATCATCATGCTCAATGACGCCCAAGGTGGCGAGCGCAGCCGCGGCCCCGAGCGGGTTGCCTGCGAAGGTGGATCCGTGCGATCCGGGAGTGAACAGGTCGGACAACCGCTGCCCGAAGGCGATCATGCCGCCCATCGGGAAGCCTCCCGCCACACCTTTGGCGAAGGTGATGATATCTGGAGTCACGCCACCGGAGAGTTCCTTCTGTTGGAAGGCGAACCAGCTGCCGGTACGTCCGATGCCGGTCTGCACTTCGTCGATGATGAGCAACGCGTGATGCTCATCGCACAGCTGCCGCGCCTGGCGTACATACTCGGCGCCGACCGGCATGACGCCGGCTTCGCCTTGGATGAGTTCCATGATGACCGCGGCGACCGGGCCTTTGCCGTCAGCTGTGGTTCCGGTCGCGTCGAATGCGGCCTTGAGCGCTTCGACGTCGCCGGGTTCGACGAATTCGACCGCCGGGACGAGCGGCTCGAACGGCTCGCGGATCACGGGCTTCCAGGTGGCGCTCAGCGCGCCCAGAGTGCGCCCGTGGAAACCGTGGACCATGGAGATGATACGCGCGGGTTTCCCGCCCTGTTCAGGCAGGGCACCCGGAAGTGTGCGGCCATAGAGCTTGGCAAGCTTGATGGCGGCCTCATTGCCTTCGGCGCCCGAATTGCCGAAATAGACGTGGGACCCTTCAGGGGCCCCGGCGAGCTTGACCAGTTTCGCCGCGAGTTCGATCTGCGGTTCGGTGGCGAAATAGTTGCTGGTGTGGGCGACTTTGGCCGCCTGCTCGCTGACGGCCTTCACCCACGCCGGATGGGCGTAACCGAGCGAGTTAACCGCGATACCTGCGAGGAAATCAAGGTATTCATTGCCGTCGATATCCCAGATGCGCGTGCCCTTGCCGTGATCCATGACGCGCAGCGGAGTGCCGAACACGTTCATGTGCACTTGCGAGTATTTGCCGAGCCACGCTTTGTCTTTGGTCCCGAGTTGCTCGAGCTGTCCGTCAGTCGTCATAGGAACTCCTCATTTCCACACCATCTTCGGGCACGACCATGGTGCCGACGCCTGAGGTGGTGAATATCTCGTTCAGAATCGAATGTGGTTTGCGCCCGTCGATGATGTGCGCCTGGGGCACTCCCCCGTCGATGGCGCGCACACATGCCTCCATCTTGGGCCGCATGCCGGTTTCCAGATCGGGCAGCATGTCGCGCAGGTTTTCGACGCCGATGCGGCCAATCAGAGAGTTGCGGTCCGGCCAATCCGCGTACAGGCCGTCAACATCGGTGAGAATCACCAGTTTGCGGGCGCCAAGCGCGGAGGCGAGGGCAGCGGCCGCTGAGTCTGCGTTCACGTTGAGCACTTGGGTGGCGTCTTCTTCGTCTGGTGCGACCGAGGACACGACAGGGATGCGACCAGCGGAAATCAGATCCTCAACAGCGGAGGCGTCGACGCTGACCACATCGCCGACGAGCCCGATATCGGTGGGTTTGCCGTCGATGATAGGTTTGCGCTTCATGGCGGAAAACAGGCCGCCGTCCTCGCCTGACAGGCCTACGGCCATCGGACCGTGGGAGTTGATGTAGCCGACCAGTTCGCGGGAGACCTTGCCGGTGAGCACCATACGCACGACGTCCATCGCCTCAGGTGAAGTGACGCGTAAACCGCCCTTGAACTCGGATTTGATGCCGAGCGCCTTGAGCATCTTAGAAATCTGCGGGCCGCCGCCGTGGACGACGACGGGATGCATGCCCACTTGACGCAGGAACACCATGTCTTCGGCGAAGCACTGTTTGAGATGCTCGTCGACCATGGCGTTGCCGCCGTATTTGATGACGATCCGCTGCCCGGCGAACTCCTCGAGCCAAGGAAGCGCTTCGATCAGCACTTCAGCTTTCTGGTCCGCCCGCAAATCGGTGTGTACGTCCAGGTGGTATCCCGGACCTTTCAAATCACTCATGCCGTTCTTTCTGTATGTGTAATCGCTTGCGTGTCTGTGACAGGCATAGCCTCGTAAGCGACCTTTGCCGATCAGCTCTCGTAATCGGCGTTGATGTGTACGTATTCGTGGGTCAGGTCGTCGGTCCACACGGTCGCTTCGGCCTCGCCGGCGTTGAGGTAGACGTCCACCCCCACTTCGCGCGGGGTCATATCGACCTCGGAGCGATCACGCCCGGTGCCGCCTCCTTGGCAGATGCGCACGCCGTTGACGTCGACATCAACATGCGTTGGGTCGAATGGTGCGACACTAGGCGGAACCGTGCCCAGCGAGCTGAGGATGCGGCCCCAGTTCGGGTCGTTGCCGCTGACCGCGCATTTGAACAGGTTCGATGCGGCGATGGCACGCCCGCAGGCTAGCGCCGCGTCTTCACTGGTTGCCCCGTGGATGCTGATGCGGATGTCGTGGCTGGCGCCTTCACCGTCGCCTACGATCTGGCGGGCGAGGGATGCGCATGCCTGACGGACGAGATCGTTGAATTCGTCAGGGTCCGGCTCCACGCCGGAAGCGCCTGATGCGAGCAGCAGCACGGTGTCGTTAGTGGACATGCAGCCGTCGGTGTCAATGCGGTTGAAGGTCACTGAGGTGCCTGCGGACAACGCGGCCTGCATGGCGCCCGGGGTGACGACGGCGTCAGTGGTGATGACACAGAGCATCGTAGCCAGCTGTGGGGCGATCATGCCGGAGCCCTTGACCATGCCGCCGATGCGGTATCCGTTGCCTTCCAACGCCACGGTTTTCGGCTTGGTGTCGGTGGTCATGATTGCGTGCGCGGCGTCGCTTCCGCCCTGTTCGCCGGAATCAAGCCCCGCGTAAGCGCTTTGTACTCCGGACAGGACGTGGTCCAGCGGCAGCAGCTCGCCGATCAAGCCGGTCGAACATACCGCGACCTTGCCGTCTTCGACGCCGAGCAGGCCTGCCGCCTCATGCGCGGTGGCTTGGGACTGTTCGAACCCGGGCTGCCCAGTGCAGGCGTTGGCCCCGCCGGAATTGAGCACCACAGCCTTGAGATGGCCGTTGGCCACCGCTTTGCGTGACCATTGTACCGGGGCGGCGCAGAATCGGTTGGAGGTGAATACGCCTGCAGCCGCGTCAAGCGGGCCGTTGTTGACCACGAAGGCAAGATCAAGCTTGCCCGCTTTCGCGGAGATGCCGGCGGCGACTCCGGCGGCGGAGAATCCTTGTGCGAACGTTACACTCATGGCGCCACTCCAATCTTGGTCAGACCTTGGTCCTCGGGAAGCCCCAAGGCGATGTTCAGCGATTCGACCGCCTGGCCGGCGGTTCCCCTGTTGAGGTTGTCGATTGCGGCAAAGGCGATAATCCTGCCTGCATGCCGGTCGGCGACGACCTGAACATGCGCTGCATTCGAGCCGACGACATTGCCTGTGGCCGGAAGCGTACCCTGCGGCAACACGGTGACGAAATCTTGCCCTGCGTATGCCTGTTCCCAAACCGCATGCAACTGGTCGTCGCTCAGATCACGGGCGGCGTCGGTCATCGGCGCGCTCACCGTAGCGAGGATGCCACGCGCCATCGGCACCAGCACCGGGGTGAACGACAGAGAGAACTGCGATGCCTGCGCCGCCTGCAAACCGGCGGCATGGGCGAAGTTCTGCAGGATTTCAGGGATATGCCGATGGGTGCCGCCGACGCCATAAGGCACCGCGGAACCGAAGGCTTCAGCAGCCAGCAGGTTGGTGCGTTTGAGGTTCTTGCCGGCACCCGAATACCCGACGGCGAGGTCGGCGACGATGCCGGTATGCTCGATCAGCCCTTCGGCGATACCGGGCTGCAACGCGAATGTGGTTGCGGTGACATTGCACCCCGGGCCGGCGATGCGCTTGGCGCCGGGCAACGCGGCACGTTGACGGGCGTACGTGCCGTCAGTGCTCTTGCCGGTGATGAGCTCGGGCATGCCGTACGTCCAGTGCTCGTAGAAATCACCGCCATAGAAAGCATCCCAAGCGTCCCGCTCTTCGAGACGGTGGTCCGCACCCAAGTCGACAACGATGGACTGCGGGTCGAGCTTGGCGGCCAAAGCGCCGGAAGCGCCGTGCGGCAGGGCAAGCACGATGACATCATGCCCATTGAGTACTTCCGGGGTGGTGTCCTGCACCGTCAAATCCGCAAGCTGCGGGATATGCGGCATATGCTTGCCCAGTCGGTCTCCCACCGAAGAATGACCCGCGACACACGTCACCTCGAAATCGGGGTGCGTCGCTAAAATGCGCAACGCCTCCCCGCCTGCATACCCAGTGGCTCCCGCCACCGCGACGGTGTATTTTGCCATTTCACATCACTTCCCATGCATGATGGCTGCATATCAATACCGCCAGTATAGCATATCTATACAGAACCATGTATAACTATGCATTGGTGTGTCGCGCACAACGATCAGGCGACACCACAGCCCGCCGGGCACGCGCAGTCAGGCGCGGTCAGGCGCTCAGCGAATCCGTTCCGCTTCCCGATCCACCGCCGTACAGCTGGTTGCTGATCATCTGGTACAAATCGGCGGAGGTGATGCCTTTGACCAGCATCCACACCCACACCACAGTGATAATCACGTCGATGATGACGGCGGCGATGGCGAAGCCTCGACCTTTCATATGGAAGGTCTTGTCACGCCAGATCGAGACGGCCCCAAGAATCGCCGGAAGGATAGGCAAGCCCATGAGCGCGAACACGAACGACACGATGGCCGAACTGTCCCAGCGCCCGTACAACGGATTGGAAGCGGGGTCGTTGACATCGATACCGTTGAAATACCGTGGCTGATAACCGGGTTGGCCCGGCAACGGCGTACCGTTCCTGCCTTGTTGCGACCACACACCTTGCGGTCCGTACGGATACGGCCCGTATGGCTGGTTCGGATTCTGCGTTCCCGGCTGGGTGTATTGCCCAGACGGATACTGCCGGGACGGGCCTTGCGGTTGATTGTTCCCCGGCCATTGTTCCTGCTGCGGCGCGCCCGCCCACGGCATTGCCGGCTGGGTGTTGCCGTCCTGTTGCCCCGCAGGAGAAGAATTGGCGTCCTGACGTTTGTTCTTACCGCTGTCGTCATCGTCGCGGCCGAACTGGTAAGGATTGTAATCGGCGGGGAACTGACTGCGCATGGCACCGTATTCCGGTGCTCCGGACCGGCTTGTCTGTGCAGACTGTGCAGAACCGACGCTCTCGCCCGTGGTCTGCTGCGGTTCAGATGCCGTCTGTCCGGGACGATCGGCTTCGCTCATGGTTCCTCCTCGTTGCCGCGCGATGTCACGCACCGCGGCTGCCGTTGTCCGGCCTGTACGCCGCCCGGTCACAAGGCCGGACAGCCTGAATACACATCTGCCGGCGCCCAATCCGGGAGCCGGCAGAATCAACGGGCCTCCGGATGTGCGCCGCTTGCGCACACCACGATAGCACCCTTGTCAGCGTAACCGCCGATTACGCACGCAATTGCGCGCCAAGCTCAGCGGCAGCGTCAGTGACGGCCTTACGGACCGCAACGCTGTCTTGTGAGTCGAAGGTCTTATCCGCGGAGCGGAAGACCACCGAGAACGCAAGCGACTTCTTGCCTTCGCCGAGCTGATCGCCGGTGAATACGTCGAACAGCTGGATGGATTCAAGCTGGTCGCCTGCCGCCTTGCGGATCACGGCTTCAAGCTGAGCGGCGCTCACCGTATCCGGGACGGTGAACGCAAGGTCCTGCTTGACCGGCGGGAAGGTTGAAATCGGCTTGGCCTGCACGGGCTTGCCATCAAGTGTGCCGAACAGCGCGGTCAGATTGAGCTCGAAAGCGGCGGTATGCGCCGGGAATTCGAGCGCATCGTTGACGTGCGGATGCAGCTCGCCGACCATGCCAACCTCGGTTTCACCGGCCATCACCTTGGCGGCACGGCCCGGATGCCATTGCGCAGGAACATCGGCGGCCGACGGCTGCGACAACGTCAGATGCGCGCCCAGACGGTCGCTGATCCGCTGCACGGCCTCGACCGCGTCAGACCAATCGACGTCACGATGCACGCCCAGCCAGCCGGTTTCCTCAGCCTTGCCGGCAAGGATGCCAGCCACGTGAAGCGGCTGGTCCGGCAAACCCGCGTCCAACGCCTTGAGCTGTTCGTCGGTCGGCTTGACGCCGCCGGGGAGCGCCGGGATGGCAGGGGCGTTCGGATCCCACAGGTACACATGCCCGATTTCATACAGGCTGACGTTCTCAATGCCGCGACGCAGATTGCGCTGCACGGTGTGAGCCAAGGTCGGCAGGACTTCGCGGCGCAGGAACGGACGGTCTCCGGCGAGCGGGTTCGCGATTTCCACGCTGACGGGCTTGACCGCGTCGGCGTCATAGGAGAACGCCTTGTAGTCGGCGTCGCCGACGAACGGGTAGCTCAGCGTCTCGACCATACCGTATTCAGCGAGCTCGTTGGCCACCTCACGGCGATGACGCTGGTCAGGGGTCAAGCCGACAGCACCGGATACGGGAGCCGGCGGCACGGTGGTCGGAATCTGGTCGTAGCCGACCAGACGGGCGACTTCCTCGACCAAATCGCACGGCTCGTTCAAATCAGGACGCCACGTCGGTGGGGTGACGGAGAATTCGCCATTGCCGCCGCCGGCGACCATGCAGCCGATATCGGTGAGGATATCGCTGATCTTGTTGACTGGAGTATCAAGGCCTGCGACGCGACGCACCTCATCGGCCTTGAAGTGGATAGGACGACGACGCGCAGGCGTGTTGTTCACGTCGGTAGGATGCTCAGACGGCTCACCGTTGCCGTACTTGGTCATCAGTTCGGCTGCCATCTGCGCGGCTGCCGGCTGCAATGCGAAGTCCACGCCGCGTTCGAAACGCTTCGACGCCTCGGAAGGAATCTTGTGGCGACGGGCCGAACGCGCGATGGTGACCTGGTCAAAATGCGCGGATTCCAGCAGCACGTTCTTCGTTTCGGCGGTCACTTCGCCATACAGACCGCCCATCACGCCGGCGATGCCAAGGATGCGTGAACCGTGCTGGCCGTTCGGCGAATCCGTAATCAGCAGGTCCTCCGGGCTCAGGTCATGATCCTTGCCGTCGAGCGTGGTGAGCTTCTCGCCCGCCTTGGCGCGGCGCACAACGATCGGGCCTTCGATCTTGTCCAAATCGTAGGCGTGCATCGGCTGGCCCAAGTCAAGCATCACGTAGTTGGTGACGTCCACAGCGAGCGAAATGGACCGCATGCCCGAACGGATCAGACGGCGACGCATCCAGTTCGGTGTATGCGAGGACGGGTCGAAATTGCGCACCGCACGAGCATAATAGCGGTCGCAACCGGGGACACCGTGAATCGGGTTGTCGTCTTCGATGGACACTTCGATGTCGGACGGAGTGCCGGCCGCCACGGCGGTCAGATCCGGCGCCTTCTCGTTGAGCTCAATCACCGGATCGGTGAACTTCGCACCGGTGGAATGATGGTATTCGCGCGCCACACCACGGTAGGAAAGCGTGTACCCGCGATCCGGGGTGATGTTGATCTCGAGGATCGGCTGGTCCAGATGCAGCAGGTGCATCGCGTCGTCGCCGGGCTTGAGCGCCTCATACTCGTCAGGCGTGAAGCCGTAGTTGCGCAGCAGGATGATGCCGTCGTGGTTGTCACCGAGTCCGAGTTCGCGTTCGGAGGCGCACATGCCGTCGGACATATGCCCGTAGGTCTTGCGCGGCTCGATACGGAAATCACCGGGCAGCACAGCTCCCGGCAATGTGACGACAACCTTCTCGCCGGCGGCCATATTCGGCGCTCCGCACACGATGCCGCGCGGCACCTTGTTGCCGTTCTCGTCAACGGCATTGTACTTGTCGCCGACATCTACATGGCACCAGTTGATGGTCTTGCCGTTCTTCTGCGGTTCCGGCGTGGCATCCACCACATAGCCGACCACAATCGGACCGGTCACCTGGGAAGCATGAATCTGTTCCTCTTCGAGACCGACCTTGACAAGGTCCTTGGCAAGCTGTTCGTAGGTCAGGCCCTGGGGAACCTCGACGTGTTCCTTGAGCCAGTCAATATCAACCATAGGCATGGGTCAATCACTCCCCCATCACAAACTGTTCGCTGAAGCGCACGTCACCTTCGACGAGGTCGTGCATGTCGTTGATGTCGTGGCGCAGCAGAAGCGTACGCTCCATGCCGACGCCGAACGCGAAGCCGGTGTAGACCTCCGGGTCAAGCCCCGCGGACTTGAGCACGTTCGGGTTGACCATGCCGCAGCCGCCCCATTCGAGCCAGCCGGCGCCGCCCTTCTTGTCAGGGAACCACAGGTCAAGCTCGGCGCTCGGCTCAGTGAACGGGAAGTAGCTCGGACGTAGACGGGTCTTGGCCTCGGGGCCGAACATGGCGACGGCAAGCTTGTCCAGCACGCCCTTGAGATCGGCCATGGTCAGATGCTTGTCCACTGCGAGCGCCTCGCACTGGTGGAACACCGGGGTGTGGGTGGCGTCGAGCTCGTCTGTGCGGAACACACGGCCCGGGGACGCGATATACAGCGGAACCCCGCGGGTAAGCAGCGCGCGCACCTGGTCGGAGGAAGTCTGCGTACGCAACACCATGTTGGAGCCGACGAAGCCCGCAGCGTCCTTGGCCTGATTGCCCTTGACATAGAAGGTGTCCTGCATCTGGCGGGCGGGATGGTCGGGGCCGAAGTTCAAGGCGTCGAAGTCATACCACTCGGTTTCCACTTCCGGACCCGCCGAAATCTGCCAGCCCATCGAGATGAAGAAGTCCTCGACATCCTCCATAAGCCTCGGCAGCGGATGACGCGCGCCCAAGGGCTTACGGCGGATCGGCAGCGTCATGTCAACCGTCTCGGCGGCGAGGGCGCGCTGCTCCTCCTCAGCCTTGATCTGCTGCTGCTTGGCGCCAAACGCGCGCCCGAAATCGGCGCGCAGCTTGCCCATGAGCTTGCCGGCTTCCTTCTTCTGGTCGGCGGGGAGCGAGCCAATAGCCTTGCTCGCTTGCGTCATTGCCGATTCCGCACCCGCATACTGGGTTTTGATGGCTTTCAATTCCTCCGAGCTGGAGGCTTTTTCGATCTTCCCGATGCCTTCGTTGACCGCTGCGGTCACCGCCTGTGCATCGAATACCGCGCTCTGTGCCACGAGTACCCTTTCTTATTTCAGTGAAACGTCGCTCTCGCTCAAGCCGTTGTACCGTCTTCACATTTTCCCAATATGACTCGACATAGCCAGGCTCATGAGCATGACTGCCGCGCTGGTCGCCAGGTTCAGCGATTCGGCCTTCCCATAAATCGGGATGGCGACAACACGGTCGGCTTGCTCGACCAAGTGGGCCGGCAGACCGCGCGCCTCGTTGCCGAACAGCACGGTAAGCGGACGGCTGGAGTCCTGCGGTTCGCGTTCCAGCATGTGGCCGCGTTCGCCGAGCAGACCCGGCAGCTGTTCGGGGGCCCGATCCGGCGTGCCATGCACGTCGGCGGCGACCAAAGTGCTGTGCTCGCCAGCGCACCAACCAAGGAAATCCTGGGTGGTCATGGTCAGGACCGGCACATGGAACAGCGATCCGGCGGTGGCGCGGATGACCTTGGGATTGAAGCGGTCGACGCTGTCATCCACGAAAATCACGGCGTCACAGCCGGCGGCATCGGCGGCGCGGATCACAGTACCCGCATTGCCAGGGTCGCGCACCTGCCAGAACGCGGCGACCATGGGATGATCTGACCAGTCGAGGTCATCGGGGTCGTCTTGCATGCGTTCGGTGAGGCCGACGGCGGCGATGCCTTGGCAGTCCCCGCTGATCTGGCGCAAGACTTGGGCGGTGGCGCCGTGGATGTACAGGCCACCCTGCTGGCCCGCCCGCGGGTTGTCAAGCGCTTCGCGGTAGATTTCGGCGATGGTCTGGTTCGCGGGCTGTGGGTCGTCCCCGCTCATCTGCACGTACAGGTCAGTCACGGCGTCGGGACGCCAACGGATCGCCTCGCGTACGGATTGCGGGCCTTCGATAAGGAAGCGCCCGGAGCGTTCGCGCTGCGACTTGGACTCCAAGCCTGCGATCTTGCGCACGCGATCAGCATGCGGATTGCTCAGTATCTCATTGTTCAACGGCATACCGCCCACTGTACGCGGCGGCGGCTACCTGGCGTGGCGTGCGAGGATCCGCTCACACGGCGGGCATCTACCACGCTCCAGACCACCCGCACAGCATCCAACCGGGCCACCATGTGAGGATTCACTCACACGATGGGCACTGTTACAAGCCGCAATTATGGGGGAACACTTCCGCGTAACTTGCATTCCCATCGCATAACACTGGGATGGTTTTACCGAATTACCTGAAAAAAGCCGGGAACCCGCATCATGAATGATGATTGGTTTGACCGCAGGTGAACCGCAGGGGCAGTGTGCAACTCCGCGCTAGTACAATCGGCGGTATGCAGACACAGGATTTCGAACAGATCAGGCAGCAGACCGCGCAGGCGGTGCACGAGGTCCTCGAGGCGGCGCATCTGTCGTCCGGGGATATTTTCGTCATCGGATGCTCGTCCAGCGAGGTGCTCGGCGAGCAGATCGGCACCCACACGTCCATGGATGTGGCGCCGTACCTGTTCGAAGGCGCTCAGTCGGTGCTGAAGCCGGCGGGGATCTTCCTCGCCGCGCAATGCTGCGAGCACCTCAACCGTGCGCTGGTCATAGAACAGGAATGCCTGGAACATTACGGTTTCGACCAGGTCAACGCGATTCCCCAGCCCAATCATGCGGGCGGCGCGTTCGGCACCATCGCCTACCGGTCGTTCGACCATCCGGTACTGGTCGAGGACATCCAAGCCAAAGCGAAGGCCGGCATCGACATCGGCGGCACGCTCATCGGCATGCATATCCACCCGGTGGTCGTTCCGCTGCGCATTTCCATTGACATGATTGGCAAGGCGCACATCATCTGCGCACGATACCGCCCCAAGTACATCGGCGGCAGCCGCGCGATCTACGACGAAAAGCTGATGTAGGCCCTGACGGCCTCCAGTCACGGGCTGTGTCGGGAAGCCCGCAAGCCCGTGACTATTCGGCCGCCCCGGTCGCCTTGCCAAGTAGCCCGAAGTCAACAGTGGACATGAATATCGTCTGCGTGAGCATCGTGCGATAATTCTCACGCACATCGGTAGCGGTACACTCGCCGTTCGTCTGGATATGACGTAGGAAATCAACCATCAGGCATGAGAACAGAATCACCGCTTCTTTCGGATTGCTGCACACCATGCGAATAGACGGCTTCCACATATCCCATAGCTGATTGCCATGCGCAACCTTGGTCGTCCAGCTTCCGCCAAAAATCTGATGCGACCCATTACCGACCATTGAACCGACAACGGTGTCGGCAATGCCTTGAATGTCAAGATCAGCGCCATCCGGGTAGACGTTTCGATACCCGAACTGCACGAGACCAGCCACGCTGTAATCCTGCATATTGAGCAGATACTGGTCCAACGCGGGGCCCATCACCCAACGGCTGCCATCGGAACCCATCACCGTGTCAAGACGCAAACCCGAAGGCACACCCGAGTACACTGCCGCATACTGCGCGGCGTACGCAGCGATGAGCGCCACCGGATTCGCCATCTCACTGACCTGGACAACGCCGTTGATTGAACACTTCCGCTCAAGACGCGCATAGAACGGCCCTTCCGCCACAGCCAGGCCGTGCAACAGGTCGCGCTGCTTCTTCTTACGCACCCGCGCGAAATAAATTCTGTCTTGCAAAGTCGGCTTGGGCATCGGCTTTGCATACGCCGGCCAACCGTTCGTTGGTTCGTCATCATCCCTTCTTTCATTTTGATGATTTGGATTGTGTCTGGGTCCCGATTATGAGCGTTGGAAAAACATCTGCCTCACGTACGTCAGCTTTCGCCACGGCACACTCCTCTCAACCCAACGGAAACCAAGCTGCAAACGGTTCACCAACTCCCCCGTCAGCACGACCATACCCCCGTCACGCACGCAACATCTGCAACGTCACGCAGAAAACCATCAGAAAACATTCGTCAAACGTTTGACGTTTTTTCTGTGTCCCAACATGTGGACAATATCAAAAGCGAAAACCGCGCGCTACCGCCGCGACCGCACTCACCTGCCGCCAAAGAAACTGAACGCACCAAACCACACCGACACCGCGAGCGCGATCATCGGCACCGCGAAGCAGCACACGAGGAACACCCGGTCGCGCATCCCGCTCGTGCTGACACGCGCGTGGCTGCGAGGCCCATCGCCGCCGAATCCACGCGCCTCCATCGCAGTCGCCAAGGTGGTCGAACGCCTGATGGACAACACCAGCAACGCGAACGCCTGCGGGAAGAACGCCTTGAACGCATTGTCGTCGCCGATCCCACGCGAACGGCGTGAGGCGGTAAGTGCCGCCCAGTCGTCGCGTAGCACGGAAAACAGGCGCATACCGGCGAGCCCGCCATAGACGAATCGGTCCGGTAAATGCAGAATCTGGCTGAACGCGTCCGCCAGCTCGGTCGCATCAATGCCCAACACCAAAATAATCGCGGGAATACCCACCGCCAGAATGCGCAGTCCGGTAGCCAATGCAAGCCACGCCGACCGTTCACTGACGGTGATCATGCCCCAATGCCACCAGACGGCTCCCCCCTGTTTGCCGTACAGCAGTACGGCGAGCGCCGAACCTGGCGCCCCGATGAATACCGGCCACGTGGATTTGACGACCCGCAACGGTTTGAGCCCGAGACAAGCGAGCGCCAGGAATTCGACGATGAGCGCGGTGCATGCGGACACCCAGTCGAGGCTGAAAATAAGCGGCAGCGAGGCAAGCAGAGCGCCGAAGAGCCGGTAGGCGGGGTTGATGGATGCGATGACGCTTGACCTGCTGGAGGCTCGCGGCTGTTCGTGACGTTCGTTGACCGGGCTGACGCGGATGGTCTGCTCGTCATCCCATTGGCCTTGCCCGCCTTGCGGGATGAGTTCGATGACGCGTGCGCCGAGCGCGGTGACGAGCTCATGGTCGTGGGTGACGACGATGATGCTGACGCCGTCGCCGCGCAGCCCGTGGATGAGGTGGACGATCTGCATCCAAGTGCGGCGGTCCTGCCCGAACGTCGGTTCGTCAAGGATGAGCACGCGTGGGGCGGCGGCGAGCGCTGCGGCCACGGTGAGCCGGCGTTTTTCGCCTCCGGACAGCGTGTACGGGTTGACGTTCTCGTACCGGCTGAGGTTGAAGCGTTCGAGCAGGTCGTGCGCGCGGCGGCGGGCTTCGTCGGGTGCGATGCCGGTGCGCAGCGGTCCGAGCATGACTTCGTCGATGACGCTGCCTCGGGCGAACTGGTGCTCGGGGTTTTGGAAAACGTAGGAGATGCGGGAGGCGAGTTCGGTTGATTTCCAGTTGATTGGCTGGGTGCCGTGCGCGTTCCCGGCGAGTTCGCGGCTGGCGTTAACGGAGCCTTCGAGCGGTTTGAGCAGGCCGGCGAGGGTCAGGGAGAGCGTGGATTTTCCGGCGCCGTTCGCTCCGACGAGCGCGGTGATTTGCCCGGGTTTGAATGCGAGGTTGATGTCGCGTGCGATGGCGTCTTCACTGTGCCCGATGCTCAGGCCGCTGGTGGTCAGGATCGGCTCGCCGGTACCAGTCGCCGGATCATATTCGGGTTCGCTGTCGGTGTAGATGCGGGTGATGGCGTCTTCGGGGCGTTGGTAGCGTTTGGGCAGCCAGATGCCGAGGCCGGCGAAATCGATGGTGCGGTCGGAGAAGATCTCGTCCGGGGTGCCGTCGGCGATAATCACCGTACGTTGGTCGCCATGGCGGCCTAATTCGGCTTCATCGCCTTGCTGGGTGATGACGGTGGCGTTATCTGGTTCGTTCTGCCCGCCGGATTCCTCTGTTTCCCCGGCCCCGCCCGCGGGCTGGCTGTCTTGCAATCCGAGAACGATGACCCTGTCGATCATGTCAATCCAAGGTTCCGCTCGGTGTTCGACGAGCATCATGGTCGCGTGCGTACTGTCGAGCACATTACGTACCGCGCCGACGATCTGGTCTACACCGTCCGAATCGAGGTTGGCGGTGGGCTCGTCCAACAGCAGGACGCCGGGCTGCATGGCGAGCGCTCCGGCGAGGGCGAGGCGCTGCATTTGCCCGCCGCTTAAGTGCATGGTGGAACGGTCAAGCTGGATACCGTGCATGCCGACCGCGTCGAGACTGTCGCGGACGCGCTGCCAGATCGCTTCGCGCGGCACGTTGAGATTTTCCGGACCGAAGGCGACATTGTCACCAAGCCGTTCGAAAATCGCCTGCGCATCCGGGTCCTGCAATACGAGGCCGACGCGTCCCCTGGCCTGACTGACGGGCGTGCCGTCAACAGTGACGCTCCCCTCGGTCAACCCGCCATCCGCGTCAATGGTGCTGGTCGTGCCGTTAGCGGCGGTGTTCACGCTTTCGATATCGCCGCCGAGCAATCCGGCCGCGCCTTCGAGAATGGTAGATTTCCCTATGCCGGAAGCCCCAAGCAGCAGTACGCGCTGGCCGGGTTCAATGCTCAGGTTGAGGCCGCGGACGGCGAAGTGGCGGCGTGAAGCATGCCGGTAACCCCAATCATGGAATTCGAGGCGTGCCGGTTGTGTCGATACCGATGTCGGTTGCATCGATCCTGCCGTCATCGTGTTGTTGTTGTGTTCGCTTGACTTCATCGCGTCCTGTGTCCTGCCGTCTTCGAATGCGCTGGCGTGGAACCGTTGTTCTGTCGCCGTTCGCTACTGTATCGCGAACTGCCGTCCGCCGGATCGCGGTTCCACCCATGCTTGCCGGGCTATACTGCCATACTGTTCTGCCGTGCACTTGAACAGTTCCGTCGAAGTGCCGGCGTTTGGAGCGAGACTCATCGCCTCGC
Source organism: Bifidobacterium sp. LCP19S3_E9 (assembly GCF_052121135.1). Classification (NCBI taxonomy): domain Bacteria; kingdom Bacillati; phylum Actinomycetota; class Actinomycetes; order Bifidobacteriales; family Bifidobacteriaceae; genus Bifidobacterium; species Bifidobacterium sp. LCP19S3_E9. Next base: position 38,079 of record NZ_JBQKEV010000009.1, on the reverse strand, counting down.
GGTTATTCAGGCTGCAGCCCGTGCCTCGCGTCCGGACGCGAACTTATCGAGCGCACCGGTCCGTGCGATCGCCCGATACAAGTACCACACTACGATACCGGCGAACACGATGCCAGAAATCACCGACGTGACCAGATAGATGGTGATGTACTGCCCGGTGAACGCCTGGCCGCGCATGAAAATGTCATGCAGCCACACGGCGACACCCGCGAATGCACCGGACAGCATGGTGATCGGCACGTTCCACACGCGGTACAGCACAATGAGGAACGCAAGTTCGGCGAACGCGCCCTGCATCAGCGATGTGCTGAACGTGTCCATGCCCGTCCACTGGTTGCCCATCAGGCTTTCGATGACCCCGCCGAGCAGTTCCGCGTACGTGGCGGCGCCGGGCTTGCGCATGATGACCGCCGCCAAGGGGCCGGCGAACAGCCACAAACCGTTGTAGATGCCTTGGAATCCGGGCATGACCAGACCGATCAGGTCGCCGACGCCCAGTGAGTAAATCAGGGACACCAGCCAGAAAATCAGTGCGCTGGCCACGCCGATCACCGACGCGACGGCGATATCTACGACACGCCATCTCAGGCTGGGGCGACCCGCTGCGACCGGGGTCGCCTCGGGTTGAACGGTTGCCAAATTGCCAGTAGATGTCGATGTGGCGACGGATGTGTTGGATGCGTTGGATGCGTTCGAAGAGTTGTTGCTCATATTCATGTCTTCCTATGCGATGCCGGATTTCGATGATGCCCGGCACAGGGTGGTATATCGCTGCAATGATCCCGAAACCGCCCGCCCATACTGGTGGCGGGTCTTATGCCACTGACTTGCGAAGCCGTATCGGCGCTCCGCCGCAAGCCCCGGGGTTTCAGACGCTGACGCTTTCAGATGGTGCTGTCAGACGGTGATTTCAGACGGTGTTGTCTCTCAGGCGCTGATACCGCGCACCTCACGCCCTGACGCGAACTTGTCGAGCGCACCCGTCCGCGCGATCGCACGGTACAGGTACCACATGAGGATGCCGGCGATCAACAGGCCAGACACCACAGTGGTGATCAGGTAGACAATGCCGTACGACCCGGCAAGATTGATGCCCTGAAGGTTTTCGATGAAGCTGTACGCCCAGCATCCGACCCCCGACAGCGCGCCGGACAGGGCGGCAACCGGCAGGGTCCACTTGCGGTAACGCACAATCGCGAACGCAAGCTCCGCGCACACGCCCTGCACCAAAGCGATCAGGAATGTGGCGAGACCGCCCCACATGTTGCCCATCAACGCTTCAAGAATGCCGGCGACGATCTCCGCATACACTGCGGCGCCCGGCTTACGCACGATGATGGCGGCCAAGGGCCCGGCGAACAGCCACAGTCCGTTGAACAGGCCGGGCAGACCGGGGACGATTGCGTCCAGTGCGGTCCAAGGTGCGGCGGTCAGCAGGGCGACCAGCCAATAAATCAGTGCGCTGGCCACGCCGATCACCGATGCAACGGCGATGTCGACAACGCGCCACTTGAGATTCACTGTGGATGATGCTGCGGTATTCGCGGCTTGTGTCATAATGATGTGCCTTTCTTGAACGGTTGTTCTCAGGCACGGGAAGAGCGACGTCCGTGCGCCGGCATTGCCCGGTTCACGTTCATTCGGTCGGAGGAAACCCCCATCTCAGCCTGGCGTTCAGCCAAGCCCCCGTGTCGGTTGTTCAGTCTAGGGGCACCCCATGATTTTGCATGATTCCCATATCATCCCCATACCGGCACGGCGGCCCCACGATATGCCCGCATCTCGGATATTCTGTACTCGCCCGGCACCGGCCACCCGAAGATGCATAGCCATCTCCGGCACCCCGCGAGCAACGCCATGCAGGAACCACCAACCCCACCCCCATCTCACACAACTTCCCGCACAAACCGCGCTATCTCCAACAACCCGCATTACCCCCGCACCAGCAAACCGCAGATGCACGCGTATCCCGGACTTCCTGCAACCCACGCCACACAGATCACGGCACATACATCCCCAACCCAGACAACATGACGAAACTACTGCGCCATCCCCCATGCCCCGCGCCCGCCCGACACCGGCAACTCGCGGATACACAACAATCTTTCAATCCACGCGATTCCAGTTGAATTGAGCCAGTCCCATACGCGATGAACTCACGAAAATCTCATGCCCATCTCACCATCCCCTATGCCCATTACTCATCCAGCAACAGCGCCTCAGAGATACACGCGCATTTCCAGTTCCCTGCAACCCGCACAATACGGGCCCAGCCATCTACGCCATCGACTCAAACAATATTCCACATTAGCTGCGCCATCTCAAGTAACCTATGCCGTCCCCGCACTGGCAACACGCAGATACGCAGCTATCTCCCACAGCCCGCAAACCACGCCACGTAGCAACCGCCAACACCGACCTCATCTCGCGCAACTTACCGTATAAACCGCGCTATCTCGGCGTTCCTGCTCCCTCAACCGCGCAGAAAACCGGAGATAGTCGCCTATCTAGCGCACGCCGCGTACCCACCTGCCGCACCTAACCCGCACACTCAAATCCCCAACCCTACCGGCTCTTGAAGAACCGCAGCAGCTGGGACTCCCGCACGCTGAGCCCGGCGAGGAATGTCGCGGCCATCGCTCCAGCGAACCCGGTTGCGGAGATTCGGCAGGCGGCGATGAAGATGTTCATCCAGCCGTCGGTGGACATACGCCAGCAGTAGGCACACAGCAACGCCAGGCACGCTATGGTCGCCAGCCCCGCCCAGATGAGCGTCTCCAGGATCATTTCGAGCAGTTGGGCGCCTTTGGTCTGCCCTACGTGCAAGGCTCCCGCGTATTCCAGTCGCCTGCGCCGCACGGAAATCACCCCGGCAATCACTCCGACCGCTAGCGAAACGTACGGCAGCCATACCGTCATGCGGTTCTTATAGCTGGAGTACGCATTGTACCGGGAGTCGAAGGATTTGTTGACCTGCGCGACCGTCGTGTTTCCGCCTGTTCCCGAAACGATCGCCGTGGAATACAGCAGGTCGTTGGTCTGTTCGCTGACCGGCCACTGCTTCGCCCAGCATTCGGTGAATTCGCCGGAGGATGCCGAAACCGGGATCATCGCCGCATAGGCGAATCTGGTGTCGCGGCCGTCGTTGGGCCAGGAGAATACGCCGGCGATGGTCATATCGCCACGGTTGGTTTGCATGACGCTGCCTTTAACCAGTCCGAAATCATGCGAGACGTCGGTTGAAATCCATATTCCCGAGGTGTCAGCGGTCTCGTTCACTTCCTGTTGCGTTGATGTCGCCCCCTGTTGCGCAGACGAGGACGCAGACGACGATGCCGCGTTCGCCGTTTTCTGCCCGGATGCAAGCAGTTTGATGAATCCCGGGGTCACTTCGTACGCGGGCAGTTCCATGCCGGGCGTCGAGGACGCGGTGATGCTTTCGGCAGCACGGGCCGCTCCTGCAAGGCTTGGCCCGTTGTGGACCATTTCGAGCCCGTCGCACGCTTGGCCGTCGACGCTTGCGCCGATGAAGGCTTTCGTATCGGCGTCCGAACTGATGCGCGTGATCGCTTCCTGTTCGAGCTGCACGATGGACATGGCTTCGTACCCGCCAAGAAGCGCACCGGTGATGAGCATGACGAGGAAAAACCATGCTGCCCGCGTGGTCCCCGCGCTGATGTTCCGCACGGCTTCGGAACAGATTGACCGGAGATTCATGATCTAACCCCCTCGCTTCCGGCAGCACTTCCAGCATCGCTTCCGGCAACACTTCCTGCAATGCTTCCGTCTGCGCTCCCAGCAGCACGCCCGTCCACACGTGCAGCAGCGCTCTCACCCGCGTCCCCATCCGCGTTTTCAGCACCGACCGGCGCGTAATCAGCCAAATCAATGATCCGGTCGCACGCGTCCCTGGCACGCGGGTCATGCGTCGCCACGACCACGATCATGCCTTGCCCAGCGAGATTACCCAACACTTCGCTCACGGATGCCGCCGTTCGCGTGTCCAGCTGCGCGGTCGGCTCGTCGACGAGCAGCACATCAGGGTGCGAGCATACGGCTCTGGCGAGCATCAACCGTTGCGCTTCGCCGCCGGAGAGTTCGGAAAACCTCCGGTCCGCCGCATATTCCAGATCGAACAGTCCCATGGCTTGCAACGCTTCAGGGATCGCTTCACGCCTGCTCATGCCGTGGCACAGCAGCGGGAAGACCACGTGGTCGAGCGCGGTCCGCTCCGGAACACCGTAGGGGTTTTGGAATACCCACCCGATGCGGTGGATGTCGTCGCGTTCGACTTGCCCCGCCCATGGTTTCACCCATCCCGCGAGAATCGACAACAGGGTGGATTTGCCGCATCCGGAAGGCCCGCACAGCGCGACGGTCTGCCCCGGGCTGATTTCGAAATCGAGATGTTCGAACAGAATATCCGTTCCGGGGAAACGGTGTGCCAGGTCTATTGCTTTCAGGAGCATGTTGCGCCCGCGATCTTCGACCCGATTTCCACCGAGGTGATGGATGCCGTGCTGCCGCCGTCATTGAGCTGCACAAGACTGACGCCTAGCGAAGAGCCGACAACGGTGACGGCATGTTTCGTCCCGCCCGTGGTCATGATGCACCCTTTGCTTCCGTTCAGGCCGAATACGGCGCCCGCGGGCACGCGAAGCGCTTCAATGGATTGCGCCAGGGAGAGCGTGCCACTGATGCCAGCCGCAAGCGTGTCCTTTGTCTGGGTTCTGTATTCCTCCGTCGCCGAAACCTGTTTGAGGTAGTCGGCGTTGTCGATGGCGGTCTGGCCTGCGGGCAGCGTGGTCGATTGGCCGAATACGGTGATTACCCGATCCTGGTCCGAGGGGTTCGTGTTCTTGATGCTGAGTTTGACCAAAGCCCCTGGAATATCGCCGATCTGCGACCCTTGGGTGACGCTTGCGCCTGTGGTTCCCTGCCAGTTGCTGACAGTGACGCTCTGCTCGGGAATCCATAGGATGTCGCTGAGCAGGAGCGTACCGTCGCTGTCCGAACCGTTGTCCGCCATGAGGCGTTTCCACCCTTGCTGGGTGTTCCATGAGTACCGGTCGCTGTCGGCGTCGGATTGATAGCCGAGCCGGGACAGCTCATTGTTCAGCGCACGCACGTCCTGCCCCCGGTCTTCCACGTGCAGGTCACGGTACAACGGCAGGGCCGTGTTCAGGGCGATGACGGCACGGTCGTTGACGCGCATGCAGGCATGGCCGGAAGATAGCCCGTTGCCTGAATAATCCGCTGTCACGGTGCCGGTGCTGTTGCCCAGAATGGTCCTGTCGCTGGCGATGCTGGGGATCAGTGTGACTGTTTGCGCGCCATTGTACTGCTGCGTTGACACTTTGGCTTGCGTCACTTCTCCGGATGTGCCCAGTAGTGCGGGCGGACGGTCGGGCATGAACATCGCGCACGCCCCCGCGGTGATTGCGGCGGCCACCACGATGGACATGATGACCCACGCCGCAATATTGACATGCCGGCGGCGTTTGTTGTCGACTTTGCCTTTGACACCACGCTCATGACGAAACATCGATGTTCCCCTTCCCTTGTTGCTAACGGACTATCGTATACCGGCAATCGGTGCGGATGGTGCGCGACCTATCCCAGCGGTTTCCAGTAAGACGCCTGATCTGACGCTTCTGCGTACCCGTACTGATAGAGTGCAAAGCATTCCTGTGCTTCTGCACTATGGAAGAATTCCGGGGCCGAGTCGCTCGACGTATCCTTCGAGAACTGGTCTTTCGAATACGATGTCGGGACAACGTTTTTCTTAATCAGACAATCGACGATAAGCTGATGATAATCCGTAGACAGTTCGGCATTGCCCTCCTGTGTACGATACAGTAAATCAACATTCATCATTTCATGGCCGATGCAATACGATAAATCTTTGTCAAGTTTCTTGCTTTGCGAATCCGTCAAGCCAGCATAATTCATAGCGGGCATGGAATAGAACCCACCATATGAAAGGGGTTTCGAATCGGTCCAACCACGATTCACGATGCAGGAACGAAAGTTCATCCAAGACTGCTCGTAGTCCGAACGCGATATTTTACCATTGTTCTTTGTCGCACGTATGATGATGTCCCGCTGCTGGGCGCTCATAACATCATCGCTGTCCTTTTTCTCTTTTTTCAAGGTATTGTCATCATTCAGCATTCGTCTTGCCAACGCTTGCAGTGAAGAAGCAAGATGGCCACTATCTTCCCCAAAATCCGGATCAGCACTGGATCGAGAAGAAGAGGATTCCCCTGAAGTATTAGCCTTGCCTGTCTGCGTCTTCCCGGACCACGGCGCGGAACATGCACTGGCGCAGGCCCCAACGCAAACAATAACGGCAACAATACCGATTATTCTCTGCCATACACATCTCATCACCCCATCACCTTCTTTGGACTATTGCAGATTTCATCATTGAATACTGATATCAACTATTCCGGCTTGTTCAAGATATCGGTTTCCATACCGGCTCCGACGTTCCTGCATCATCGTTGAAATAGAAGCCTTGGGCGAAGAAGCAGGATTGGACGCGCTCATCGCTTACGGAAAATGATGTCGGACCCACGTATTTCTCCCCGGGGGACAGGTCTTCTCCCATCTCCTTCTTGTATTGTTTCTTAGTGAACGACACGGGGACTACACCATTCTTGATGAGACAGTCAACAATCAGCTGATCCGTATCGGAAGACAAACCAGGATTACCAACTTGCGTACGGTACAGTGAATCCACATTGGTCTTGTACTTGAAGGCACAGTCCTGGATATCATCGAAAAGCTTGTCCGACTGCTCCTTACTCATCCCTTTCGTGTTGACCTGTGGTTCACCGTACAAGTCCCCATGCTGTATCACGGGCGGGGACGTCCATCCCCGTGAAGTGATGCATGTGCGATACGTGCTCCACGCCTGCTCATAGTCAGCGCGTGTAAGTTTACCGTTGTTCTTGACGGCACGCTCGATGGTTTCTTTCTGCTCGTCGGCCATCGACGGGTGCTTCGCATCTTCATCCAACAACGATTGGGCAAATTCTTGCAAAGACGACGCTATCTTCCCGCCCGTCTGTGACGCCGACACTGAAGGAGACGAGGTTGTTTCCTGCTTCTGTGCAGAAGTGCGCATCGAACATGCCGACAGCATCATCGCCATCGCAAGACCAACCGCGACAACATGCATCATCTTGGGCTTCATGGCCTTCTCCTCTTCCCATGTGCTCCATCATCGGAGTCGTTTTGCCAAGCCCCCCCCCACTGACCAACCAGCGAAGGAACATATTGCTCTCAGTATAGCCTATCCCAGCGGTTTCCAGTATGCGCTTTCATCGCGCGCGTCGTTCGCGGAGTATCCGTATTTCACCAAGCAAGCTGCCGAGAACGTTTGCCTCACTTTCCGGGTTCATCTATGAAATATAATTGTGATTGACATTGGTGTCAGACATCGAGCAACGCAAAAGGAGGGGTGTTTGCATACGGAATTTGCAGAGTATTACGGCATTGAATACCAACCCAACTATGGAAAGCATGCTGATATGAAGAAGCAACCACAGCTCGCAAAGCCGATTTTGGCAATGGTGGCGGCCTTCTCGCTGGCTCTTGGCGTCGGCGCCTGCGGTTCCGGCAGCACACCGACCCAGACCAGCGGGAGCACTACGGCAAGCGAAAACGGAACATCCCGCGCGAAAATATACGACTCCGTCAAAGCGATTACGGATGATTCCGATCTGGTGATCGTCGGCACCGTCGCCGACCAGAAAGTCGTCCAGGACATCGACGATGAGACGGACTTCACCCTCTCCACGGTCAAAGTCATCACGACAAAGAAAGGCGATGCCGGCGATAAGACCGTCGTTGTCCGCCAGAACGGTTCAACCAAGAACCAGACCGCGGGGACAATCATGAAAACCGGATCGACCTACCTGCTGTTCCTCGTGCGCAGCGGACTGTCCGGCGACCTCGCCTCGCAATACTACGTGACAGGCACGGACGCCGGAATCTACCTCGCCCCCGCCACTGCGAAAGCGAAGGCACAAACGGGCACGGCAACCGAACAGGATATCAGTGGGGAGACCTTCAACCGGGTGAACAACGACTCCGGCGACAACCTGCCCGCAACACTGACCGTCAACGAAGTACCCGCAAGCTGACAGGCTGCAGATGGCGGGCTGGCGGGTGTCGTTGCGGTGAGTGTCGTTGCGTGAGGATTTGCTCGCACGACGACACCCACAGCCTTTCAACCAGCCCTTATCGGCCACCCAACCGCCCACTTTGTGAGCCAATCCTCACAAACCGACGTGCGCCAAGCAGAAAACACAACCAGAAGCCATCCGGACGGGCTTCCATGTGAGCCAATCCTCACACAGAGACCGGTTCCCAGCCCAGAATCAGCGCCGGCACCACCGCCTCACCAGACAAACAACACGCGATCGATCACTTCGACCGCGACATCCGCCGCCGCATCACTGCCCGAGTTTGGCGAGCAGCAGCGCCTCGGCGACCACGTTCTTCTTCAACCCGGGCAGGCTGACCGACTCGTTAGGGCTGTGCGCATTGGATTGCGGGTCTTCGGGCCCGGTCACCAGCACTTGCGCCTTCGGGAAGATGCGCTGCAATTCGGGGATGAACGGGATGGAACCGCCCTCACCCTTGTTGATCGGTTCAACGCCGAACGCCTCACGCATGGCGGCGAGCGCATCCTCGGTCGCTTCGGCGTCAGGGTTCATGGCCCACCCCATGCCGTTGTCCAGCGGGGTTACGGTCACGCTCGCGCCGAACGGCGCGTTTGCGGTGAGGAAATCGGCGACCGCCTGCTGCGCCTCTTCAGGTCGTTGACCGGGGGCGGTGCGCACAGACAGGCGGAATCGCGTCTCGTTGGCGATTACGTTGAACGACCCGTCGACCGGGTGTGCGTCGAATCCGATGACCGTGGCGCTCGGCTTGGTCCACAGGCGTGAGGCGAGCGAACCGGTGCCGGCGAAACGGTAGCCGGGCACGAGCGACGTGTCGGAACGCACCTTGTCGGGGTCGAGATCCTGTTGCAGGCCGCCGATTGGCTCCTGGGAGAGCAGGCCGGGGATGTCAAGCTCACCGTCGGCGTTGTACATGGAGGCGATGAGCATGGCGGCGAGCGTGTTCGAGTCGAGGATCGGCCCGCCGTACTGCCCGGAATGGACGGGATGGTCGAGGACTTTCACGCTCACGTCGAGCGTGGTGTTGCCGCGCAGGCTGGTGGTCAGGCTGGGGATGTCCGGGGTCCAGTTGCCGGAATCCGCGACGATGATGACGTCGGAATCGAATTCGTCGCGATGCGCTTCGATGAACGGGATGAAGCTGCGCGAGCCCATTTCCTCTTCGCCTTCGAAGAACACTTTGATGTTGACGTGCAGGTCATCGCCGAGCGCCTTGAGCGCGCCCGAGTGGATGGCGATGCCGCCGCCGTCGTCGCAGGTGCCGCGCCCGTAAAGGCGGTCGCCCACTTGGGTGGCGATGAAGGGGTCATCGATATCCCAGTCCGCTGGATTCGGCGCGGGCTGTACATCGTGGTGCGCGTACAGGAGCACGGTGGGCGCTTCCGGGTCAACGATATGCGATCCGATGACCTCCCATGCGCCCGGCGTGCCGTCCGGGTTGGTGGACTGTTCGACATGCGCGTCGATGCCGACTTTGCGCATTTCGGCGGCGACGAATTGCGCTGAACGCTTCATATGCTCGCCGGTGATGCCTTGCGCGGACACGGCTTTGAGCGCGATTTTCTCTTTGAGCAGGTCGACGATCCGGGTCCAGTCGGCTTCTACGCGCGTGCGGACGGTCTGTTCATTCAACGCGGTCATGGGTTCTCCTTATATATCTGCTCATCGTGTGTGCGATGTGTGATGTGTCGCCGCCGCGCACCATCCGAGTACCGCGATACCTTGGCGTCCGGCCGTGCCCATCGGGCTGGTTTTCGGCGGTTCCGGGCGGATTGTCAGGCTGCGAGCGTCTAGTGGTCACCGTAACCTGCAAGCATGACATGGAACCCGTTCAAGAAGAGCACCGACGAGCAGCCGGCTGGGCAGGACGAGCCGGCGGCGTCGATGGAATCAGGCGCGAAAACCACTGAAGGCAAGGGGCATCCGACCCCCAAGCGCAAGGAGGCGCAGGCGCGCAATCTTCGCCCGCTTGTTCCCAAGGACCGTAAGGCGAGCGCGAAAGCCGCCAAACAGCGGATACGCGCGAAGGAAGACGCGGAATACGCGGCAATGCAGAACGGCGATGTCCGACACATGCCGAAGTCGGAGCAGCTGCCGTGGCGCGTGTATATTCGCGATTATGTGGACGCCCGTTACAATCTGGGCGAATTCTTCATTCCGGTGATCGTCGTGATGATGGTCGTCATGATGGTGTTCAGCGCCCGCAGCCCGCAGGCGGTGATCGTCCTGACGATTCTGATGTACGCATACCTGTTCGCGGTGATCATCGATATCGTGGTGATGTGGCACAAGCTCAAGAAGAAGCTCGTCGCCAAGTTCGGCGACCGTGCGGTGGCTCGTGGTTCGCGTTCGTGCATGTACGCGTGGAGCCGGTCGATCCAGATCCGCAGGTGGCGTCTGCCCAAGCCCACGTCCCCGAAGCGCGGCAACTGGCCTGACTGAGTTTCGTTCGGTCGCTTTTCCGGTTTTGTCTGACACCCCGTTGCGGCATACCACCGCAGCGGGGTTGTTGTATGTGGCGGCATGTTGTCCGCCAACCGCAAGCTTCGCCACGGGCGGATACGGGCGGCAGGTAGAAGCGTCACCTTAGACTGGAAGACATTGCAACCTGAATCGGAGCCCGGCGCACACGGCAGCGCGGCGGGTCATGCGCGAGGAGGCCATATGAGTGAACATGCCGACATCGTCATCATCGGGGCCGGGCCGGGCGGATACGCCACCGCACTGCGAGCCGCGCAACTAGGCAAATCCGTTGTGCTGATTGAACGGGACGCCACACTCGGCGGCACATGCTTGAACCGCGGGTGCATCCCTTCCAAGGCACTGCTGACCGCCACACGCACCATCGACACAATCGGACGCGCCCAGCAGCTGGGAATCGATGCTACACTCAGTGGCGTGGATTACGGTGCGCTACGCGATTATCGGCTGCACATCGTCGACACGATGACCAAGGGGCTGGCCGGTTTGCTCGCCCACCGCAAGGTCACGGTCATCCGCGGGCAGGCCGAGCTGACCGACCATTCCACGGTCAGTGTCACCCCCAGTGCCGGAACACAGCAGGTTCAACGGTTCCGCAATGCGGAAATCCCCGAGGATGCTGGCCAGACCTTGGTCTTCAACGCGGAACATGTGGTCCTGGCCACCGGCTCGGAACCCAAGCCGCTGCCCGGTCAGCCGTTCGGCGGGGCGCTCATCGATTCCACGCAGGCGTTGGGGCGCAACCAGTTCCCGTCCAGCGCGGTGATTATCGGCGCCGGGGCCATCGCCATCGAATTCGCTTCGATGTGGCATGCGGCGGGCACCGACGTGACCATGCTGATCCGCAAGGACCGACTGTTGTCGGCGTGGGATCGCCGGACGTCCATGGCGTTGACGCGCGAACTGAAACGGCATGGCATCACCATCATCGACCATGCTTCCGTCAGCCATGTTGATACGGGAGTCAATCTCGGCGCGACGGTCCATTACACGCGTGGCGACGACGCGACGGACCACACCGCATACGGCGAAGTGGTACTCGCCGCGATCGGCCGGACGCCGAATACGTCGAGTCCGTGGTTCGCTTCGAACGGGATCGCCCTGACCGACGGCGGTTTCGTCGTCACAGACGCATACGGACGCACCAATGTGCCCGGCGTGTGGGCGGTGGGTGATATTACGGTCGGGCCAGCACTCGCCTACCGCGCGTATGAGCAGGGCATCGTCATCGCGGAATCGATCGCCGGGCTCAATCCCCCGCCGGTTGACGATGACGCCGTGCCGCAGATCGTATTCTCCACGCCAGAGGTCGCGTCTGTCGGCATGACGCTTGACGAGGCGCAGAAGCGTGACGATGTCCAGGAAGTCAAGGAAACCCTGTACCCGATGCTGTCGAACGCGCGCATGCTGATGAGCGGCTCCGCGGGTTCGATGTCCGTGGTGAGCGGCATGCGGGCGAGCGACCCGGATACCGAGGTGATCCTCGGCGTTCACATGATGTCGCCTGTGGCCAGCGACTTGATCGCCGAAGCCGAGCAACTGGTCGGCAACCATGTGCCGCTGAGCCAGGCGGCGCGGCTCATCCACCCGCATCCGACCTTCAGCGAGACGCTCGGCGAGGCGATGCTCAAGGCGGACGGGCGGCCGTTGCATACGCGTTGAGCCGCACGCAACACCGCGAGCCAGAACCGACCGCGGAAAGCTGCCCGCAGACAGCGATTTCGCTACCCGCGGGCAGCCTCCGGCGCTTCCACACCGTTTGATAGAGTGGTGCCCAGTGTGTCCGTTTCCCAGAAGATAAGGATCGCAAATGGCAGACAAGGCTGAAAAGAGCAATGGCGGCAAGCGCCAGAACATGGTGAAGAATATCATCGCGCTGTTCAAGTTCACCTACAAAGAGGATAAGAAGCTGCCTTGGCTGGCCGCAGGCGCCTTCATCGCGCCGATTGTCGTCGCGATTGTGCTCGGCATCGTATTCCACTGGTCGGTCATCGCCTGGATCCTGCTCATGATCACCGCGGTCATGTTGGGCGCCCTGTTCTTCACCATGGTGCTCACCAACCGCGCTGACCGAGTCGGCTACGCGAAGCTCGAAGGCCAGCCGGGCGCCGCCATCGGTGTGCTGGGCAATATCAGCAAGGCCGGCTACTCCTTCCCGCAGGAACCGGTGTGGGTCGATCCGAAGACGAAGGATATGATCTGGCGCGGCACCAGCAATTCCGGCATCTACCTGCTCGGTGAGGGCGACGAGCAGCGCGTCAGCCGCGCGATGGACCGCGAAGAGCGCAAGATCAAGGGCGTCACCGCCGGCTCGTCAATCCCGGTCTACCGCATCTGCGTGGGCACCGGCGAACATCAGGTGCGCTTAAAGGACGTGCGTCGTGCCGTGCTCAAGTGCAAGAGCTACGAACCGACCCACCACAAGCTGTGGATCGCGAAGAAACTCCACCCGCGCACCCGCTTCTACCTGACCAAAACCGAACTCAACACGCTCAACGAGCGTCTGCGCACCCTGCAGCTCAAGCAGGGCTACGGTATCCCGAAGGGCATCGACCCGACGCGCGCTCAGCATGTCAATCGTCGAGCGCTGCGCGGTCGCTGACCCATATCGCTGGTCGCGGCAACACTAAACGCACAGCGACATCACATAACAACACCACACGAATGCCCGGTCGGACTTGTCTCCGGCCGGGCATTCGTCGTTCCGCACGCCGCCCGAGACGGCGCCAACGCATGCGCACATCGTCCGCCCAAGACGCCCAGATACGCTCACATGTCCATGTTTCGAACGCCAAATGCACGAAATCCTTACGGATTAAAAAATACAGAACCTTGATTTTCCAACGATTTCACCCAAATGTTACCAAAGTACGAAACATGTTCGTAACGCAAACGGCGAGTGGCCGAAACCGACGAACCTAGACTTGGAGCCTGTAAGTTCACATGAAAGGAGCGGTCCCTTGACTGCACTCGAAACCAAAGCAGACGTCGAGGCCCTGATCAACCAAGAGGGCGTTGAGTACGTCTCCGTTCGCTTCACCGATCTCATCGGTATTCAGCAGCACTTCACGGTTCCCGCCAGCGAGTTCCTCAAGGATGCTTTCACCGACGGCATGCCGTTCGATGGTTCCTCCGTCCAGGGCTTCCAGGCCATCAACGAGTCCGATATGAAGCTGGTGCCGGATGTCTCCACCGCGTTCATTGACCCGTTCCGCAAGCACAAGACGCTCGACGTGGCCTTCTCCATCGTCGACCCGATCACCGATGAGCCTTACTCCCGCGATCCGCGCCAGGTCGCAGGCAAGGCTGAGGCCTACCTCAAGTCCACCGGCATCGCCGATACCGCGTCCTTCGCGCCTGAAGCCGAATTCTTCATCTTCGACAAGGTGCGCTACGAGAACAGCATGCGCCGCTCCTTCTACGAGGTTGACTCCATCGAGGCTCCGTGGAACTCCGGCGTTGACACCGAAGATGACGGCACCCCGAACATCGGTTTCAAGAACCGCGTCAAGCGCGGCTACTTCCCTGTCCCGCCGACCGACCACTACCAGGATCTGCGCGACGACATGGTTGCCAACCTGCAGAAGGTCGGCCTGATCCTCGAGCGTTCGCACCATGAGGTCGCGGGCGCCGGCCAGCAGGAGATCAACTACCGCTTCAACACCCTGCAGCACGCTGGCGACGACCTGATGAAGTACAAGTACGTCGTTCACGAGACCGCAGCCCTCGCCGGCAAGGCCGTGACCTTCATGCCGAAGCCGATCGCAGGCGACAACGGCACCGGCATGCACTGCCATCAGTCCCTGTGGAAGGACGGCAAGCCGCTGTTCTACGACGAGAAGGGTTACGGCGGGCTTTCCGATATCGCTCGTTGGTACGTTGGCGGCCTGATCAAGCACGCTTCCTCCGTGCTCGCCTTCACCAACCCGTCGCTGAACTCCTACCATCGTCTGGTTCCGGGCTTCGAGGCTCCGGTCAACCTGGTGTACTCCGCTCGTAACCGCTCCGCAGCCATCCGTATTCCGCTGGCTGGCACGAGCCCGGCTGCCAAGCGCATCGAGTTCCGCGCTCCGGATCCGTCCTCCAACCCGTTCCTCGCCTTCTCCGCACAGCTGATGGCAGGCCTTGACGGTGTGCTCAACCACATCGAGCCTCCGGCTCCGGTGGACAAGGACCTCTACGAGCTGCCGCCGGAAGAGCATGAGGGCATCAAGCAGGTGCCAGGCTCCCTCGGCGAGGCGCTCGACGCCCTCGAGGAAGACCACGACTTCCTGACCGCCGGCGATGTGTTCACCGACGATCTGCTGGAGACTTGGGTTGATCTCAAGCGCGGTGAAATCGACCAGGCTCGCCTGCAGCCGACGCCGCTCGAGTACGAGCTGTACTTCAACATCTGATTTCGCTAATCAGTAGCTGAAACGGGAAGCAAGTTTGGGCTTGCTTCCCGTTTTTCGTATGTGTGCGGGATGTTCTCTGTCACGCTTTTCAGTGGTGCGTGAGGTCTTTCGGCATGTGTGCGGGATACGCCTGATCACAGCATGACATCGTTGCCATCGGGACGTTTGTCCGGTAATCGGTCCCCGTATATGCGCTTCGCCACTGGCGTGGCGGACGGAAGCGCGCTACGGTGTTCAAGGACAATCAGGAGGAACCATGGCACACACCCCGACTTCCCAGCAGACGACGCACAGCATCAACGGCACCACCGGCGGCACCACCGGCATCACGAGCAATACCAGCAGCGCTGACAGCACTGACAACACTGACGGCACAGCGCACGTCCCGAACAGTCAGCCGAATGCCATCGAAATCGCCATCTACCACCGGTTGAGCAAGGTCATCGACCCAGAATTGGGGCGTTCCATCACCGATCTGGGCATGATCGCCGCAATCGAGGCGACCCCTCACGATGCACTCCCTTCGACCTACGACGTGATTGTGCACGTGGAGCTCACCGTGGCGGGATGCCCGTTGTCGAAAACCATCACGAACCAAATCAACGAGGCTGTGGCGGCTTACCCGGATGCCACGCTCATCCCCCACATCGAAGTAAGCGCGATGAGCCAAGACAAGCTCGCGAACCTCGTCGCCCAGCTCAAGGCCGAACGCCGGCAGAACCCGTTCACCAAGCCGGGCATCAAGACGCGAATCTTCGCCATCGCTTCCGGCAAGGGCGGGGTCGGCAAATCCTCGGTCACTGCGAATCTCGCCGCCACCTTCGCCGCACTCGGCTACGATACCGCTGCCATCGACGCGGATATCTACGGATTCTCGCTTCCGCGGCTGTTTGGTGTACACACGCAACCCACAAATCTGAACGGCATGCTCATGCCTGTGGTCTCGTGGGGCGTCAAACTCATGTCGATTGGCATGTTCGCCGGCTCGGAGCGCGCAATCCTGTGGCGCGGGCCGAGACTGCAACGCTCGCTTGAGCAATTCCTGTCGGACGTGTGGTGGGGCAGCCCGGACGTGCTGCTGCTCGATATGGCTCCCGGCACCGGTGACATGGCGATTTCGGTCGCGCAGACCTTGCCGAATGCCGAACTTGTGGTGGTGACGACCCCGCAGCCGAGTGCCTCGGAAATCGCGGTACGTTCAGGTCTGGTCGCCCTGCAGGTGCCGATGAAAGTGCGAGGGGTCGTTGAGAATATGAGCTATTTCGAGCACAAGGGCGAACGGCTGGAGATTTTCGGACACGGCGGTGGACAGCGTGTCAGCGAACAGCTGACCCGCGCGCTCGGATATGATGTGCCGCTGCTTGCCCAGCTGCCGCTCGAGCCGGAAATCCGCGAAATCGACGATTCCGGGCGACCGGCCGTACTGACGCCATCCGGCGAGTTGGCCGATACTCCGCTCGCCGCCCAATTCACCACCCTCGCCCAATCCCTCATGTCCAGTGCCAAGTAAACAGCACCGAACAACACGGGTGTGCAGCGCCATCCCAATACCCCAACGCAGCCCCTTCCCAAAACGTCTACGCAAACAGCCCTGTCAGTATAGCCAGTTTGTGCAGCTGCTGCTTCTGCCGACGCTGAGGGCGGTCTCAGTGTCGGTAGAAGGTTGGGAGAGGTCAGTCAGCGAGTTCGGGTTGGGTTGCATCGGCTGCGCCAGCGCCAGCACGAGCGGCCGGTTCGCCCGGTTCGCCGGTGTCCAGCAGGCGGTGGAACTGGGTTTCGTCGAGAATCGGCAGGCCGAGCTCCTCGGCTTTCGTCGCTTTCGAGCCAGGATTCTCGCCGACCACCACGTATGTGGTTTTCTTGCTGACCGACCCCGCGGCCTTGCCTCCGTGCGATACAATCGCCTCCTTGGCGGATTCCCGGCTGAAATCCTCCAACGATCCAGTCACCACGACCGTCATGCCGGCCAAGGTCTGCGGCTCGGTGTTCTCATGCTCGACCTGCCCCACTCCGGCGGCTTTCCAAGCGGCAAGAATCCTGCCACGCCAATCGCCCGGTTCGCGTGACTTGGCGAACCAGTCGACCACCGAACTGGCGATTTCCTCCCCAATACCGCCGATTTCAGTCAAATCCGCGACGCTCGCATGCTCAATCGCCTCAAGCGAGCCAAAATGGTCGGCAATCGTGCGGGCGGTCGGCGGCCCCAACCGCCTGATGGACAATGCAACCAGTACACGCCACAAATCCGCCTGCTTGGCCTTGCTGATCTCATCGAGCAGCTTGTACGTGTTCTCCATCGGCCGTACATACACCGGCTGGCGCGCAACCGTGCCGTCGCGCAGGGTCCGGATCAGCTCGCGCACGACATGCGCGTCGCGCGGCACAGCGTACCCCGGGTAGGATTCCAGATCGTCCCCGCGCGCGTTCGCCTGTTCGATCGTCTTCCCACTGGTCGCGGCTTTCGCGTTTGTCGGCGTCGTCCAGAACACCGGCACCTGATGCCACAGGCCGGATCCGCCAATCCGACGGCGTATCTTGCGTTTCCTTCCGTTTTCGTCAGTCTGCTCGCGCACTTCGATAATCGGCGCCTCACGCCACACCTGCACATCGCGCAGCATTTCGGCGTCCAGCCCGAACAGCCCTGCTTCGCTGGACAATACCGGCGTCTGCATGGGCGGCAGTTGCAAGCCTTCCACCGGCTCATAGGGCTCCGGTTCTTGTCCGGGCTTCACGTCGATCTCGGCGCGGTACGGGTCGTAGGATGCCACGGAATCCGGCCGGTTCTCCTCCGGATTGGTCAACGCAATCGCGCTCTGGTCGCCCAGATGCTCGATGTCGAAGGCCTTGCGCGACCCCAGGTTGATAATCCGCTCGGTCAGCTGTGCCGGGCAGGATTCGACATTCGGGCAGCGGATATCCTTGTCGCCTTCCTTCGCCGGGGCGAGCACCGCTCCACAGGACGGGCAGCGGGTGGGCATCACGAACTCATGCAGCTGGTCTTCCCTGCCTTTGCGCCGTTCCAATACCGGCCCGACAAGCTCCGGGATTACGTCGCCCGCCTTGCGCACGACCACGGTATCGCCGATGAGAATGCCCTTGCGCTTGATTTCGAAGGGATTATGCAGCGTGGTGCGCGCGACCGTCGATCCGGCGACATACACGGGTTTGAGCACGGCGACAGGCGTGACGCGTCCTGTACGCCCGACCTGCACGATGATGTTGAGCAGTTCGGTATTGACCTCCTCCGGCGGGTACTTGTAGGCGATCGCCCAGCGAGGGGCGCGCGAGGTGGCGCCCAGCCGGCGTTGCAACGCCAGATCGTCGACCTTGACGACAATGCCATCGAGCGCATGCTCGATATCGCCTCGGTGCTCGCCGTAGTAGTCGATCATGTCGAGAATCTGGCTGAAATCCGTGACCTCGCGGTTATGCGGGGATACCGGAATTCCCCACTTCTTGTACAGGTCGTACGCCTGCGACTGATCGTCCACCTGGTCGTGACCCTGATGCGCGCTGCCCTCACCCCAACGCAAAGTGCCCAGGCCGTGCGCGTAGAAGCTCAATCGTCTGGTCGCGGTGATCCGCGGGTCCTTCTGCCTGAGCGAACCGGCGGCCGCATTGCGCGGGTTGGCGAACGGGGCGTGTCCCTCGTCCTCGTTGCGTTCGTTGAGCGCGTGGAAATCATCCCACCGCATGAACACTTCGCCGCGAATCTCCACGAATTCAGGGATATCTGAAGCAGGGCCGGCAAGATTCTGCGGAATGGTCGAAATCGTGCGCACGTTCATCGTGATGTCTTCGCCGACCACGCCATCGCCGCGTGTCAAGCCCTGTTCGAGTACGCCGTTGCGGTAGATGAGGTTCAAGGCGAGTCCGTCGATTTTGACTTCGCAGGTCATCGGCAGCGGCTTGTCTTCCGGCCATTCGAGGTCTTCCCGCACGCCGTTGTACCAGTCGTGCAGCTCCTCGATAGAGAACACGTCGTCGAGGCTCATCATCCGCGAAGGGTGACGCACCGACACGAAATCATTGGAGAACGCCCCGCCGACACGGTGGGTGGGCGACTGCGGGGAATCAAGCGAGGGGAACGCGGCCTCAAGACGTTGCAGACAGCGCATGCGCGCGTCATATGCGGCGTCTGAGGAAACCGGCGAATCGTCGATATAGTAGGCGACCTGGTCGCTTTCCACCCACGCGGCGACCTTGGCCCACAACCGTGCCGCCGCATCCGCATCCATGACGCTGACATCGAGCCGGTCGAGCCGCAGCGCATCCTCGTCATCCGCGCGCAAAGCCGCAATCCACTGCACACTGCCGGGCGCGTACTTGCGCACGCCTTCGTCTGCGGCCACCGGAATGCCTTGTGTGCCCGTTGCTGGCGTATTTCCAGACTCCTGATCAGGAGCGTCGAAATCCCATGCCAGCTGTTCCCCTTCAGCCTCGCCAGCCTTGTGTGCATCATGTGCAGTCATGCCAAACCCGCCATTCGTCATCGTTGCGCGGGCCGAACGCCCGCTTCCATGCACTCGATGATAGTAGAAGCCCGTCACCATGGGCGCATGATGATGCCCGGCTTGGGGAGGCGGTCACCGATTCCGCCGCACGTCGCCACTAGCGTTTTTCGTCGCGCGTCACCGCGTGCCGCTGTGTGTCGCCTTGTGCCGGCTTCACGCAGACGCTTCACGCAACCGATTTCAATGCGCGCGTCGTACCCCGCCAATCGGCGCCGGCATCGCCGCGACATCACCGGTTCATGCGTCCAAGGACCGGAGGAACTGCGCCTGCGCCATATCGATACCGTCGCTTTGCCCGTCGTTCAACCGCGCATCCGCGATGGACAGCGTGCGGGCGGGCACAAACATACTGTTGTCGACGCACACCCGCGCGGCCTGACGCACAATCGGTTCGACTTCGGTGTGCGGCCACACCGGCAAATCATGTTCAGTCAGCACCGTCGCCGCATCCACGACATCGTGCGGCACGGGGATGCATTGCGAACGTGCCCGTTCCATGAGCTCATCCAACTCCGCAGGAAGTGTGGAGAACTGTCCAGGAGCGATATGGGCGGCCATAAGGTAGGCGGCGGCAGCGGTGTCGAACCGGTCGCGCATCCATTCGGAGTATGCGAACCGGTAGTATGCGAACGCCGCATCAGCCCGGTCGAGGGCGACCCGCAACGCGTTGAGGCAGGCGGCGCGTGCGGAATCCCAATCCTCGTCCCTGGCCAGCTGCACCGCCAAACGCATATGCGACAGCGGGTAGGCAGGCGCGTACGAGACCATCGCGTTGAGATGCTTCAGCGACGCCTTGGCCCCCTTGACTTGGGAGAGAATGTCAGCAAGCTCCATATGCGCGTAGAACAGGCTGTCGGGAATCAAGACCGTGCGCTCCCCCGCCGTGGCGAACAGGCGGTTGTACACCACCCGTTCCGCGTAGGAGTTGAAGTATCGGGGCACGCCTTTCGACTGCGCAAACAATGTGTCGACCCGACTGACCGCCGCTTCCTGGACCTCGATCGCCTGGTCAGGCTGCCCTGAGAACAGCAGGTCTCGCGCTTTGACACGTTCGGCATCCAAGCGTTTGGCGAGGGTGAAATCGAAGTCGGGGGTGTCCTTGCCGTCAATCAGCGCGGCCCCGACCTGCGGGGCGAGCTGGGAGAGTTCCGGATCGCCGATATGCTCGACGATGCGCATGGCGTGTTGCGCTTTGGCGACCGACGGCATGCTGTCATCCGAGGCGAGGTGATGGAAATCGGTAACGGCACGCTGCAGTAGATCGACTCGCTGAATGGACAATCCGGTCGCATCCGTGCATCCCAGAACCCGGCTGGTCTGGGGGCCGAAATGGGCTTCCGAGAACTCCGGCTCTTGCTGCGAGGCGAGCGGGCTAAACTTGGCGTCGCGCAAATCAAGGTCGGTGTCCACCGGTTCAAGCGCGCCATCGGAATCGACCGACATGACCGCATCGAACATGCGGTACGTGGTGACCGGGTCGTTGAGCCCATGATTGTGTACATAGCCCAAGAAAGCGTCCCGGCTGAACGTGACCGCGACCATATGCCGTACGGTCGGGTTGCTGCGCAGGGCTTCCAGCGGGTCGTCGCCGCGTTTGCCCGTGTGGGCGTTCCCGGCGTTGCCCGCGATTCCGGCGCTTCCCGCGATTCGGTTCGATTCGTTCGGTTCATTCTGCCCAAGCGAACTGTTTCGGTCGTCGGATCCATCCGACCCGTCCTGCCCGGCAGCCCCGTTCGCAGCGTTCAATGTGCTCGATGTCGAACCGGAATCGGCGATGGTGAAGGATTCAGCTCCGGACCCATCTCGCTCGTTATTGCCTTGCGGAACGCTGAACACCGCTTCGTCGATGTCGGCGCCCTGCATCAAATCCTCGAATTCCTGCTCTTCCGCGGATTTCAAAGCATTATCCGGCGCACCATGACCTTCGTCTTGACCCTCGCCATACCCCTCGCCGTGTTCAAACGAGGATTGCGCACTCAGCCCGTCGGCCGGAATGCGCCCCTCGCCCACATGCGAATCAGCGGCATCATGCGACCCGTCTCCCGGCTTGGGGGACGCCAGCGACGGATCGCCGTGCACATCGCCGTCCTTCGGCGCGGATTTGCCGCCCATCGCCGCTCCGGGCTCCTGGGTGCGCATGCGTTCGAACGCTTTAAGCGCCTCGCCCATGAGTTTGGCGATGGCGCTGTCCTGTTCGGCGACCGCCTCCTCAAGCCCGATGGAATCAATGGTCACGGACACCTGCCGCACCCGTGTGTCCACGGCGAACGCCGTACCGGCCATCATCAGACCGACGCGCAGGTTGTATGCCGCACTCATCGCGGCGCGCTCATGCTCCTCGAGTTTCACCCAGTCATGCCGGCGTTCGCTGTACCGGCTTTTCGGCATCATCGCGGCGCCCGCCGTGGTGAAGGCGATTGCCACGTTGCCGTCATGCAGGTTCGTGCGGAAATCAACGTCGAATCGGAAGGGCAGACGCATGCTGCGCAGCAGCAGCGACAACGTCTGGCGGTACACCCATTCGGACCCCGCGGCATCCTTGGCGCCCGTCATCGCACGCCCTGTCGGGTCGGGGAAATCATGGGCCGTCTGCTCGGCGGCATCCCGCGCGATGCGCATCATGGTGTGCAACGGGGCGATACCGTCGTCATGCAACGGATCCAACGGCGTGCGGTCGTCGCTGCGCAGGGCGATGAGCGCGGGATCGTTGAGCAACGCCATATCAAGCTGCGCCGCCTGTGCACGGGTGACATTGTCTTCGATCGGCTGCTGTCCGACTCTCGCGTTGCGTTCCAACACCGCGCTGACGGCGGCGAAACGGTTGAGCCCGCCTTCAATCACCAAGGATGCAAGCGCCGGCGAGAATTCAAGCGAGGAATCCCAACTGAAGAAATAGCTCCCCGAGAAACTCGAAGTGTACAGGTGCAGCGGCTCGGCGCCATGAACTGCCTCCAGACCGGCGACCGGTTGAAGCGCTCCGGCCTCCCGCATAAGGTCGGAGAAGTAGTCTTCAAGGCCGGAAGAGCGCAAGCCATGCGCCCGCGCTTCCAACGTGTCGCGGACGCTGCGCCGGATTGCACCCATCGGGGCCTCACGGTTGAGTCTGCGGAAGATATTGCCCGATCCGAAGCCGATAAGCAAGCCACTCATCTGGGGCAGCAGATAGGCGGTGAAGAAGGCAATCGCGATGGCGTCACGGTATTCGAGGTCGCAACGCATCTGGGGGTCGAGCTCCGCGCGCAACTGTTCCAACGTATAGCGGTTGTTGCGTTTGATCCACGAAGCGAGCCACATCATCCGCCCGTCCTGTCCACGCCCGACGATGCTGCCTTGCAGCACATCGACCTCGGATTTGCCGTTGCGCTCGCCTCCGATTACACCGCGCAGGAAATCGCCGGCGCGTACGCCCATGGACGCCTGCGCGCGAGCCCCTGTTCCCAGCCGTGTATGGTCCGGCAACCGCGATTCGCCGTCCTTGCTGAACATGAATCGGATTTCAGCGCCTTGAACATCCATCGTCGGGTCTGTTCCGGCGAATACACGGCCGCGATCGTCGGCGAGCGCGATCTGGGCGAAACGATCATCCCCGATGAACATGCCCAAGGAGAACGCCCGCCCGCGTGTCTGCGGCAACTGCGCCCATCCAAGGTGCAATCCCTCAGGCACACCAGAAAGGCCCTCGTAGACCCGGCGCTTGACGATTGGCGTGAGTTTGATGGCGTGGCGGCTCAGCTCGTCCACCACATTGTCTGGATTCGACAGCGCCCGTCCGAAGGGATTCGCCGGCGCGGATGAGCCGTGCCCGTTGCCATCCGACTGGCCGAATACCGAATGGCGAATCGATTCTTTCAGCTTGGCGAACATCGATGGTTTCGGCTGGCTGCCGTGTGCGTCCGTATGCTTCCTGAATCGTGTCATACGGCGATTGTCCCAATGCGCGCAGACATGGCGGGGTGGTCTTGCTCTTAGAATAAAACCGTGCTGTCTGTCCACGAACCTCTTGTCCGCCGCGGCCGGTCCCATCCGGCGGCGCGGTTCGCCCTCATATCCGTACTCATCATCGCCGTGCTCGAATGCGTGGTGTTCAACCTGCCGTATTGGACAGGCGTGGCGGCGAGCACCGATTCACCCGCCACGCTCAACACCATGGGCTCAGGACTGGTGCGTGAAGCCTCCGGCACGCTGGAAGTGACCGATCAGACGAAGGCGTTTCTGTCCGTACCTGTGGACGGCAGTTCACACTATGTTCGCCTCGATCTGGCGCAAGTCACCAAGGCAACAGGGACGACACGCTCCCACATCGTATCCGTCGTTCGTGTCCGTCTTGATTCGGACGGCCGCGCCGGCTCGTCCACGCTGGTCGACATATCCCGGCCGCGCTCATTGTATCTGCGCACAGATGCGCAGCATACGGTGAAACTGTGGATTCAGGCTCCCACCGGCACCCAGGTTCCGATTTTCGCGGTCCGTCCCAATGTTCGCGTCGCGTTCCAAGTCGATTGGCTGCGCGTCGCCGTGATGGCCGCCATCGCCGTCCTCATCGCCTGTTGGCGGCCTCGTTCGGCGCTGTGGCGCATTCGCGTCAACCCGGCGAGCGCCTCCCAGCGCTTGGCCTTTTTCGCGGTGATGGCGGTTGTCGGGGTGATTTCGCTCACCGGCGCGGCGATTATCGCCACCATATGGAAACCATTGGTATTCCAAGCCCCGAACGGGTACACGTACGATTTCGACCAGTATGGTCATATCGCCGATGCGCTTCTGCAAGGCAGGGTCTGGCTTGATCTGCCGGTATCATCAACGTTTGCGCAGAGTGCCAATCCGTATGATCCCGCCCTGAGGGAACGTCTGTTGGACGCGGGGGCATCTCCCATTTATTGGGATTACGCGTTCTATCACGGGCACTGGTACTCGTATTTTGGTGTGATTCCGGCGATTATTCTGTTCGTGCCCTATCAGGCGCTGTCGCACGTGATAGACGGCATGCCGGCCATGCTGCCGTCGGCGAGCGCGGTGCTGGTGTTCCTGTTCGGATTCGTCCTGTTCGGTTCGCTGCTGACGATCAGAATGCTGCGGCGTGTTGCCCCCAATTGCTCGGTGGCCGCCATGAGCATGGCTTTGGTGACGCTGCTGTTGGGTTCGAACGTAGGGTATCTGTGGCTTCGCACGAACTTCTATTCTGTGCCGATCGCCGCCTCGCTGATGTTCACGACGCTTGGATTGTGGCTGTGGGCGGGAGCTGAACGTCCGGAAGGCTCCCGCCGGCTGTGGTATGTGGGTGACGCCCCCGGATTGTCGTTGCCACGGTTGGCTTGCGGCGCCGCCTGCATCGCGGCGAACGCGGGGTGCCGCCCGACCTTCGCGTTGAGCGCATTGCTGATCTTCCCCATGTTCTGGCGGCAAATCAGGCAGATGGCGAGATTGATGAGGGCACGCAAGGCGACGCGTCAACTATGGGCCGGCCCCGCGGCGGTGATCCTGCCCGCAATCGCGGTGGTGATTCCGGTGTGCGTCTGCAACGCGCTACGTTTCGGCTCGCTGTTCAATTTCGGCAATTCGTATCAGATCACCGTCAACGACATGACCTCATACAGCGAACCGGTGGCGAATATCCCTTGGATCATCGGCTATTATCTGCTGCTGCCGCCCCGACTGCAATCGACGTTCCCGTTCGTGGCAATCAACCCTACGCCATTGCCACATTGGGGGTTCGCTGAGCCGATGGCTGCCGGATTGTTCGCCATGTGTCCGATGGCGTTGCTGGCCTTCCTCATTCCGCTGTTGTGTCGGCATCGTCGTGAGCGATTCGGCGCGCTGTTCTCCTGCATGTTGATGCTCGGCATCGCCATCATGCTGGTCGATGCGTTCAAGGCCGGGTTGGGCTGGCGGTATATCTGCGATTTCGGGTGGCTCATCACACTGGCAAGCCTGCCGGGGCTGCTGTGGGTGCTCGGCGAACTGCCCGAACAAGGGGTCACAGGCGGCACGGGGGGCACCGGCACACATGCGCTGCAAGACGTTCGCATGACGGGACGCTGGCAACGGTTCGCGCTTGATACCAGGCGCATCCTGATCATGATGCTCCTGCTGGCGAGCATCCTGTTCCTTCTCGCCTCGTGTTTCGTCACCGGCCGCGATGATTCGCTGCAACGCTCGGCCCCGGACATTTTCGCGCGGATTCAAGCCTGGTTCTCGCTGCTAGGATGACTGGTATGGGTATCTTCTCAGGATTGTTCTCGCGCAGGAATGACACGCCCCGCCCCGACCATGTGACGTTCACGTTGGCACAGGCCTCGTACACGTATGAGGATGGCAACACGGGCTTGCACGATACGACCCTGACCCTCGACACACGACGCACCGCGGTAATCGGTCTGAACGGCTCAGGCAAGACGACACTGCTGAAACTGCTCGATGGCTCGCTCGCCCCCACTTCAGGTTCGGTCACAATCTGCGCGGGCGAGCACACGCTGCACCCCGGCTCCCGCAAAGACCGCAAACGTGTCGAACAGCTAATCGGTTGTGTGCGACGGGAAGAGATTCCGAACAGCTTCTACTGCAGCGAAAACATCGCGAAGGCGCTTGACGCGCATATGCAGGCGCGACACATCGCGGATGCGGAGCGTCAGGCGCGTATCGGCTCGCTGTTGGCGCAGCTTGATTTGTCGGTGTGGCGGGACAGGCCGGCGGACGCGCTCGACAGTGAGCACCGTCATCTGCTGGCCATCGCGGCCGCGTTATGCCTTGATCCTGCGGTTCTGGTCGCCGACGAGCCGACGAAGGGACTTGACGAAATCGGAACCGCCCACGTGGCGCGCGCCCTGTTTGCGCTTGACCGTCAAGTGGTATTCGCCACGCACGACACGGATATGATCACCAGACCGGAATACGCGATTGACCGGGCATTGCTCTTGGACGGCGGACGTATTGTATTCGACGGGAGCCCCCAAGACGCGGTCACCGCCTATACTGATTTGATTCGCCGCATGCGCGATCGCGTGTAAGACTAAGCCCGCTCGCGTAAGTCTATGATTCGCACACGCGATGCCGTCTGCGCCGCTTGCGATGTTCGCGCAGTTTGATCCACTGTTCGCCTGATATCAGTGAACTTGGGTTCTTGCCACCCAAGTTCTTGGGATTTCCGTTCGCGGACGATAGCCTAACAATCGCTAACTTTTCGCTGAATGCTCGCCGGATTCGTCTATTCCTTGAGCATCGCCGCTACGGTATCCAGCATCGCGGCGATGTTGTGCTCGAAACGATCCGGCTGGGGTAGGAGCGAAACCGCGAGATACCCGTTGGAAGTCATGTCGAAGAAGTAGCCAGGCTGCCCGGTCAGCCGATGGTCGCGGATCATCCGCAGCACGACTTCGTTTTCGTCAAGCACCGAGGGGATTCGCACCAAAGCATTCCAGCCGCCTTCCATACGCAGCATCGATACCAGACCGTTGGGGTCATCGGCGAGCATACGACGCAAGGTTCCGGCGTTCGTCTGGACACGATCGCTAACCCGTGCGGTCTGTTGCGCCGCCTCGGCAAGGAACGAGGGAAGACGGTCTGCGATAATATCGCTCATGGGCAGATAGTCGTCGGCGATCACGTCAAGTCGTTTCAATGCTTCAGCGACATCAAGCTCGGGGCCGGACACCTCGATCCACCCGACTTTCGCGTGCGGGGCTGCAAGTGTTTTCGACAATCCGTCCAACGCGAAAGTCAGCACGCGTGGCTCCCCCGCCAAGCGTGCGTTGCCGGGGAACGGTTCGACCGGGAAATCATAGAACACCTCGTCGGCGATAATGGCGACACCATGCTCGGCACATAGCCTCACAATCGTCTCACGCTCTTCGGGCTTGACGTACGAACCGGTCGGGTTGTTCGGATTAATCAGCACCAACGCGCGGATTTTCGCGCCTTGCGGGCCGTTCAGCAGGGATTCCAGTTGCGCGGTATCGATGATCCATGACCCGTCGAAACGCTGTTGATACGTGATGACTTGGACGCATTCCAGCGCCGCAATCGATTCGATGAGCGGATATCCGGGCTTGGGGGCGAGCACGATGTCGCCGGCGTCGCACAGCAGTTTCATCAGCCACGAATACGCTTGTGAGGTTGAGCTGAGCAGATACAGACGATTCGGATCGACCGGCTGCGCGTCAGGCAACGTGGACTCGCGGCGGCGTCTATCAGCAAGGAAACCGGCCAGTTGTCGCCTGGCTTCGAATTGGCCGCGGGGTTGCGCAGCGTAGACGGTCGGCAAGGATTGCGGCGCGAGCGCGAACTTGGTCGGATTCGAATCGTTGAGTTTGTCAAGCGTGATGCCGTCCTCTTTGGCGGCTTGCTCCGCCCGGGCAATGGCATTCGGGGCGCTGATGTCTACTCGTGATGAAAATCGCACGCCACCATCCTAGCGCACACCCTCATCACGGCCATGGCCGGCAACGAGCGAGGATTCCCCGTGGAAGTCAGCGCCGCCAGACTTCCGCCTCGCAGAGATGCCCAAGCCAAACCGTCGTTTCCAAAGCCGCCCGCACCTCCACCATGTGAGCAAATCCTCACACAACACCGCCAAACCCCGCCACATCACCCCTCCCCAACCAACCAACCGGTCATCGTGCGAGCCAATCCTCACACAACCACGGCAAAGAGAACCAAAGGCATTGATTATCATCCCAACGGACGTTGCGACTACAAGACACGCTAGGGCATCAGAGAACTCCGTAATGTCGTCGGTATCAGGGGACGCAATCGGGTTTGTCATGTGGCCGGGTCCCCCAATCGCGAGTGTGCCAGAACATACGCTGTGCGACGGAAGCAAGCGCCCGGGGGCCCTGATATACCGATAACGCGTCGTTGTGTACGCCCGGGCATGCACAAGCCGGCAGACGCCAAGCGATCGTATCGTTCCTCTGCGCCTTCCGTATGGTTGCGTATGGCACCGCATACGTAACCAGATGGAACTCTCATTCACCACCATGGTGCCAATACGCCGCAACGACCAAACTCCATCAACTCCGCCAACCAACCGACCGCACCATGAACCAACCGACCGTAACGCCACCAACCAAACCAAACCGGCAAAACCAATCACCAACCCAAACCGACGAACCGCCCAAACCGCCTCCAAATACGCGTTGTGGCCCGCCCCGATTATCTCGGGACGGACCACAACCGATGCTTCAGCATCCTCCGACATCCCAACCGCATGCGTTCATCCGCTCCGGACCAGGATTCGCCGCAGAACCTGTTACTTGGCGGCTTCAGCAGCCTTAGCGGCCTTGACGCTGGCGTAGTAGGCGGCACCGATGATACCTGCCTCATTGCGCAGCTTCGCCGGAACCATCGGGGTCTTGATATCGATGTACGGCAGGAACTTCTCGCTCACACGGCTGACGCCACCGCCGACCACGAACAAATCGGGGTTGAAGTACTTCTCCATAAGGCCGTAGTACTTGGTCAGGCGCTTCGCCCACTTCTTGTAGCTCATGTCGAGCTTGTCGCGCACGGACGACGCCGCGTACTTCTCCGCGTCGCCCTTGCCGTTCTGCAGTTCGATATGGCCCAGCTCGGTATTCGGGATGAGCACACCGTCGTAAATCAACGCGGTGCCGATGCCGGTGCCAAGCGTGGTCGCGATAACCAGACCGTCCTGGCCCTTTGCCGCACCGAACTGCTGCTCGGCGATACCCGCCGCGTCAGCATCATTGACGACAACCACAGGACGGCCGCACGCCTTGGAGAACTCCTCGGTAACGTCCACGCCGATCCAGGACTGGTCGAGGTTCGCCATGAAATCAAGCGGCTTGCCGGGCTTGATCGGCGCCGGGAACGCGATACCGACCGGCGCGTCCTCAGGAACTTCAAAATGTTCGAGCTGCTGACGCACAATGTCTGCAACGGCCTGCGGAGTGGATTTCTCCGGGGTCAGAATCTTCAGACGCGGTTCAGCGAACTCACCCTTCTCCAAATTGACGGGAGCCGCCTTGATGCCGGAGCCGCCGATGTCAACGCCGAAAGCCTGTGCTGTCTCAATCATCTTTGACCTTCCTATGAGGTGATGGGGTGTATGAACCGGTACGGCGATTGTACCGCGCCCCCTGACCGAATGAGGCCGCGCCACGCCGAAAACCTGCAAACGCTTTCATCATTGTTCCCAAGTCTTCGGGCGACACGCGGCCAATCGAATTGCAAACGTGACTTCGCTCCTCACTTTAGCGCGGGCATCGGCCGCCAATCGGGATCATGCAGCAACTTGTGCGAATCCCACCAGCCGCGCGCGATAGCGGACAGCCCACTGCGCAGGTGCCCCTTATCCACGGCAACCAATCGGATGACCTCCTTGATTGCGGTGGCAGCCGTACCGAGCGCAAACAACGCAGGACGATAATCCCCGTACACCATGAAATACCGCGCCATATACCCGCGGTTGCGCATGATGTGGTACCGGTTCATATCGGATGTGGAGTTCAACTGCCGCAGCCCGGCGATATTCCAGTTGTCGATATCGCGCGTACGGCGAATGATGACGTCCTTGACTTCGATCGGATTGGTGACTTTGCTGGCAAGATAGCCGTACATCGTGTCATCCCAGTAGATGAAGAACCGCCCGTCTGGGAAGCCGATTTTCTCGACGATGTTGCGGCGGAACAGCCCGCCCTCGAAGCACATGGTGTTCATGAGCCGGTAGCCGCGCGGCCCGAACGCCGCCGGGGCGATCGGATCGGGGATGCCCAGCGGGACGATGAAATGGTACTGCCAGTAGAACGGACCGCCGTCATAATCGTTGCGGCTGCCCTGGATCACGTCGTGATGGAGGGTCCATGGAGCGAGCTTCTCAATGGCATCCGGCAGCACCGCCACGTCGTCGTCCATGACCCAGAACCATTCGGCGCCGAGCTCATACGCTTTGCGCACGCCGTTGCTGAAACCGCCGGAACCACCGATGTTGCCTTCTTGCGGGAAGTACACCACACGGTTCATGTTGCCTTCCGTGTCAGCGATGGTCTGCCCCCATTGGGCGGTGACCGCGGCGCTGAAATCTTCGACCATCGACTTGGTGGTCTCGCTGTGTTCGTTGTCCACGACGACAATACGCCACGGCGCGACGGTCAGCGCCTTGAGCGAATCGAACAGTGTCGCGAGCAGCTTCTGCCGCTTGTAGGTGACGATGACAATGGCCAGCTTGTCGATGACAGCTTTCTTGGCGTGCTGTGATTGTGTCATGGTCACCATTCTTGCACTTACCCTCGCCGAACGCCGAATATCGAGCATTGACTTGCGTTTGCTGCCGTCATACGGTATTTATGATTTCTGTAAGTTTCAGGGAAGGTGAAATTCCTTACTGGCGGTAACGACAAGCCGTCCGCATTGAGCGGCGGCGTTCCATGTCGAAGCCCGCGACCCGCGCAAGCGGCTGATCCGGTGGGAATCCGGGGCCAACGGTACAGTCCGGATGGAAGAAACGGAGCTCAGATGAGCATCTTTTCGCATACCCATATTCATGTACGCGCCATTGTCAAGAATGATGATCTGCCAGGAAGCGCCCAGCCTACTGATACCGCAGCTGATTCCCAGGCCACACCCGCAACCGCGCCAGCAGCCACACCCGTGGCCGACGCAGCCGTGTCACCGAAAGACGCCCATTCGACCGGCGTCGGCGATTCCGGCCGCTGGTCAACCCGCCGCATCGCCATGTACGCATGCTTCGTGGCGTTGTCCATGGCGTTGAGCTTCGTTGAATTCCCGCTGATTCCGGGTGTTCCGTGGCTCAAATACGATCCGTCGGGCATCGTCGCGCTGGTCGCGGGCTTCGCTTACGGTCCTGCGGCCGCGCTGATTGTCAGCATCCTCGGGTTCGTCCCGCATCTGTTCATCAGCCCGTGGGGTACGCTCATGGCCTGGCTGGTCGCGATCGGGTTGTCTGTGCCGGCAGCAGTGATCTACCGGCGTATGCACACCCGTCCCGGTGCGGTGCTCGGTCTGGTCGTCGGCGCGATTGTCGCACTCGCGCTTGCGATCCTCGGCAATCTGGTCATCACCCCGATGTACGCGCATATGACCGTCGCCCAGGTCGCCGCATTGATTGTACCGGCGCTGTTGCCGTTCAATCTTGCGAAGTACGCGATCAACTGCGTGGTCACGTTCCTGATTTACAAGCCGGTGTCTGAACTGCTCAACAAGTCGGCACGCTGACCAACACGCAGGTCTGGCCGTCCGGTGGCCATGAGCGTCGAACGGTCAGACATGCGTCTCGTTCCCGGAACCTTCGATTCCCACATCATCGATAAACTCCATTGACGCACCACCCCTGCTCCCACGAAAGATACGGATACTGCACATCATCATGAACATCTCCCGGTTTTCCTCCCCCGCCCCGGATTCGGTCGCGACATCGACACCGGCTTCGGCGCAGGTGGATGCAAACGCGAACGACAGGCAGGGCCTTGCCGCGAGCTTGCGCCGTGTTCGCTACCGGTATTCCGGTGCACACGACTGGGCGCTCGACGGGGTGGACCTCGATATCCACACCGGTGAATATGTGTGCATCGTGGGGGCCAACGGTTCGGGAAAATCAACGCTTGCCCGGCTTCTTGCAGGGCTTTCCGCCCCGGATTCGGGTGTGATCACGTTGGACGGGCATCCGGTATTCGATGCCGCGGGCGCGCATGCCGACCAGTACCGGCTCGCCCGACATGATATCGGCGCGGTGTTTCAAAATCCTGAGGATCAGATTGTCACGACCATCACCGGCGACGATGTGGCCTTCGGACCGGAGAATCTGGGGATGAGCCGCCCGCGCATCGGCGATCAGGTCGCGCATGCACTCAAAGCGGTCGGCATGATGGCGCGTATCGAAGATGATCCGACGACGATGAGCGGCGGCCAGCAGCAGCGCATCGCCATCGCCGGGATCATCGCGATGAATCCTGCGATGGTGGTGCTCGACGAGCCGACCGCAATGCTCGACCAGGATGCGCGTATCGGCGTGCTTGACATCCTTGACGCACTTCACCGGCGGGGGGCCACCATCGTGCATGTGACCCATCATGCGGATGAAGCGCATCGCGGTCAACGTGTCATCACCATGAGCGCAGGGCGGATCATCGACGATTCCACCGTTGCAACGCCATCCCCGGATGGTTATTCCAATTCATCAGAGCATCCCGCCAAGGATGATTTCCGTCATCTGCTGCAAACAAGCGGCATGCCGGTCACGTGGCTGCACCCTGGTTCAATCGACGGACGTACGCCGTTGCCGTCCGGCACGTCGCCTGCGCAGGGGACCATGTCCCTCGCCGCGGCGACACCCATGACCGCCGGTACCGATGCCGCCGGCAAGTCTGGCACTGGTTCACCCGATGCCGAGGAAATCCCTGCCGCACACCGCCCGGCACCCGCGATCAGCGTGGACCATGTGTCCTTCACCCCTCAGGGCGCAACCTTCCCCAGCGTGCATCGGTTGACTTTCTCCGTGCGTTCCGGCGAAACCGTGGCGCTCATGGGCACCAACGGAGCAGGGAAAACCACGCTGATCAGGCTGCTGGCCGCCTTGGAGTGCCCCGACAGCGGCAATATCACCATCGACGGCATCCCTATAGCCACAGATTACAGGCGCACTGGGAACGCAGACGAAAGGCGACCGACGCAACCGGCTGAACGATTGAAGTCCCGGCTGATGACTTGGCTGGTCAAGCCCAGGTCGGGGGTGCGCCCGTTGTCCCGCGCCCAACGAGTCCAGTTGAGACACCGGCTTGGACTGGTCATGCAACATCCGGAACGACAGTTGTTTGCACAGACGGTGGCCGAGGATGTCGCGTACGGCCCGCGCAATCTGGGGCTTTCCGAGCAGGAAGTCGCGCAACGTGTCGATGAAGCGCTGGAATTGCTGCATATTGGCGATATCCGCGACCGCTCGCCGTTCAGCCTGTCCGGTGGACAACAGCGGCTTGCAGCCATTGCGGGGGTTATCGCCTGTCATCCGGATGTGCTGCTGCTGGACGAGCCGACGGCCAGTCTGGATGAGACGGCGAGCGCACGAATCCGCGGTTTGCTCGCTGATCTGCACCGCCGCGGGGTTACGGTGCTGCTGGTCACCCACAGCATCGACGAGGCACGCGCTGTTGCCGACCGCGTGCTGGTGCTTGAGTCTCCGACAAACGCCCGGCAGAAGGTAACCCCGCAATCGGCAGACGGCCAGAAACCGACGGACACACTGCAATCGGCGGCATACACGGCGGTATCATCAGACGATATCCCCGCGATTCCATCTGCCAACACCACGGATAGCCAACCTTCCAAAGCCCGGCGAACCGGCACCGGACGTTCCGCAATCGACAAGCTTGACACCAGGGTGAAAGTGGTCGCGTTCCTGACGCTCATGTTTTCGGCGTTCGCCATCAGTTCACCATATCAACTGGCCGTCGGCGCCATCCTGACCGCCGGTATCGTCGCCGCCGCGCGAATCAGCCCACTTCAATTGCTAGCGCGCATCCACATGTTCCTGTTCCTATTTGTGTTCGCGGGTGCGCTGAACATCTTCTTCGTCCGCACAGGCACACCACTTGCCCATATCGGTCCCGTGCCTATCACTGATGACGGCGTGCACACGGCAATCATCTACGCCTGCCGCTTCGCTCTGGTGATTATTCTCGGCGCGGTGTATGTGGAGACGACAACGCCCACGGCCATGACCGACGCGTTTGAATCCCTCTTGTCCCCGCTCAAACGATGCGGCATCCATGTCCAGGAGATAGCGCTGGTACTGAGTCTGGCGTTGCGGTTCCTACCGACGTTGCGCGTGGAAATCATCTCCGTCGCCCAAGCGCAAGCGGCCCGCGGCGGCAGCATCGAAAGCGGTTCCCCGGCTCAGCGGTGCCGTGCGATGTGTGCGATCATCATGCCGGTGTTCGCCGCGTCGCTAAGGCATGCCGACAATCTGAGTCTTGCCTTGGATGCACGTTCCTATGAGGAAGGCATCCATCGGACTCATTGGCATGAGATGCGAATGCACGCCCGCGATGGCGTGTTCTGTGCGGCTTGTGCCGTCTATGTGGCTGCATTGGTTCTCGTCGCGTTGCTGTGACGTGCGCTGTCACGATGCCACGCTGCCGCGACCAGACCATCAAATAACCGTACTGCGTTCCTTTCGTTGCGCTTACGCCGTATCTTCCCTGCAGCCCTGCTGAAAGCCATCTGACATATTGCAATTATTACAGCAGCTTGCCTTGGACGAAGCCGGATGCACCGTCGGCGTGCCGATCACCCGGATGTCGTCCGCTCCTCCCCGAATGCCCCGCAGCGTTTCGGTGCCGACGCAGTTGCGGTGTTGCCCCACCTTGTTCTACGCCGGCATCCTTGGGGTTCTCGGGCGGTGCCGCCCATCCGTCACGCTCCCCTGTCGCCGCTGGGTGCGCGGCAAGATCGCGGTCAATCCAGGCCATAATCAATCCTGCCAGTTGGTTGATCTCCTGAGCACTCAGTTCTCTGCCCCGCGGAATATGGTGCCATTTCTCGATGCATCCACGACAGCAGCATGCGGTGGCGTGTTGGGCGGTGAACACAGGATGGCCGCGCCAAGGCGTTTGCCTCCCGTCTTTCGCAGGCTGGGCAGCGCCAACCCGTTGAGCGAGCATCTCATGCGCATGCCGGTCAATGAGTTCACGCCCTTTGCGCCTCGCATATTCAGCGTCGTGCGGACTCAACGTGAATGATGACCGGAATGACGAACGGGAAAGCCGTTCCAACGTTTCGGCAATCCAATGGGCGGCTTGCCGAGCGTCGTTTCCGTCGATGCGATCGCCGGATTCGGTCGGCTGCCTTGCACCCGCAGGCAGATTGTCACTCACTGCGATCACGCTTCGTTATGCGTCTCGTGCGTGGGCGCGGCTGTGGACCGGTCGAACATCTCGACCCGCTCATGCAAGTCATCTGCGATGCGATACCAATGCTGGACCGTATTCTCCAGAAAGAAGTAATACCTGATATACCCAATGAGCAGTCCCAGCATTGCCAGGTAGATGATGGTTGACACAGGAATCGTGGAGGGGACGAGCACCATGAAGGCGAGCGCGACCAAGAACACGGCGATGGTGATCATCATGACCCCAAATGGATGAGCCGCTCATGCTGCAGCCATGCGAGCTTGCGCTCATGCCAATCCAACAGTCGACGGGGATCTTCACCTTGATTGAGGCGCGTGGCGACGCTCTTTTCATGCCGTTTCGTCCATTCGCGCAGATTCAAGCCGTATTTGTCCCGAGTGTCCTCCACGCGTCCCGTGGCTTGTTTTCTCGATTGATCGCCATCCATCGGCATGCCTCCCTCGCAACGACGCATGCTTTCATCGTACTCGTCCGCGCTGTGGATACGACAGTGCTGCGCGGCAACCGGCGCAATTGCAGAAACAGTACGCAGAAACAATATATGGAAACCGGACGGTACTTAGAATGCACAATCGATATGTAGGATTGAAGATGCATGATCTCATAGATATGCACGGTTGAAAAACTGCACTGGATTGTGGACGCACGGAATGGTTAACCGCGTGGGAATCGCATGGTAGATGGCAACGCATCACGGAGGAGACAGGAGAAGACGCAGTCCGCTTCCAGTCTGCGTGGTGAGCAGCAGACGATTCATCACTGATGCCGTCAGTCGACCACGCACGTTCCGGCGTGCGCTGAAGCCGCCGCCTGGTCGGTCTGCGCATTCATCGCATATTCCGGGAAACTTGCACCGATGCTGTTCAAGGTGTCGCGGTTCGTCCCCAGATACATTACCGCGTAGGAATTCGTCATGCCCTCGTTCTCGACATGAAGCGGCGGAACGGATGTCTCGCAACGGGAATACACCAGATAACGGGCGATTTCATGGCGAAGCTCGTCAAGATACTGCGTCGAGCGAACGACGTACGGGTACGCCTCATGGCCGGTGTTGACGAAGTTGGTATCGGCTTTCCCTTCGCGAAATGCCGCAAATGCGTACCGATCCGCTTGCGTTGAAGGACAGTAGTTGCCCATGCTCTGGAAATCGTAGTCGGCATACGGACCGACGATTGACAGCATTTGTTCACCCGACTGTAGGTAGGTGCCGTTCTGCCCTGTCTGTCCTCGGAAAGACGCGATCTGCTGTTCGATACTGTCCAATTGTTGAGGCGATGGCGCGTGATGGCTGTCATCTTGGGTAAGGACGATCTCGAAATAGGAGCCGGTCGCCGTGGTATGTGTCTGGATTGAGATGTTGTACGACTTGTGAATCTTAAAATCGTATTCAAGCTGATGCCAGTCGGCGAGCTTCGCCGTGTAGTATGCCGTGGCATCGTTGCGGTTCATGGAGCGTCTCGCATCACCGTAGGACGTTGCTTCCAGCATATGATCTAAGGCCTTGAGCCATGAATCAATCGCTGATTAGGCGTTCGGAAGCGCTTTGACATATTCATTGATCTGGGCTGCCGGCATGGCATGGTGCTTGTCATGCATGGCTTTGATTTCGTTGATGTATTGACGGTATTGGTCGCATGAACCATACCGGTAGCCGATGATTCCGGTCGAATCCGATGAATCTGAAGACGCTGAGTCAGTCGGCTGCTGTTGGTTTTGCGTAGAACCGCTGGATGACGGCCGAGACGATGGCGAGCCTTGTGTATAGGTGACAGTCCTATCGCGGGATTGAGCTGAAGAAAGCTTTTTGACACCGGCGTTGACGAGTCCGCCGAGTATCAGGCATATCACCACAATAACCGTGCAGATGTTATCAAGAACAGAACCATTAGTCCAAGGCAGAAGGGAAACAGATGACCGGTCAGATGTGGAGCGATGGGATACGTGACGGCTACGAAACCCGCCCATGTTGCTCATATTCGGTGCGAAACCATGAGGCGAATCATCACCTGGTTATCATCATAAAAGTTCATTAATCCCCACCCGCGTCAGTGTTCATTGCAAATACTTACGATTGCATATGGGATACCATCATACAACTCAAAGCAGATATTCAGCCGTCCCCCAGAGTGAATTTAATTTTGTCCCCACCGACCTAGGGATTCCTATCAGCAGTAGTCTGCTCGACAGGCTTATTCATTGGGCATCGCAAGTTGATCGGTGCTCCCACACGCCGGTTTTGCAAGTACCCAGCGCAAGGGGCATTGCCGCATACATCTCCCAAACTGGTTGTGTTGATGGGTTGTCTGGGGTGGCCGGTTTGTTTTGTGGTGTGGGCCCGTCGCATGTGCGGTGCCGCACTTGCCTGTTCACAGACGGGTTCTGTGGGTAGTCCGGAGTAACTTGTTATCGTGGGGTAGGGTCGGGCGTGTGTGTCGTGGCGTCATTGCCGGCGTGGGGTCCGTGGCCTGTTCCGGCGGCCGCCGTGCCGGGTCCGCCGTGTGTGTCTGGGGTATGTGGAAAAGGGAGGGGGCACGCTGGTGGTGTCCCCTCCCTGTGAGGTTTGGGTGCGGCGGCGTGCTACTCTCCCACACCCTTCCGGGTGCAGTACCATCGCCGT
>NZ_JBQKEV010000008.1:0-112394 GCF_052121135.1 Bifidobacterium sp. LCP19S3_E9 | reverse complement strand
CGGCACTCGGACGGCCTTTTTAACGACACGTCACGTTAAACGCACGCCGACACGCCTACAGCCACTTGGCCTGACCGGCATCATAAACACCACGTTTAGTTCCTATAGGCCGCAAACCGCGAGCCCAATCGTCACAACCTTCTACCGATGCTGGCGGGTGCCTCAGTGTCGGCAGAAGCTGTGGTTTCGACGCCGTGTCCATCTTTCACTTTCTGCCGACGCTGGGGGGGGTGAGCTTCGGTAGAGGCAGATGCATGCAACACGGTGTCGTCAACACGTATGCGACTGGCGTCCCCGTTCCCAAACTGTCTACGCTGAGCCCTCCGTTAGCGTAGACAGTTTGTACCAGACCACAAACTGGTGACGATGGTGGCGTCGTTGTCGTAGACAGTTTGTACCAGACCACAAACTGGTGACGCTGACGAGGGTGTTAGCGTAGGCAGTTTGACAGGCAGGGTTTATTTCTTGCGTAGGGCGCGACGCAGGCGGCCGAGCAATCCGGGTTTGCGCAGCAGGTCCATCGATTCGCCGATTTGGTCCGCCTCGCTTGCAATGGCGAACGTATACGTCTTATGCGAGTTGGGCTTGCCGACCAGGTCGCCGAATTCCAGTAATTGCGTGCGCGGATGATACGGGTGCCGGATATCGAATTCGAACAGCCTCGCCGCCACGCGTGCAGGCGCAGGCCCATACGACCCGAATCCGCAAGTCGGGGAAGCGACCATCAATATGCCATCGACTTCACCTGCGAAACCATTGCGGTGATCATGCCCTGCACAAATCGCGAAATATCGGTCGCCGTTCGTAAGAATCGCGTATTCCCCGCTGTCGGCATCAGGACAGCTCACGCCTTCGCCCAGATAACTGCCAGGCAAGGTCTTGTCTTCGTCCAGAACATAGCTATGCCCAGAGAACACGCGATACCCTTCCACGGCGTGCGCCGCGTTCGGCGGCACCGATTTGAGCAGCCGGTAATACTGCGGGATGGGGAAATGCTGGAACACCATCATGCGAGTGTGCAGAACATCGGGCATGAGGCCAAGGAATTTCAACGCCGCGTCCGATGGCGAACCGTAACCGCCGGAACGGGCATAGTCCCCGGAATCCACCACGGCCAGCCCCAGCACGGTGCGCTTGCGGTCCACATCCATCACCGGCAGCGCGAGCGTCCCCGCCTCACACGGGTAGATGCGCTGGTCGGGGAGTCCGGAACTGGAGCGGGTGCGAGGCAAATCAGGCCGCGATGCGGTTGATTCGGCGTTGAGACACCCGGGGAACTCGCGATAGATGGCGTCCATTTCCTCGCGACTCAGCCCGCATTGACTGTCGTGGTTACCGTACGTGACCACCCACGGGATGCCACGGTCGATCAGCGGCTGGAGAAACTGCCCGATGCTCTGTCGTACCATGTCGCGCGTATGGTCGAGCTGCTCGCGGCTCGCCTCGTTCTGCCGGATACGTTCCAGCGGGGTGCGCCAGCTGCGCTTGCGGAACGTATCGGCGTAAGCGCTGTCATACCCGGCGATCTGATTGCCGGTGAAGATGACGACATCCGGTCGCGCGGCATCTGCGGCGGCAGCGATGAGACGTATCGTATCGCTGGATACCTTCGGGCCGTCCTGGATGTCGGAAAGCTGTAACACTCGGAATTTGCCGGATTCATGGAATTGCAGACGTCCCAGACGTGCGGACACCGATGTCGGACGGTGTGTGGCGTTGCGTGTTCCATGATTGGGACGGCTGTCGGGACGTTGCTTGTCGCTCATGTCATCCACACTAGTGCACGCCGGCCCGGATTGCATGCCGAGTGGCCTGTTCGGCGAGGCCCGGTTTTGCCGTGGCGGGTCACGGAACCCTGTGCCAGCTGGACGCATTTGGTCGAAATGCCCCCTGCCGTTGCCCCGGGGACGATTGCCGTCAGGCTGGATGAACCCGGGCATGAAGCTGAATGATCTGCCATGCAATTGGTAGCGCATACCCAGTGTGCTGCATCGTTGTCCCAAGCATCGGCTGGTTATATAAGAGCTACCGGCAAACGGAACCCCTTCGGAGCGAAGCAAACCGGCGAGGTTTCGTCCGAAGCCCCATAATTATAACTGAACCCTTCTTCTTCTCTTCTCTCTCCTTGGCCCCGGCGGAAACGTCGGGGCTTCTCTTTTACGCATGACAGGGCGGCAGACGCGCAATGATGGACAAGAACCCGCTGACGAGATATCTGAGCATGTCTCGGCTGCCATATCGCTTCGTTGCCTCCAGCTTTTCCAAACTGGTTACGCCAACGGCCTTGTGGGCGTAACCAGTTTGCGGAGAATCGCGGTATCGTTCGACCACCTCGCCGGCTATCCGGCGGCGACAGTCTGTCAAAGAAAAACCTTCTACCGACGCTGACGAGCGTCTCAGCGTCGGTAGAAGGTTATCGGTGATGCCGAGATATCGGCGGACGGTTGCGATTGTTGGAGACCGTCTGACCAGACGGCAGTCTCTCAGCGCTCGCTCTCAGTCCTCTCCCTCAGCGCTCGCCGCTGGCACGCAGCAGGGCTTCGGTGAGGTATTTGCCGGCGGCCATCACGAGCGGGGCGTACCGGCGGCCAGGGGTCGTACCCATGCGGCCAGTCGGCCCGGAGATGGAAATCGCGGCGATGACCTGGCCGGAGGGGTTGCGAATCGGCGCGGAGATGGAGCATACGCCGTCTTCGCGTTCATTGACGGATTCAGCCCATCCGCGCTTGCGCACGGCGGCAAGCTTGGCGGCGGTGAATTTCGCGTGGCGCAAGCCCTGATGCAGGCGTTCTGAATCTTCCCACGCGAGCAGGATCTGCGCGGCGGACCCGGCTTCCATGCTCAGCAGCGCCCCGACGGGGATGGAATCGCGCAGACCACTGGCACGCTCCACGGCGGCGATGCACACGCGCTGGTCTCCCTGGCGACGGTAGATTTGTGCGGATTCGCCGGTGCGGTCAAGCAGAGTCTGCAGAATTGGGCCGGACGCGGTGAGCAGGCGGTCTTCGCCGGCGGCGGCGGCGAGTTCAGCGAATCGTGATCCGAGAACGAAGCGTCCATGCTGGTCGCGGATTACGAAACGATGGCGTTCCAAAGCAATGGCCAGACGATGTGCGGTTGGTCGGGCAAGGCCCGTTTCGTTGACCAGCTGGCCGAGGGTGGCAGGCCCTGATTCGAGCGCATCCAATATTTTGACCGTTTTGTCAAGTACTCCGACGCCGGAATGGATATCGCTATCGGCTTGCGGCGA
Source organism: Bifidobacterium sp. LCP19S3_E9 (assembly GCF_052121135.1). NCBI lineage: Bacteria > Bacillati > Actinomycetota > Actinomycetes > Bifidobacteriales > Bifidobacteriaceae > Bifidobacterium > Bifidobacterium sp. LCP19S3_E9. The sequence continues at coordinate 109,144 of NZ_JBQKEV010000008.1, read as the reverse complement.
CTGATTTTGATCGAGGTTGGGACCCATGAAATCCTTGGTGTCAAAGCGTTCCGGTCCCACGGGGACGCGCAATGTGGAAGAAGTCATATTCCGGATTATGCCATCTCACATATCGAAACGCAAAAGCAGGCACCCGTCGAAAACCGACATAGTGGAGTACAGAGGGCCATGTGGAAACGCATGGCTGAAGTAATTTTAGGGCGAAAAACGTTGAAATTCCGCCAAAGGAGACAGCATGGGAACCACATTGGCCGAAAAGGTATGGGCTGACCATCTCGTACGGCAAGGCGAAAACGGCGCGCCGGATCTGATCTACATCGACTTGATGCTGATGCATGAGGTCACCAGCCCGCAGGCGTTCGAGGGGCTTCGTCTCGCGGGCCGCAAGCCGCGTCACACGGATTTGCTGATTGCGACGGAAGACCACAACACGCCGACCGTCGACATCGACCGTCCGAACCCCGACAAGACTTCCGCGCTTCAGCTGAGCACGCTGGAGAAGAACTGCAAGGAATTCGGCGTCCGTCTGCACCCGCTCGGTGACGCCGACCAGGGCATCGTGCACGCTTTCGCCCCGATTCTGGGCCTCACTCAGCCGGGCATGACCATCGTGTGCGGCGATTCCCACACTTCCACGCACGGCGCGTTTGGCGCCCTCGCGTTCGGCATCGGCACCTCCGAGGTCGAACACGTGATGGCCACGCAGACGCTGTCGCTCAAGCCGTTCAAGACCATGGCCGTGAACATTGAGGGCGAACTGCCCAAGGGCGTGAGTGCCAAGGACATCATCCTCGCCATCATCGCGAAGATCGGCACCGGCGGCGGCCAAGGCCACGTCATCGAATACCGTGGCGAAGCGATTCGCAAGCTGAGCATGGACGAGCGCATGACCATTTGCAACATGTCCATTGAGGCGGGCGCCCGTGCCGGCATGATTGCTCCTGATGAGACGACCTTCGAGTACCTGAAGGGCCGTCCGCACGCGCCTGAAGGCGAGATGTGGGACAAGGCGGTTGCCTACTGGAAGACGCTCAAGACCGATGACGACGCCGTATTCGACAAGGAAGTGACGCTCAACGCCGCCGATTTGACGCCGTTCGTCACTTGGGGCACCAACCCCGGCCAGGGCGTGCCGATCACCGGCAATGTCCCCGATCCGGCCAATATCGCCGACGCTGAGCAGCGCGCAGCCGCCCAGTCCGCCATCGACTACATGGGCTTGAAGCCCGGCCAGCCGATGAAAAGCATCCCGGTGGACACGGTGTTCATCGGCTCGTGCACCAACGGCCGCATCGACGACCTGCGCACCGCGGCGAAGATCATGAAGGGCCATCACAAGGCCGATTCCATCCACCGCGTGCTCGTGGTGCCTGCATCCTCCCGTGTGCGGCTTGAGGCCGAGCGCGAAGGGCTTGACAAGATCTTCAAGGATTTCGGCGCGGAATGGCGCAACGCCGGTTGCTCGATGTGTCTGGGCATGAACCCGGACAAGCTGGTGCCGGGCGAGCGTTCGATTTCCACTTCGAACCGCAACTTCGAGGGACGCCAAGGCAAGGGGTCGCGTACGCATCTGGCGTCGCCCGCCGTTGCCGCCGCAACGGCGATCCGTGGCACGATTTCCAGCCCCGAGGACCTGTAAACCGCAATCCCACGCCAAACAGGCTGAACAACTTAAGACGCATAAACGCGCAATCCGGCCGCTGACAACACGCCCGCGGCCGGTGAAGGCCGGCAGGCAGACGCCGGCCGATGAAAGGAATCGTTATGGAAAAGCTGACCGTGGTGACCGGAACCGGCGTTCCGCTCCGCCGCTCGAATGTGGATACCGACCAGATTATCCCCGCCGTGTTCCTCAAGCGGGTCAAGAAAACCGGGTTCGAGGATGCGCTGTTCTACGCATGGCGCCGCGACCCTGATTTCGTGCTCAACCGCCCCGAATATAAGCAGGGCAAGATTTTGGTCGCCGGACCGGATTTCGGCATCGGCTCGTCGCGCGAACACGCGGTGTGGGCGCTGCGCGACTACGGTTTCCGCGTGGTCATCTCCTCCCGCTTCGCCGACATCTTCTACGGCAACACCGCGAAGAACGGTGTGCTGGCCGCAATCATGCCGCAGGAAAGCATCGAGCTGCTGTGGAAGTTGCTTGAAGAGGAACCCGGCCGTGATATGACCGTCGATTTGGGTGCGCGTACCGTGACTTGCGGCGACGTGACCCTGCCGTTCGAGGTGGGCGACTACGTGCGCTGGCGTCTGATGAACGGCTATGACGACATCGATCTGACGCTCCAGCATGAGGATGATATCGCCGCCTACGAGAAGATGCGCGCCAAGAAGTTCCCGTTCAAGCCGAAGACGCTGCCGGCCAAGCATTGGCCGGACGTGCCGATCCAATCCGCGCGTGAGCCTGAGCAGGCCAAGCCGTGGGCCGGGCCGATTGGTAGCCGGGAGTAGTCGGGGCATACGCTGTTGGCCGCGGAATCCGTGTGGATTCCGCGGCCTTTTGCGTTGCAGACGCGGGTGGCGGGATGCTTGACTACGGGCGCATTGTGCAGGCGAGCGGTTGCGGGAATCCGGTGAATACAACCATTTCTGGGGCGTCGCTCCCGCGGGACTTCAGAAATCACAAGGCGGAAACCAACACCCGTCTGCTGTTGGCGATTTGGCGATTCGCCGCGCCGGATACGGTACGCTTACGGGGACAGCGCAGCCGCATCCGGACGAAACCGGAGCACGTCCCGACCGGAATGGAGCAACACATGGCGAAATACGCGAACGTCGAGGAATATCTTGGCTCAATTGCCGACGAGCGGCATCGCGCCGAATTCAAGGAACTGCTCGACTGGGTGCATGCCACATGGCCGCAGCTGGTCTGCGAAGTCAAATGGAACCAACCCATGTTCATGGACCATGGCACATTCATCATCGGGTTCACCGCGCTGACCAACCATGTGACCGTCGGCTCAGAACCGCGTGCATTCGAGCATGCCATGCCGCTAATAGAGCAGCAGCATCTCAAGCGTGGCAAGAAAACCTTCCAGATTCCGTATGAGCGTAGTGACGCGTGGGAGGTGCTCGAGCAGATTATCGAATTCACCATCGCGGACAAGCACGACGTGCAGACCTTCTGGGATCAGCGCCGTCCCGGATGTTGATATCCGCGGTTTCGTGAGGTAAGCCGCGGGATTGCCTGCGTGGGTTGGCGGCGGATTATCCGCGGATTGTCCGCGCAGAACCCTAAGCACACGTCAGCTTTCTGTTTCTGCCGACGCTGAGGGCCTCGTCAGCGTCGGCAGAAACATAAAGCCGGGGGAGCCACAAACAGTATGCCCGTGCTGACCTGCTTGCCCGCTCTGATGGGATTGATCTACGCGGTTTGGTTCACGCGCCGATGGCAGCTTTGATGCGCCGGGCGAGCGTCGCATCCCACATGGCGCCGGTCGCGCTCATCACCGCATCTGCACCCGCCTCTCGGTACGCGAGGTAATGTTCCGGCTCGATGACCCCGCCGACGCCGATGATTGCGAAATCAAGCCCGAGGCGCTCACGAATCGCCGACAGGCGGCGGACCATGTCCAGTCCAGCCCCACGGATCGCGTTTCCGCACACACCGCTGCGGTCGCGCCCCTCGCCGGGAAGCGCCTGATTGCCGGAAGCGTCCACGAGTTTCGCGGAAATCGTGTTGATAGTGGAGAAACCTTGTGCCGTGCCATGTCCGACGGTTTCGCGCACCATGGTCTCGAGCTCGATATCCGAGGGGAAATAGGCGAGTTTGACGATGAGCGGCCGGTCGCCGATCTCGTTCTTGACTGCTTCGGTGATGCGGCCGACCAGATGCGGGTCGTGGCACAGCAGCCGGTTATGGCCTTCGTTCGGGCAGCTCGTGTTCATTTCCATGAGCTGTGCGCCGGTTTCGCATACGAGCCGTGCAGTGGCCACGTGGTCGGCGATGTACTCGTCGGTGCTCATGCCGGCGACGCGTGAGCCTTGGAAACTCGGCACCAACAGCTGTCCGGGGCCGGCGGCGGCGATGGCGTCACGCATATCCGGCTGCCATACATCAGGATCGCGCGACGGCACGCCGAAGGAATTGGAAATGGAAATCGGCAAATCATACCGGGTGTCCGCGAGCACGCCTTCATCGAGTTCGGGGCTGCCGGGGGTGAGCGATCCGTCTGCCGCCTTGGGGTGCACGGCCAGTACGTTCGGGAAAGGATTGCAGCCCCATGCGCGCGACCGTACGGTCTTGTACACAGCCAAATCGAATCCCATACGGAAGGCGGCGGTCGTGAACCGTGAGTTGAGCAGCGGGCCGGCGGGAATGCCGAACGGCAGATTCACCGGGAAACCGAGCACGGTTGCGGGTTCTGTGGGGGTTGCGTGTGTCGCAGCGGTTTCATCGGTTGCCGGAGCCGATTCGGAAGTCGCCGCGGAAGCCATCGTGCCGCTGTTGGACGCTGCAGCCTCGCCTTTCAGTGCCGAAGCCTCACCCGCCAGCGCCTGCGCGAACTGGCCGAACGGCCCGCGCCGGTAATTGTCGTCATAGGTGAGGTTGACGTCATAGAACGGCTCGAATTGCTGGTTGGTCATGCTTGCAAACTCCCGTCATTTGCCTTTTGGCACCCGTATTTGCTCCCAGTATATGGATTGGTGCGATTGGTCGTGGCGATGTGCGGCGCTGGTGAGACGATTTGCGCGGCTGATTCAGAACGACCGATTCGGGTGGTATCCCGAAACCGACCGCGCAGTCGATTCCGACCAACAATCACTCGCAGGCTACGCCGTCGCCATCGCGGTCGAGTTTCCTCGAATACCCCGGTTGCCCTTGATACAGCGGAGCCTTGCCCGCCGCGCGGACGGCCGAGCAGTTCTGGTAGTAGACATCCCCGCCGGATTGCTGCGCTGGAGCTGGAGCCGGTGCAGCCTGTGTCTGCGCCGGTGCGGGCGCCTGCACCGGCTGGCTGTCTGCTTGCGCAGAGGCGGCCACACCGCCGCCATCGGGCACGGTCTGCCCCGGGCAGCCGGACAATACGTTGGTCATCGCGTCTTTCTCAGCCTGCGTCACCCACAGTGCGTACTTGTGTTTCACGCCGATCTGCCGTGCGACATACTGGCAGCGGAACGACTTGTTCGACGGCAGCCAGGACGCCGCGTCGGAATCGGATTTCTGCTGGTTTGCCGGCCCGTCCACCGCGAGCAGATTGTATGGGTCATTCGCCAGTTGCAGCCGCTGGTCAGCGTTGAGCTGCTGCGCGCCCTTTTGCCACGCGTCGGACAACGCGACGACATGGTCGATCTGCACGGCGGTCGACGTGTGCTGTCCGCGCACGAAATTGATGGTTTTCCCGGTGTACGGGTCGTTGAGCGTGCCGGTCTTGACCACGCAATCATGCGTGCCAGATTTGAAGGTCACGTTCGTCATATCGCGTTTGAGGATGTCGTTGCGCGTGTCGCAGCCGTTGTGATCGACGTCCGACCAGGCGGCACCGAATTGGGTGCGCGCGTATCCGGTCTTGGGTGCGCGCCCTTTAACCGGCAGGGTTGCCAGCATGTCGACGGCGGCGCCGGACGCGTTGTACGATCCTGAATTTGCGTCGGATTGCGCGGATGCGTCGTCTGACGGACTTGCGCTGGATTCGGACGTTTCGCTCGGAGAGGCGGATTCGGACGGAGTCGCGCTCTCCGACGCGGAATCGCTTGACAACGCCGATGTATCGCTGTCGGACCCGCCGCACGCGGACAACGGCACCAGCATTGTGCCTGCGAGGATTGCGGCGATCAGCTTGGTCAGCGAACGTCCCCTGGAAAAGACGCCACGCGTGATATTCGAATATTGGCGCTCTCCCGCGCCGCCGGAATTGCTCATGTGATGCTCCTCCACATGCTTGATCATTCCAAATCCCTCCGAAGCACCGCCCGATAGCGTGCTTCAACGAGACATTCTATGTCCGCAGGAAGGCTGACAACCGGCATCTCGCAAGCGTGTCATGGACGGTGTTGTCGTTGTTCTGTGGCGATTGGCGGAAAACCGCTTTTCACGTACGATTCGGCTGGTAGCATGTTCATCGCTTATGCACATGCGGTGTGGCACCATGGTGATACCAACCAGTAGTGTGTCAGCGTCGGCCGCCCATTGGGGCGACAGACGCGTCCGGGCAAGGGAATCGAAAGAGGTCGACGTGGTCGAAGAGAAAGACGATGTGCTCCATGTTGAGGGCGGCAAGCCGCTCCATGGCACGATCAAGGTTCGCGGAGCCAAGAATTTCGTAAGTAAGGCCATGGTCGCCGCCCTGCTCGCGCCCGGTAAGTCCGTCTTGAAGAATGTGCCGGAAATCCGCGATGTCCATGTGGTGTCCGATTTGCTGCGCCTGCACGGCGTGGACGTGAATGTGGACGGCAAGAACGGTATCGTCACCATCGACGCCACCTACGTCAAACTCGCGGATGTCGCCGATGTGGACACCTTGTCCGGCTCCTCGCGCATTCCGATCCTGTTCTCCGGCCCACTCGTGCATCGCTTGGGCGAGGCATTCATCCCGGCGCTCGGCGGTTGCAATATCGGCGGGCGTCCGATCAACTTCCATCTCGACACCCTGCGCAAACTCGGCGCCGATGTCGACAAGGAACACAAGGACGGCATCCATATCACCGCTCCGAACGGCCTGCATGGCGCGAAAATCCATCTGCCGTACCCATCGGTTGGGGCCACCGAGCAGACCCTGCTGGCGGCTGTGCTCGCCGAAGGCAAGACGGAACTGTCCGGCGCGGCCATCGAACCGGAAATCATGGATTTGGTCGCGGTTTTGCAGAAGATGGGCGCAATCATCTCCGTGGATGTGGACCGCACCTTCCGCATCGAAGGCGTGGAAAAGCTCCAAGGCTTCACCCACACCGCACTGACCGACCGCATCGAAGCCGCTTCCTGGGCTTCCGCGGCGCTCGCCACCCGCGGCGACGTGTTCGTCAAGGGGGCCACGCAGGCCGACATGATGACCTTCCTCAACGTGTTCCGCAAGGTCGGCGGCAAATTTGACATCACCGACGAGGGCATCCGCTTCTGGCATCCGGGCGGCGATTTGCACCCGGTGGCCATCGAGACCGATGTGCACCCCGGCTTCATGACCGACTGGCAGCAGCCGCTCGTGGTCGCGCTGACCCAGGCGAAAGGCCTGTCGATTGTGCACGAGACCGTGTACGAGAACCGTTTCGGCTTCACCAAGCCGCTGGTACAGATGGGTGCGACCATTCAGCTGTACCGTGAGTGCCTTGGCTCGTTGCCCTGCCGTTTCCAGCAGCGCAACTATAAGCATTCCGCGGTGATTTTCGGGCCGACCCCGCTGACTGGGCGCGACATTGACGTGCCGGATTTGCGCGGCGGTTTCAGCCATCTGATTGCGGCGCTCGCGGCTTCCGGGCCGTCCGACGTGCATGGGATTTCGCTGATTGATCGCGGATACGCCGACTTCCGCGGCAAGTTGCTCGCGCTTGGGGCTGATATCGACTGACGTAGGCATGGTGCTTGACGCTAGGTGCTCTGTACTCGGCGGCTGGTCCGGTAGGTCTGAACCGAGATGTTGCCAGGTTAGCTGATCCCGATGGCTATTGGTACTGATGGTGCCGTTCTCCGATGTGGAGGGCGGCACCACGTGTTTTCGGGCGGTATCTGGACGCGGTGTGATGGGGAAGTCACACGGCGGGCAGATGACGGATGACAGCAACGAGCCGATACCTATCGTCAGCCGCGTGTCGCGATGTTAAGATGGCGCTCAGTTGAGAAGTACAGCCCGGAAGACGAGCGTTGTTGTTCGGTAGGATTCGGGGCGCTGAGACGAAGGGATTCGCCATGTATTGTGGGCACTGCGGATGGAAGAACACCGATGATGCCAAGTTCTGTGCGTCATGTGGCAACCCTCTGCGTCAATCGGGTGCGGGGCAAGCAGCGGCGCAAACCGCGGTACAAACCCAGCCCGGTCAGGTGATGGCACCTGATGACTCTCCGGCTTCGGCTCCGGATCCTGTACGTCCAACAGCGTCGCCATCATCCATCGAACCGAATGCCACTGCATCGAATACCCCTGTGGCTGCCACACACCAGCCCAAAGCCATCATCGCGGCGATTGTCGCAGCGGTGCTTGTCGTCGCAGCGGGTGTAACGGCAGGCCTTACATATCATGCTGAACTCTGGGGCGGCAAGACCTTGCCTGATATCGCTGCAGCCAGTGCGAACGCCGGAAAACAAACAGGAAAGGCGAAAGCTGCCGTCACTGCGGATTCCGTGGTCGCGCAGTTGAAGACCAAAGGCATCACTTCAGCCAAGCGCCAGGAATTTTCCGGGGCTGAGAAAGGCGCCTTCCTTGGGTATGGCAACGCCAAGGCCGGGCAGCGCGTGCGGTCCGGTTCCAGTGTGGTCGTACGTGAATCCGCAGGGCCCGGCGTCCCTAGCAACGTCCAACATGCGAAAGCCAGCACGGCAGTCACCATACTCAAGACCATGGGCGTGCCGGTTCACACCAAGCAGATCGCAGTGAGCTCCTCCTCAAAACTCGCCGGTGGCACGGTCGTTGCGACCTACCCGCTGGCCGGTCAGGCGGTCACCGACGCAACCACCGGCATCTACGTCGGCGTTGCGGCGAAAACCGACAGCAAGACCCCGGCCATCCCCTATGACGCCATCGGTACGGATATCAACAGCGTGAAAGACATACTCGCCAAAGCCGGCGTAAACGTCACCGCCAAGCCTCATTTCTCGTCCAAGAAGAATGTCGGCAAACTGGTCTCTTCAAGCCCGGCGCCCGGCACTGTGCTGTCCTCGGGCGAAAGCGTGACGCTGTACTACGGCATCGGCGCCGACAAGGTGCAGGAGGCGACCGTAGGGCAAAGCAATGCCCCGTATTTCTACGCTTCGGAACTCAACGACACGGTGACTGGCACGTATTGCAAGAGCGCTGTGACCGACGTTGCAAAAGATTGCATCACGCTCGCGCAGGATGAAAACGGCTCGGTATACCGCGTCACGGCGAAAGACACCGGCACAAGCAGTGATGGGCACAGCAACGACATCCTTACCATGTGCTTCCCCTTCGCGGACGGCAACGCCGGCGACATCGGCACCTGCTCGTACGGCGGCTCGCAACTGCCGGCAGGGGAGGGCGGCATGGCGAAGCGCCTGATCGCCAAGCAGTGGGGCGCCTTCGATTTCGGCGAGCTCGGCGGCTCACCAAGCTGCGGCACCGCCATGTTCTCCCCGTACGATGAAGGCTGCAACGCCAGCAAACAGGTTGTGCAAGACTCCCATGACATGTCCGGAGCAACCTTCGACATGCGCGACTTCTACGTGTTCTTCGCTTCCGGAGCGAATCTGGACGCCATCGAGAAGAGCGGGTATTTCGACGACAGCGCGCTCGCGGCTGCGAAGAAAGGTTCGAAGCCGGACACGTCCCGCCCGTTCATCCTCGCCCGTGACGCCTCGCAATACGACACCACCAGTGTCCCGTACAACAAGGCGCCGGTGCCGTCCGGGCAGACGCTGGTGCAGGACCCCTTCGTCCCCGGAGTCGGCGAGTTCTCTGCGTCCGTGAAGTTCAAGCCCGCCCCGACCGACGCGAACGCCTACTATCTCGTCGAATCCGGCCAGCCCGACTGGCAGAGCCTGCCCGACTGCGACGCCAACGGCACAGTGTCCGAAGCCGCCGCGCAAGAGCAGGGATTCTGGCGCCAGGTGCAGGGGAAGTATATTTTCTCCGTTGGTGCTGGCGCATGGTCAACGATAATGACGGTTAATGCAGATGGCACATTCTCTGCTGATTATCACGATTCCGACCTTGGGGTAACCGGCGATGGATATCCGAATGGATCCAGATCGATCGCGTCCGGCACAGGTAAGTTCAACTATTCCAAGCGCAACGATGATGGCTCGTTCAGCATGACATGCGACCCAAAGGCGTTCCACCAGAACGGCACCGTCGGCGACGTGACCATCAAGGACGGTGTCCGGGTGGAAACGGTTGACGGCATCTATGGGCTGACCCCGTGCAACACATTCACCGTGTATCCGACCGGATACGCGACCAGCGCGCTGAGTGACGACGTGAAAAGCTGGATGTATGGCGTGATCAGCAATCCGCTCCCATCGACGCTGGCCGGTCCGCTCATCGTCAATGACCGCGGTACGTTCGCCTTCATCTACGACCAGAACTGATGACGGAGTGGCTATCTTCCGGCAGTATATTGAAATCTTTTTTGCACTGATTGGTTCAGAATAATGATTCAAGGATCGGCCAGATTTTTCGTTAGCCCATCGGAACTGGTGAAGCGTTTGTCGATACGAGCATCCGCCTGTTGCGTGGCTTCGACGCTTGTCAGACTTTCCCGTCTGATTTGAACGGCATACCGTTCTCACGGATGGATTGCCGCGGAAATACGCTGAAAGGCAGGTGATATTCCGGGTAGGCCATTCTGCGCGTATTGCGATTCGCTCCCGGGAGATCTCGCGCGAATCGGTCGAGAACGGGTAAACTCCCGGATTCTTGCGGGAGTTTACGGCAGATATGCGAATACGGTGCTGTTCTCCCAAAATCGGCTTTTGGACCGTTTTTCAGAACCGCGGAATTCCAACGTTCCTGTTGGGAGATTATTTGTCAGGGCACCGGATTGCGCAAAACTCCCACGTCCCGTGCGGGAGTTTAGACGCGAATCGCATGATTCGCCGAGTTCTCCCGCAGGAACGTCCCTTTCGGTGGCGGCAGGGCAATCAGATCAAACCAAGCCGGCTGAACGCGTGAGCGAACCCGTCGTCCTCCACGCTGTCGGTGACCATGTCCGCCGCCTGCTTGATCTCCTCGATTCCGTTGCCCATCGCGACGCTGGTGCCGGCTGCGAGAATCATTGCCATGTCGTTGCCGCCGTCGCCGAGCGCGATGGTGTCCTCGATGCGATACCCGAGTGTGCGCGCGACCTGTGCCACGGCGGTGCCCTTGTCGACGCCGGGGATCAGCAGCTCCCCGTGATTGTCCGAGATCTTGCCGTACGTGCCCGGCACGGCGGTAAACCACCGGCTGAGCGCCTTGCACGTGTCCTCGAACGACGTCGGATTGCCACGATCGGCGAAATACGAGCCTTTGCTCGCCCTGATGGATGCGCCGAGGCTCTGCCCGTGTGTGTCGAGATCCTCGATGACATGCCAGCGGGACGCGAACTGCGGATCCTTCCACGCGGAGCCTTTCGCCTGCAGATACTGCATGTACCCGCGCGACACGTACATGCCGTTCGGCCCCTGCCACTGGTAGTTGCGGATGTCGTGCTCCCGGAAGTACGCGGTCGCCGCATCGATGGCTTCGGGGCTGATTAGATGTTCGAACAGTGTGCGGCCGTTGATGTCCGCCCGCGCCCCGGCGACCGAGACCACGCCATCGAAGCCGAGGTCGAGGATGCTCTGCTCGATTTTCATGAGCGACCTGCCGGTGCAGATGAACAGCAGATGCCCGTTGCGCTGGGCTTGCCGGCACGCGTCGACAGCCGATTGCGGCACGTGATGATGCTCGTCGGCCAGCGTGCCATCGATATCGATGAACACGAGCTTGCTGCCGGCAGGCGCATGCTGACCGGATATACGCGGTTCGGCAGACACCTGTCGGTCGTCCGGTGGCACATTGCTGCGATTTCTGCTGTCCTTGCTGTCCCTGTCGCCCTTTCCACACATGCAGTCCATACAGCTCATGCTGCCAGTGTCGTCCCTGCGGTTCGTGCCATTCGCATCGCTGATATCGCTCATACCGCCACCGTACCGCCCGCCACAGTCAGATTCCTGGCGATTGAACGCCGGGAATCCGCACAAGGTCCGATTTTCGATTGATGCCGGCGATCCGCCGCTGACAACCAGTCGGGCCCCGACGGATTGACGGATTTCATGCGCTCGCAGCCCTCAGCCCCTTCTGCCACTGCCTTGGCTGGCGGTTGCGGCACAATGGTGGTATGACTTCGAAAGGCAAACCATCGCCGCGCAGCGCGGTCAAGCCGCTGAGCGACGAACAGGTAGCGAAACTCGCCCAGCGCCATCATCTGGTCGATCCGACCAAGGAATACCCGACAGGCCCGCGTACCCCGAACGATGCGGAGATCAACGCGCAAAACCCGAAAGCCACCGCCCGCCTGCTCAAAGGCGTGTCCGTGGTGCTCAGCCAGCGCAGCAAAGTGTACGCGTGGGGCTTGGAACATGTCCCGGAAACCGGACCGTTCATCACCGCCGCCACGCATGTGACCATGTACGACGTATTCGTCCCGATGATGAGCTTGTTCCACCTTGGCCGCCGTCCACGATTCATGGCCAAAGCAGAAATGGCACACTGGCCGGTCATCGGCAAATGGTTCCAGATCGTCGGCATGCAGCCGGTACCAAGACGTTCCGGCAAAGCGAAAGCCATCGAAGCGGAATCCATCAACATCCTCACATCCGGGCGCCCGCTGACCATCTGGCCGGAAGGCACCCTCACCCGCGACCCGCAGAAATGGCCGATGAGCATGAAATCCGGCGTCGGATACATCGCGCTCGAAGCCTCACGTCGCCTCGGCTACCAAATCCCGCTGTACTGCTCGGTCACATGGGGCGCGGCAAGCATCAACCAATGGTGGCCGTGGCCGCGCAAGAACGTCGTCATGTGCTATGACGACCGGCTTGATTACGCTGATCTGCTCGCCACCCAGGATTCATGGGGTGACGAACCGCCCGTTGAGCTCGCCCAAGCGCTCGCCGACCGTGTGCGCGCCCGGATGGAGACCGTCATGGCTGAAATCCGCGGCGAAGAGCCGCCGGCTGAAGGGTACTGGGATTACCGCACGATGAGTCGCATACCGCGTCCGCAGATATCCTTCCATCGTGAAGACGGCGAGACGCCGTTCATCACCGCCACGTCAGGCGCCGCACCGAACCCAACCGCTTGAGATCGGTGTGCTCGCAAGAGTTTGCAGTACCCTCACCTCGTCTTCGCGCGTGCATAGGCGGGGGCGAGTACCATGAAGCCCAGCAATACGGAGTCCGCCCGCAGCAGGCGGATCCCGGCGGCAACGATAACCGCCACGACCACGAATCAGGCGCCACACAACGCCTGCAAGGAGATTGACATGAAGAACATCACCGTTCTGGGTGCAGGAGCATGGGGAACCGCGTTCGGCCAAGTCCTCGCCGATGCGGGCAACACCGTGACCATGTGGGCGATCGAGCCGGAAATCGTCACGGACATCCATGAGCATCACCGCAACTCGTACCGTCTGCCCAGCGTCGAACAACTCCCGGCGAATATGGACGCCACCGGTGATCGCGCGCAGGCGGTGGCGAATGCGGATATCATCGTTGTTGCGATTGCGGCACAGTTCGCCCGCGTCGCACTCGCCGAATTCAAGGATCTGATTCCGTCCACAGCGCTCGTCGTCTCCCTGATGAAAGGCATTGAACGCACCACAGGCAAACGCATGGACGAAGTGGTGCGCGAATCCCTGAACCTTCCCGCGGAGCGCTTCGTCGCGATTTCCGGACCGAACCTGAGCAAGCAGGTCGCCGACCGCCAGCCTGCGGCCACGGTTGTCGGCTGCGCTGATATCGCCAACGCGCGCACTGTCGCGCAGGCGTGCGAAACCAAGTATTTCAAGCCTTTTGTCACCACAGATGTCATCGGCTTGGAAATGTGCGGTTCGCTCAAGAACGTGGTCGCGCTCGCCGTCGGTATGGCCCGGGGAGCCGGCTACGGGGAGAATACCGCTGCAATGATTGAGACACGCGGTCTGGCGGAACTCACGGCATTGGGCAAGGCTGCGGGCGCGGATCCGAAGACCTTCGCGGGACTAGCCGGCGTGGGTGATCTGGTTGCCACGTGCGGGTCCCCGCTGAGCCGTAACTACACCTTCGGTGCAAATCTGGGCAAGGGTCTGAGCGTCGAGGAAGCCACGAAGGCAAGCAATGGCGTCGCTGAAGGCGTGCCGACCACTGATGCGGTGGTTGCGCTTGGCCGCCAGCTCGGCGTACCGACCCCGCTCGCCAACGCGATGAGCGATGTGTTGGACAAGGGCATCTCCTGCGCCGACATGCTGGGCGAGTTGTTCGGCGGCGACATTACTGAGGAGTGACGCCGCCGAAAAGCGACATCACCGAACGGTGTCGCTGCACGGGCAGTGGCGCCGTAAAGATTTCCGGCGATTCGTGCCCGCCAGCGGCCGCCGAACCATGGTTCGCGCTATGGTTGCGGCAGACGAACGCGCAGCGATCCGCCGCCACGAGGTCTATTCGAAGTCAAGGTGAGAAACCGGGCGCCCGCGCAAAGGCGGGGAACTACCCATAACGTAAAGGATGATCATGACGAAGCAACGCATTATGGTGCTGTACGGCGGCAAGGCCGACGAACATTCGATTTCCTGCATTTCGACCGCCGGTATGCTCAATGCGCTTGATACCGAGCGTTTCGAGCCGGTTCCGGTGGGTATCACCAAGGACGGCAAGTGGCTGGTCGGCGGAACCGACCCGCGCACCTTCTCGCTGGATGGCGGTGAACTCCCGGTCGTCCAGGCCAGTGCCGACGCGCGCGAAGTGGTGCTTGACCCGGCGCGTGGGGCGGATGGGTTCTTCGCCCGCGAACAGAACGGAACACTGACTTCCCTCGGCCATATCGACGCGGTGTTCCCGGTGCTGCACGGCCCGTACGGCGAGGATGGCACGGTTCAGGGCCTGCTTGAGATGATGGGTGTGCCGTATGTGGGTTGCGGTGTGTTCGCTTCCGCCGCTTGCATGGACAAGCATTTCACGAAGGTGCTGCTCAACGCCGCCGGCATCGCCACGGCTCCGGGCATCACCCTTGACACCCGCGATTTCGATGCGGCCGACGGGTTCGCCACCCAAGGCGAGGCGCTGATCTGCCAGGTGCGGGAGGCGGGGCTCGCATACCCGCTGTTCGTCAAGCCGTCGCGCGCCGGTTCAAGCTTCGGTGTGACGAAAGTCGAGCATGAGGGCGATGCCGCCGAACTGGCTGCCGCCGTGTTCGAAGCTTCCCACCACGACTGGAAGGTGCTGATTGAGCAGGGCATCGACGCGCGTGAAATCGAATGCGCGGTGTTCTCGCCCAAGCCGGGCGGACAGCCGCGCGCCAGCTGGCCGGGTGAGATTGTGCTCGACCGTCGCGACGATGGCGAAGACCAGTTCTACGACTTCGACAGCAAGTACATGGACGCGCAGGCATCTCACGTCGAGGTGCCGGCCAAGCTGCCACAGGAGACGCTCGAGCTGGTGCGCAGCACCGCGATTAAGGCGTTCAAGGCTGTTGACGGCGCCGGATTGAGCCGCGTGGACACCTTCGTGACGAAGGATGGCTCGGTGATGGTCAACGAAATCAACACGATGCCGGGATTCACGCCGATTTCCATGTACCCCAAGGCCTGGGCCGCGACCGGTCTGCCGTATGACGAGCTGATTTCCCAGCTGATTGACGGGGTGCTCAAGCACTGAAACCGCCGTCGTACGCAAGCCGGCGGAACTTGCAACCGCTCGGCTTGCTTCGCGCTTGAAGCATCCCTTGCTATGATGAACCTCACCAGTGCTTTGCGGCGAGGGCTGAGCATGTGGACAGTGGTCGGACAACGCAAGGGATGCTCATGACGTGGATGAATGATAACAATCAGCCGGATGACAGCCAGTCAGGTGACAGCCAACTGGACGGCTGCCGGCAGGACGGCAACGGGACAACGGAATCTCAGCAGTCGGCGCAGCCGCAGATGCCGTCTGCGCCGGAGGGACAGCCATATCAATCGGCCCCGCAGCAAGTGCCAGTGAATTCGGCGGCGCCATTACCGTATACTGTGCCGTATGCTGTGCCGCCGCAATCGCCGGTGTCGCCAGTTGCTCCCGGTCCGTGGGCCATGGCGTATCCTCCGGCGATGGAGTATCCGCCAATTCCACAACCCGCTCCGCAGCAGGTTCCTATGGCTCAACCATACGGGCAACAATACCGGGCGATGCCCCCGCAATACCCCGCTGTGCCGCCGCAGATGCCGCAGTCTGCACCGCAACCGCAATTCCAGACCCTGCCGCCGCAACCCCGGTCAGTGTCACAGCCACAACAAGCACCGCAATTCGAGCAGACGCCACAATCCCAGCAATCCCCGCAGGGTCAGCAGACTCCGCAGTCATCTTTGCCTCCGCAACAGCCGTCGCCGTCCCCGCAACCGCCTTATCAGCCGGCATACTCTGGATATCCAACGTACCCAACGTACCCGGCATACCCAACGTACCCGCCGTATCTTCCGCAGGTCTTCCCGCCCGCCCAATTCGCGCAGATACTTCCTCAGCAGTGGCAGGCATGGTGGCAGGCGAAGCGCCGCACGCAAGCGGCGAAACACGACTACTCAATCATCGGCTGGGCGCTGATACTCATCATCGGGGTGTGGCTGGTCGGCGCGTCCCTCGTGACCGTCGGCGTCGCCTTGTCCCACAATGGTGAAAACATCCCCACCGGTTTGCTTCTTCTGCTGAGCAACCTGCCGTTGTATGCCATCGCGATGCCCCTGTCGTTGCTTGTGTTCCGCAACGTGCCGAGGCTGGCGACCAAGCGGTTCGACATGTCGCCCGGCACATTCATCAAGCTGTTCGTCGCCATTGTGCCGATCATGTATATCGGCGCGATTATCGGCAATCTCGTCTCCGCGCCGTTTTCAGGCGACGACCAGGATACGCTCGAATCGGCGTTGGTGAATACGGACTATTTCTCCCTGTTTCTGTTGACCTGCGTGTGCGCCCCGATTTTCGAGGAGTGGATCTTTCGCAAGGAAATCATCGACAGAACCCGCAAATACGGGGAAAAGACGGCGATTGTGGTGTCCGCGCTGTGCTTCGGACTGTTCCACGGCAATGTGCGGCAGTTCTTCTACGCATTCGGTCTTGGCTTGATTCTCGGATACATGTATGTGCGTACGTCGAAACTGTGGTATTCGATGCTCATGCATGCGCTGGTCAATCTCAACGGCGGAGTCATTTCGATTTGGGTGACGTCCCGTATCGACGACAAAGCGCTGATGCGCGCAATGGAACAGTCCAACGATGCTGCGATGCGTGAGGTGCAGCGCCAGATGGGCGGACTGATTATCGTCGGTGTCTATGTGCTAATCATGTTGGCGTTGTTCATCGCGGGCATCGTCATTCTTGTGCGCAACCGTAAGCGTTTTGTCTTCTTTGATGCGCCCGAGCAGCTTGAACAGGGTACCGGCGTGAAGACGGCGCTCGGCAATCCCGGCATGATCGTGTTCCTCGTCGTCGGCACCCTCATGACCATCAGCGCGTTGGTGATGTCGAAGATTCCGGCGGAGGGATCGTTCGGCGTCGATGATGCGGGTTCGGCAACTATCCTGCCACAGATGCTCGGAGCACTGATCGGCTGAGGGTGCCGGCGTTCCGCCTGTGCCCTGTCGGAGTGTGTTGGAGCTTCGCCGGAGTTCTGCTGGGTCTCCGCAACGCCGTTTTCCGCAGTTTTGATATCGCTGAAATCAATGCCGCTGAAACCCGTTGTGTGAGGATTTGCTCGCACAACGGGAGGCGTGGTAGTCGCGCTCTGCCGGATTGGCGGGGTCTCAGGTAGTCGTGTGAGGATTTGCTCGCACAACCGGACGGATGCCTTTCAGCTCACTCCCCGGTCGCGGCGCGCTGCTCGAGGAACTCCTCACCTGCCAAGGATCGGACTGCGGCATCCCGAATCGTGGACGCGAAGATGCCGGGCTTGGCGAACACCATGATCTCGCCCTCGACCCCATACGGGGAGAAGCCGGTGAACTTGACAAGCGGCGGGTTCCCGTCCGCCGCATATTCCGCTGTCGCCTTGCCGACTGTGGCGATCATCCGCATGGAGGCGGAATCGAGGTCGGTTCCTGATTTCAGTGTGAACGGCACGGTGACGCACCCCTCGCTCGCTTCGGTCACGCGCTCGAGCGACGAGGTGTTCAGCACCGAATTGGGGATGACGATTTCATCGCCGCTGCGGGCTTTGACCACCGTGTGCCGCCATGTGATGTCTTTGACTACGCCTGTCGTACCGGCGACGGTGACCAAATCACCGGGCTGAATCACTTTGCCCAGCATCAGCCCGAATCCGCCGATGACATTCGCGATGGTGTCTTTCATACCGAGGGAGATCGCGACGCCTCCAACGCCGAGCGCGGTAATCAGCGTGGTCGGATTGATGCCGAACACCGGTTGCAGCACGATGGTCACGGCAATCACCCAAATCAGGACGCGCGCCAGATTGATGAAAATCGAGGCGCTTGGCACTTGCGAGCGGTTGAGCAGCGTGCGCAGCCCCCGGCTGACGAGTTTTGAGATGATGACCGCGGCGACGATGACGGTCGCCAGCCAGATGAGTTTGCCTGCGTTGGCGCTTAGCCACGCGATGATATATTCGACGATGCTCATATTCCCTCGATTCCCGGGTTGCCAACGCCGGTGCAGTGCCGATACCGCATTTGGATACCGCATAAATCCGGCAGAACCAATCCGGCAAATCAGATTCGTTCCGTTCCCGTTCCAGTATCTTGTATCTTGCGCCATCGCGTCGCGACTGTGCGCCCGTTCGCGGCCGATTCGCACAGAATCAACGAATTGCCGGCAATCGTGTTGCGGGCATGGCTCGCAGAACTGGAAGAATCGCCGCCATGCCCTGTCACGGTGTTGAACGGTTCTCGATTACGATGATGGTATGGGCAACATCGTCGATTATGTGCGCACCGATTTTCGTACCTTCGCCGAGCATCCGTTCTCCGCTGTTGATTCCTTGGTGCTCAGCGAGCTGTCGTATATCCGTTTGCCGTTGGTGGTCCCGGTGTTCGGGGCGGCGCGTTCGATTGACACCATCGCGTTGACAAGAGTGTTGCGGGCGGAGGATTTTCCGATGATGTTCGCCGCCGACTCCCAGCAGGTCAACAGCGCTCGTCTTGATTTGTTGGTTGCCGTCGCTGAAAGCCCGAGATTCCGCGGCTTGCGCGTGGGCGAGTACATCCAGCGCGACGATGTCGACCGTGAGCAGCAGTTCGCCGCGATGACCTTCGACCTTGGTGATTGCACCGGAATCCGTGGGTTGTTCGGCCCGGGCGGTCTGTTGTATGTCGCCTTCCGCGGCACCGACGGCACGCTGCTCGGATGGAAAGAGGACTTCAATATGGCGTTCCGCTGCCCAGTCCCGTCGCAGGAGTCGGCGGCGAAGTACCTTTCCTCAATCCTTGACCGGTCGGCGGGCGTACCCGGCGGCGATGCCTCCGCCGTGATGGTGGGCGGACATTCGAAGGGCGGCAATATGGCGGTGTACGCGTCGGTTCGTATGGCTGCGCGCGATTTGGATGCCATGCAGTGGCTCGCGGATGAATCCGGCGGATCGCAGTTGCCGATGATTGAGGCGACGTCAATGGCGGGCCGCCGGACATCCGACAAGCAGTTGCGCATCGGTAGCGCCGACCCCGGTGACGCCGGCAATATCAGCCGGGGCGTCCAAGACAGCCAAAACCTCCCCACTGACGGCACCGTCCAACACGTTCAACCGACCCAACGTAACCGGTACGCCGCGCGTATTCGCCGGGTGTTCTCCCATGACGGTCCGGGATTTCCCAAGCGGCTCGAATCCGCGGCGTTTGATGCGGTGGCGTCGCGTGTGGATAAAACCGTTCCGCAGTCATCGGTCGTCGGCATGCTGATGGATGACGGTCTGCCACACCGGGTCATCGAAGCCGATGCCGTCGGTATCATGCAGCATCTGGGCATGTCGTGGCAGGTGCAAGATGGCGAGTTCGTCGCGGCGCCCGGATTGTCGGCGACCGCGATGTTCGCCGGCAGCACGGTCAACGCATGGATGCTCGGTATCGACCCGGCTGACCGTCGGAAGGTGATCGACGAACTGTATGTGATTTTCTCGACTCCCGGCTACCGCAGTTTCGGCGAGCTTGCAGAGCATTGGACGACAGCGCTCCCGGTGATTATCGATGCCACGCGCAAGACGGACCGTGAGACGCGTCGGCTGGTCGCCGGTGTACTGGCCGCGTTGCCGGCGACGGCTTGGCGCAACTTGCCGCAGGTTCCGCAACTGGTGATTGATTCGCTGCGTTGACGGTTCGCGATAACAAAACGTTCGTCGCGCCGGCAGTCGAATCTTGGCAGCCGAGTCCAAGTAGCCATGTCCTGACAGTCAAGCCCCGCCGGCTCTGTGAGCCGCCGACTATTGGATGCGCGGCGCAGCAGACGGGTTGAACACCCGCTTCCAATAGCCAAGCATGTCGGTTTTCGACAGGCTCAGATACATGCTCATGGCTAGTGCGGCGGTATCGTCGTTGAGCAGGTCTTCCGGCTTGATGCGGCCCGACAGTTCCGGCCAGCGCCGCAGAATGCCGAACATGCCGCCGATGGCGAAGTCAAGCATGAGGTCGGTTTTCAAATCCAGTTGTTGCGGGTCGATTTGCAGGATACTCATCAGGTTGAGCCGCGAGAAGTCCCGCAGGGATGCAAGCAGTTCCGCCGAACCGTGCGGCCCGGTGACCAAGGACAGCCGGTCAAGCCGTTCGCGTTGCTCCGGCGACTGCAAAACATTGGCGACATTTGTCCGCCAAGCTGTTTCCGGGTCGGTGCCTGACTGTGGCAGCGAAACCGGGGTGTTCTCCACCATGTGCAAGATCGCGGCGTCGGCGAGTTCGGGCAGGCCGCTGAAATGGTAGTAGAAGGAGTTGCGGTTGACGTCGGCTTCGTGCACGATGTCGGTGACGGTGATCTTCCGGTATTCGCGTGATGCGAGGAGGTCCCAGAATGCGTTCTCCATGCGCTCCTTGGCGGGAGGGATTTCCGAGTCTCGGCGTGGCCTTGCCATACGTGCCTGCTCCTTTTCTTGGGATTGTGGCGTCCGCTGCGCCACAGGTCACCATTGTCGCATTATTGATTGACGTTGCCGAAGATGGACAAGAGAGGGGGGTGGAGAGGGGGTATTGATATCGCGGATATTGGAAGGTTGCGGAATCCTGGTGTCACAATCACCGTCCACCACTAACGACTCGATGCATCTCGGGGGGCTTTCACCGGGACGACCAGTAAAACAAGCAAGAAATCGGTTCCGGCACGGGTACTTTGTCGCTGATTCGCTCGAACTGGTCGAGGAACCCAGGCCTCCGGTGCGGGCTTATGCTCTGGTTTGGCGTTACACCGTGAGATGCCGCGTTTCCTGTATTGTGGATAGCCGGATGTGTCTGACGTACAGTCATCAGGTGTGTTGTATCGAGCAACGCGTCACAATGGCATCCGGCACGAATCCGCATTCCGCGATGCTCGCGTTTGAAGGCATCGGCGGATGTGATGAGAAGAAAGGCAGGCGGCATGCAGGTATTGGAATTCGTGGAGCGGCTGTTCCTGACATGGGTGTTGTACAGCTGTATCGGCTGGATTTGGGAGACCGGGCTGTCAATCGTCGTGCGCCGTCGTTTCGTCGACAGGGGTGTCCTGATCGGACCGCTGTGCCCGATATACGGCTTCGGGGCGCTGCTGGTCCTGTTCCTGCTCAACGATGTGACCAATCCCGTCGCGTTGTTCCTCAGCAGCGGCGTTGTCGCATGTACGTTGGAATACATCTCCTCATACGTCATCGAAAAGCTGCATCACGTCAGATTGTGGGATTATAGCAACAAGCCGTTCAATATCAACGGCCGCGTATACCTCAACGGCTTCATTGCGTTCGGAGCCGGTGCGACGCTGGTCAAACTCTTCGTACAACCATGGTTCATGGGGATTGTCCGTCAGTGGACGCCACTGGCCTTGCATATAGTATGCGGCGTCATCGCAGTGCTGCTCATTGTGGACGTCTCGTTGACCGCGGCATACTCGTGGAGCTTCGACACCAAACTCAAACGCATCAGCGAAGATGTCAATGCGGTGCATGCCGAACAGGTCGCGAATCTTGACGAGAAGGTGGTCACGGCGAGTGAGCGTCTCGAGGAGCGCAGGCGCGCTGTGCTCGATTCGCATGTGTCGCATACGCTCAATTGGCAACAGCGACGATTGATGCAGGCGTTCCCCGCCATGCGTTCAGCGCGCGACAATGCGATCATCGACCAGCTGCGCGAGAGCATGGAAGGGTTGCGTTCCGGCCGTCGGACGCGCGATACACGGCATGACGGCGATGATACGCGCGCTGACAAGTAAACTAAGTAACGCTTGCGGGCAGAGCGTCCCGTCGAAACCCCCGTGCAGTGCGAAGCCCAGAATCGTCAGGCTTGCGCGCCGCCCTGTTCACGGCATGTCTGGCCCAAACGGCGGGACAAGGTAATCGGGTCAAGCAGTTGGTCGAGACGACCGTCGGGCATGTCGGTGCGCTCGCCGGCGACTTCGCGGACCGTGCGCTTGGTACGCAACGCCTCTTTGGCGATGGCCGCGGCACGCTCATAGCCGATTTCGCTGTTGAGCGAAGCCGAGATAGACGGCGATTCGGCGGCAAACTGGCGCCCCTGCTCGAGGTTGACGGTGATGCCGTCCACGCAGTTGAGGCGGAAGGTGCGCATCGCATTGCCCAGCAGGCGGATGCCTTCGAGCAGCGTATGCACGGCGACCGGTTCGAAGGCGTTGAGCTGCAGCTGGCCTTCGGCGCACGCCCAGTTGACGGTCGTGTCCATGCCGAATACGGTGAAGCAACACTGATCTACACACTCTGGGATTACTGGGTTCACCTTGCCTGGCATAATGCTCGAGCCAGCCTGACGTGGGGGCACATTGATGTCGTTGAATCCGCAGCGTGGACCGGAGTTGAGCAGACGCAGGTCGTCCGCAGCCTTCTTCAGGTGCACGGCGAGGTTTTTCAGCGCGGACGAGGTGTTGACGAACGCGCTCATATCGCTGGTTGCGGCGATCGGGTCAGGTGCGGCGGTCACCGGATAGCCGGTAATTTCACCGAGGTGCTCGATCGCGGACTTGCGGAAGCGGATATCCGCGCAGATGCCGGTGCCGATGGCGGTACCACCCAGGTTCATCACCGCGAGTTCAGGCTCCAGCTTGTCGAGGGATGCCTTGTCGGCCTTGAAATACGAGGCGAAGGCGTGGAATTCCTGACCGTAGGTCATCGGGACCGCGTCCTGGAGCTGCGTGCGACCGATGGTCACATCGTTGATGTGCTTGTCGGCGAGCTTGTGGAAGGCGCGGGCGAGCAGCCGGCATTCCTCGATCATTGGCTTGAGTGCGGTGATCAGGGCGAGACGGCATGCGGCCGGGTACGTGTCGTTCGTGGATTGCGACTTGTTCACGTGGTCGTTCGGGTGGATGTACCCGTAGTCGCCGCGCTGGTGGCCGGCGAGTTCGAGCGCGCGGTTGGCGATGACCTCGTTCATGTTCATATTCGTCGAGGTGCCGGCGCCGCCCTGGCGTACGTCCACGGGGAACTGGTCGGCGAGCTCGCCGGCTTCGATGTCACGGCATGCCTGCCGGATGAGTTCGGCGCGCATCGGGTCGATCAGGCCGAGCTCCTCGTTGGCGTCCACGCAGGCGCGTTTGACTTGTGCATACCCGGCGATGAGTTCCGGATGCCTGCTGATGGGCGTGTCGGAAACAGGGAAGTTCTGGATGGCGCGCTGCACGTTGATGCCCCAGTACACATTCGCCGGGACCGGCATTTCGCCGAGGGAATCGTGCTCGATGCGCGCGGGGCCGCTGAACGGCAACGGCATATGGGATACTGTCGCGTCGCGGGGGTCGCGCAGTTGTTCTGTCGCGTCCTCGCTGACCGCCGCTGCGGCGGCTTTCGCGTCGGCGTCGTGCCCGCTGTTGGCCGGCATCGTTGTGATGCCGCTGATGGCGGTGTCCGCGACATCCGCGGTGTCAATGGTGTCGTTGCTGGTAGCTGCTGTATCCATGGTTTCACCCTAGGCTTTCTTCGTTACCTATGATGCCGCATCGTAATACGACACGCCTGAAGCTGAAACTGTGCGGAAACGTGTCCGGGTACATGTGGCCGGTGGGTTCGTGGAGGGGCTATTCCGCGTCCCTGATGAATCGCAGGTACTGCGATGCCGGTTCAAAAATCGCCCATTGCGCTGCGAATCGTTCGTCGCCTCGGTAGATGACGAACCGGTGTTCGGCTGGGATATCCAGCATTGTTCCGACGGTTGACAGATGGCGGACGAAGGTGAGCCGGGCCGTTTGTCCGGATTTGATTTCGATGAGTTTCGGCGATGATTGATCCGTCAGGTCCATGAGGTCGACTTCTACCTGGTTGGAATCACGGTAGAAGCACAGTTGCGGTGTTTGCGCGTGGTTGTAGTAGTGCTTGAGTGTTTCCTCGATGATGAGGTTTTCGAATACGTCCCCGCGTTTATCGCTCGTGTTGTATTGTTCTGTTGTCGTGAATCCGCCAAACGGTGGTATGGACTCGCGTCATGCCGCGGTTTCGCTTGCGGCAGCCGGGTCGCGCTGCAAGACGAGGAACACCAGCGCCACCACAAGCAGCACGCCGATGGACAGCACGCCGAGCGACGCATTGCCGGTGGCCGATGTGGTCGCCGCGACGATGAAGGTACCGAGAATGCTCGCGGTCTTGCCGAAGATGTCGTAGAAACCGTAGTATTCGTTGGCGTGCGACTTGGGGATGATTTTGCCGTAATATGAGCGGCTGAGCGCCTGAATACCGCCTTGGAACATGCCGACCAGGATCGCGAGAATCCAGAATTCGGTGGCGGAACGCAGGAAGAACGCCGCGAAACATACGATGCCAAGATATGCGATGATCGCGGCCATGATCATCGGTTTGCATCCGAATCGCCTGGCAAGCCGCCCGTAGGCGATTGCGCACGGGAAGGCGACGAACTGGGTCACCAGCAGGGCAAGCACCAGCTGCGTGGAGTCGATGCCAAGCTGCGTACCGTATGACGTGCTCATCGAAATCACCGTGTTCACGGCATCGATATAGAAGAAGAACGCGACCATGAACATCCACAACGGTTTGTTGCGGGAAATCTCGCGGAAGGTGTGCCCCAGCTCGGCGAATGTGCCATGTACGGCATCGCGCATATGGTCTGCGGTTTCACGATAATGCGTCTGGCGGTAGCTGCTGATCAGCGGGATGGTGAATGCCGCCCACCACAAGGCGGTGATGATGAAGCTCGCGCGAGTGCAGGCCGCGGTGCTCCACCCGAATGCCGAAGGGCCGGCGAAAATCAACGCTATGCAGGCGATGAACGGGATAGTGGATCCGACATACCCCCATCCGTAGCCGTGCGAGGAGACCTGGTCCATGCGCTCGTTGGTGGTGGTGTCGATGAGCATCGAATCGTAGAAGGTCAGTGAGCCGTTCAAACCGATGGTGGCAAGCATGCATACCGCGAGGAATGCGACCCACCCCAGGGGCAGCGCCATCGCGAAGCAGGCGAGGACGCCGGTGCCGAAGAATCCGATGAAGAACTTGATCTTCATGCCTTGCACGTCGGCGATGGAGCCGAGGATCGGCATCAGCAGCGCGATGATGAGGGATGCGATGGTCTGCATGTAGCCCCAGGTTGACACGATGTTCGATTCGCCGGCGGCCTTGAGCAGGGAGTTGACATAGATGGGGACGACTGCCGTGGACAGCAGGACGAATGCGGAATTGCCGACATCGTAGAGCGCCCACTGCTTTTCCAGACGATTGAGATGGTTGGTGTTACCGGTGCCGTCGGTGGCGGTGTCGGTCTGCGTGCTGGGTGTGATGAGTGCGGTGGGCGTAGTCGGCACGGTCGCCGGTTTGGCCGGCCGTTGCGCTGTGTCAAGAATATTGGTCATGGGAACTCCCGTCTGTCTACCAGAAGGGTATGTTTGTGCAAACAACAGACGGGGTGGATCGGATGAACAGCCCATGAACACTAGGTGATTTTCTCGGGTGGCAGGTGCGAGGCGCGATTGGTGATGGGATGCGGCCGGTGATAGAAGATGGCTGGTCAGAGGGGACGGCCGGTGACGGAAGGCGTTTGGGTTGGCGGCGCCTGTCGTCACCGGTACTGCCGTGAAACCGCCGCTACGCTTGCGCGGAGGTGTCTGTGTCCCCTTCATGCTGTTTGATCAGCGCGATCGCATCCTCGACGGGCGGGCAGTCGGGCACGCCT
Source organism: Bifidobacterium sp. LCP19S3_E9 (assembly GCF_052121135.1). NCBI lineage: Bacteria > Bacillati > Actinomycetota > Actinomycetes > Bifidobacteriales > Bifidobacteriaceae > Bifidobacterium > Bifidobacterium sp. LCP19S3_E9. The sequence continues at coordinate 83,044 of NZ_JBQKEV010000008.1, read as the reverse complement.
GCCTTGTTGTTGCTGATGGCAATCGAGGCGGCCGCGTTGGCGATCCGCACCGCGTCAAACAGCGACCAACCCTGGGCGAGCATCGCGCACATCACGCCGGTGTGGCATGATCCGGCGGAACGCGTATGCGTTGATTTGACAGGGAAGCCTTCCACGTGCACTACTTCGCTGCCGGGCACACGCACCCATGCTCCCCGTGCGCCCGCGCGCAGGACGAGCGGGGCGCGCAGCGTCGAGCCGAGCGCGTCGCACAGACCGGTCATCGCGTCGTCGAAACCGCCGCCGATGGTCAGTTTGGAATCATCCATAGGAGGGATTCCGAGCCGCTCGGCAAGCGTATTGGCTTCCTGACGGTTGCACGACCATGTCGGCCGGCATAGCACCGTGTCTTCAATGAGATGATCGCTGACCAGATGCAAGGAATTGGTAGGATTCAGCACAATCGTGTACGGGCGTTTGCCGGGGTTCGTGCCGGCGCGATGCAGGAACCCGTCGATTCCGGCTGCGGAATGATCCAACAACGTGTTGCCACTGATGTGAACGACATCGCCATCCTGCGGTTCGATTGCGTCGAATGTCCGTTCGTCGCCCTGTGCTTCGGCGCCATACGTCGCAATGAAGGTCTTGTGCGATCCATCATTCAGCACCAGCCGGAATCCTGAGTCTTTATCAAGCCGGTCGCCGCCGATATGCTGGATGCCATTCGCCTCGAATTCGTCACGGATCACCGACGACCACAGCCCTGTGCCGATTATGCCCGCGTGCTTGGCGGGCGATCCCGACCGCGCGGCCGCCTGCAACACGCGGAAGCTCCCGCCCACCGACGGCGTCACCGAATCGGCGACGGCGAATCCGCCCGGCTGTGGAAGTTCTCCAACGCCCATCATGATGTCGACCCATACTTGGCCGAGCGAAATCACCGATGCTGCGCTCTGCTCCGGCTTGCGCGAGTTGAGGATATCGTGAAGCATACAACCTCCTGACTCATCCTTGTGCGATGCGTATGCGAGGCAACCGAGGCAACGTGGTTACCGCAGACTGTTCTCACATTCTATCGGTATTTCTGGGATTATTGTGGAGGTTGAAGTTAGACATGTTGCTTGAAAATGCCGGGATTTCGCTGCTATCCACGAATGCGGCACGCAGGTTTGCGCTTGATCGGATTTGGTTGTAGTCTAGTGTAGTTGTGTGTTCGGCGGACGCATATGCGGCGGTCGGGCAGACACGACTTGCAAGTCAAAGAAATGTATAGGGAGTCCATCATGGCAGCTCGTTGCGCAGTGTGCGGCAAGGGACCGCAAACCGGTTTCACCGTGTCGCATTCGCATATTCGCAATAAGCGCACCTTCCGTCCGAACCTGCAGCCCGTCCGCACTACCATTGACGGTCAGAATGTCCGCCTGCGCGTGTGCGTGAAATGCATCAAGGCTGGCAAGGTTCAGCGTGTGGCCGCGTGAATCGCGAATGAAGAAACAAGACCCCGGAACTTCAGTTTCCGGGGTTTTTGCTTTTCTGGTGGCGCTGGGTTGGTGGTGATGCCCCGGATTGACGCGGGGGATTATCGTTGCACAGGCTTGCGTGTGATGATGTCCAGGACGGTGGTGTGGGAGTTTGTCGGAAAATCGGTGGGCTGGGGGTGATGTCCTGAATTTCCCGGGAGTTTATCGCGGATGCGTGGATTCGCCGCTGTTCTCCCGGTCTCGGCTTGTTGGTCGGTTTTTCTGAATCGCGGATTTCCAACGTTCCTGTTGGGAGATTATCCGCAGAGTGCCTGATTCGTGCAGAACTCCCGTGTCCTGTGCGGGAGTTTATGCGCGTTTCGTGCGGATCCGGCACTTCTCCCGGGAGCATTTCGTCCTCCGGGTGCTTTCCCGACCGACAAGCCGCGGACGATTCAGTGGCTCACCGGTAAGGGGCATCCTTGGACCATGACACTATGACACGCTTACCGCACAACGCCGACGGGGATGAGCGGTAATATCTGTGATTCCTACATGCCTATCTGCCTGCTGTGAGATTGGGCTGTCGCGCGGCGGTGAGATACCGACGGTTTCCGATGGCTGGTGGGGGCTATCTGTCTGTGGTGCGACTGGGGTGTCGCACGGCGTTGGGATTGTCGTTGGCTCGCCCCGAGAAGTCGGGACTATCTGTCTGCTGTGCGACTGCGTTGTCACACTGTGACAGGGTGTCGACGGTTATCGGCGGGTGGTGGGGACTATCTGCCTGCTGTGCGACCCTGTCATCGCACGACAGGTGAGTTCCGTCGCCCTCCCGCTGCACGGAACCTGATGTGGGACAATAAGAGGTATGACCGTTTCACTGACCACCCCGCTAGCCAAGCTGTTGACCAATCGTCGTCGGGTCAGCGCGCTGAAAGGCCTTGGCTTGGTCACGTGCGCGGACGTCCTGACGTATTACCCGTTCCGGGTCACTGATCCAGTGCCCCTGCGGGCGGTGCGAGAAGGCCGAATCGGCGAGCCGATGGCTTTCGCCGGTGTTGTGCGCGATGTTCGCGTGATGCAGATGAACGCCCGTCGCGGCTACCGGGTCCAAGCCATGGTCGACGATTCCGCGTTCGCCGCCCAACGCCACGTGCCCGGCTCCGTCACCGCACTCGTGTTCTTCTCCTACAAGCAGCAGTACGTCAATTGGCTCAGCGCCCGACTACACGCCGGCGCATCGGTGGTCGTGTGCGGTACACCCAGCGAATACGACGGCATGCCACAGTTCACCCACCCAGAAGTGCTCACCGTTCCGCCCACCCCAACCGCATCGCAGGAATCCGCCCGTGGCCTGCGTTTCGACGCTGACAGCATCGATGACGCGTTGCGGCGCGTCTGCCGTCCGCGCCCGGTTTACCACGCCAATTCCCGTATTTCCAGCGAGCATATCCACGATTCCATCGTCACCGTGTTGCATGCGCTCGCTGCCGGAGACGATGACGAAGCCGAGCTGTCTACCGCGCAATCCGAAAGAACCGCGCAATCCACACAATCCGGAACACACGGAACGACCGGCACAACCGCAATATCACCGGAACCCGCGGAACCCCAAGAATCCGCACCGTCACTATCCCGCGCATCTTCCCTCTCGCCAGCCCCCGACGGCATAGAGACATCCCCCAAAATCCCTACTGCCGCCTTGTGTCGCGCCATTCCTGACATCCTGCCCGAGAGCGTGCGTGAAGCATGCGGCCTGATGCATCGGGCCGAAGCCTTCCTTGCCATACATGAACCTGATTCGGTGGACTCGTTCCGGCAGGCCCTTCACACCTTGCGATATGAGGAAGCGTTCATCTCGCAGACCGCCGTCCTGCAAGAACGCGAGCAAGCGCGCAAAGCCGAGACCTTCCCCTGCACTGACGGCGACATGCGCGAAACTTTCATCGATTCGCTCCCCTTCACCCTGACCGGCGGGCAGGCCAGCGTCATCGACGACATCGTCCAAGACATGGGCCGCGACTACCCGATGCAGCGCCTGCTGCAAGGCGAAGTCGGCTCCGGTAAAACCGTGGTCGCGCTCGTCGCGATGCTGCAAGCCGTCGGATCGGGCTATCAAGCGGTGCTTGTCGCCCCCACGCAGGTGCTTGCCGAGCAACACGCCGAAACCATCGGCGGCATGGTCAGCAAGGCGGGACTTGACATTCCGGTCACGCTGGTCACCGGCGGCATGAAGCTTGCGGCACGTCGCAAAGCGCTCGCGGCGGCGGCGAGCGGCGAGCCGGGCATCATCATTGCCACGCACGCCGCGTTCTCGAGGACATTCCAAGCGCCGAATCTTGCTCTTGCGGTTATCGACGAGCAGCACCGATTCGGCGTCGAACAGCGCGAAACCTTGCTGCAACGCGGTGAGAAGATCCCGCATCTGCTGGTTATGACGGCCACGCCGATTCCTCGCACGGCCGCGATGACATGGTTCGGCAGCCTTGATTTGTCGTGGCTGACGGAGCTGCCGGGCGGTCGCAAGCCGATCCGCACCTTCGTGATTCCCGAGGCTGACGGCCCGACTATGGCGAATATGTTCCGGCACATTCGCCGCAGGATTGACGCGGGGGAGCGCGCGTACATCGTCTGTGCGCGCATCGACGAGGATGAGAGCGACGACCAGGCCGGTCAGGATGCCGAACTGTTCGAAGAGCCGGACGATGCCTCCGGCTCGGGGGATGGCTCCGGCGGGTCGTCGTCCGCCCAACCCAAGCCCCCGCTGCATGCGGTCAGCGAAATCGCCGCGCGGCTTGAAGCACTCCCGCAATTTCAAGGGGTGCGGTTCGCGACCTTGACCGGGCGAGATGATGATGCGACCAAGCAACAGGTGATGGCTGATTTCGCGGCCGGCGTCACTCCGGCCCTCGTGGCGACCACGGTGATTGAGGTGGGTGTGGACGTTCCGCAGGCCAGTTGTATCGTGATTTTCGATGCGGACCGATTCGGCTTGTCACAGCTGCATCAGCTGCGTGGGCGTGTCGGGCGCGGCGGCACGGATTCGTGGGCGTTTCTCGTGTCCCGGGCGGAACCGGGCAGTATCGCCGAACAGCGGCTGGCTGTGATTCAGGGTTCGCTTGATGGCGCGGAAATCGCGCAGGCGGATTTGGAGTTGCGCGGCGCCGGCGATGTGCTGGGCGATGCGCAATCCGGCGGAAAATCGGGCCTTAAGCTGCTGCGTGTGGTCAAGGATGCGAAGATGATTGCGGATGCCCGTGCCCGCGCTGAGCAGGTGCTCGCGGATGATCCGGGGCTCGACCACGAGGTGCAGCTCGCCGGAGCGGTCCTCGATTTCACGCGCGGCAACGAATCCCACCTCATTAGCAGCTGACTCTCTGTTTCCGCCGACGCTGGCGGGTGGCTGAGCGCCGGTAGAGGGTTATGGTTCTGTTTTTGCCGACGGCTCAAGATAGATGACCGCGGTTTCGCCGTATGTACGCGCGTCAGCCTCATGCCATCCCGCCGGTGGAGTGAGCGCATCAGACCGCACAGACCGCTCGACTACGATCATTGTGTCCGGGCCTGTCGTCGCTCCCTGCGCGAGAGCATCCAACAGTGCGTTGCATTCCTCGGTCGCATACGCGTACGGCGGGTCGATGAACACCAAGTCAAACGGCGCGCCATGATACGAGTCAACGAACACCTCAGCGCGCCGTCTCATCACCCGTGCGGACAATTCGGGACGCCACGCCTTGGAACGCTTGAGCTGGGCGAACGTGCCGTTGATGAGCGCCGCGGCGGGCCCGGCGGACTCCACAGCCACCAACGACCGTGCTCCGCGCGACAGCGCTTCGATACCGAGCGCTCCTGTCCCGGCGAACAGGTCCAGTACATTGGCTCCCCGCACCAGATTCCACGAGTCGAGATGGGAGAACACCGCCTCTTTGGTGCGGTCGGTGGTCGGTCGGGTCCCCGGCTTCGGTGTGGCCAACGCCATGCCCTTGAATCGTCCTGCAATCACGCGCATACTGACCACTCTACCCGTGCTCCGGTCACTGGCGTGCGTGTGACGTCGCCCACATATTCTGTCAGAGAAAACACGGGTGTCGAACCGGTCCGACATGTACCGTAAAACCAGCAGGACGGATGATAGGCCCGTTGCAACGGTACGCGCATCATCTATCCTCGGCAGCAGTCCGCTGAACCATATCATTTGTATCACCGAAAACCCGGATGACCGGAACATTCCGCAACTCCGCAACCGCCACTTTGGGAGGCACTATGTCCGCTTTTGTTTCCGCGATTTCCACCCGTCGTTCGCAGTATGCGCTGTCTGACGCGGCCGCGCTGCCGGACGTCGAAATCGTCGATCTTGTCCGCTCGGTCGCCGGCGAGGTTCCCAGCGCTTTCAACTCCCAGCCGCAGCGCGTCATCGTGCTGTTCGGCGCGGAACATCACCGCCTGTGGACGATTGTGCACGACGCCCTGCGCGCCGTGGTCAAGGACGATACCGCGTTCGCCGCCACCGAGCAGAAGATCGCCGGTTTCGACGCCGCGCACGGCACGGTGCTGTACTTCGATGACACCACCGTCACCACGAACTTGCAGGAGCAGTTCCCCTCCTACGCGGCGAACTTCCCGGTGTGGGCGCAGCAGGCGAACGGCATGCTCCAGTTCGCCATCTGGTCAGCGCTCGCCGAGGCGGGTATCGGTGCGAACCTGCAGCATTACAACCCGCTGATTGATGACGCAGTCCGTGAGGCCTTCGGCATTCCCGAGAATTGGAAGCTGGTCGCGCAGATGCCGTTCGGCGAGGTCACCGCGCCCGCCGGCCCGCGTGAGCATATGCCGCTGGACGAGCAGGTCCAGGTACGTGGCCTGTGACGCGGTGTCGCGGCTGAGCTCTGGTAGCATGCGGTGAATCTACAGCTAACCTACAGCTGACTTGCGGCCTGTCGGGAGTGATTCCGGCAGGCCTTCGTCATATCCCGGATATGTGTGGTGCGGGGGATACGCAGCACATCTGGAACGCCGGAACGTCCAGAATGCGACGGACGACATGCCCAATCGCCTAGCCGCTCGGCTGTTTACTCCCGATTCAGCCGCCGCGGATGCTCTGCCGAAACCTCCCAGCCGAGCGCCATCAGTGTTTTACGGTCGACCTTGCTCAGCTGCGCACAATCCAACTGTTCGATCAAATCAGGCCGAATCGCATCGGTGCGCGCCAACGCCTCATCGCGGCGGAAGCGGTTGACTTTCCCGTGATCGCCGGAGAGCAGCACGTCAGGCACGCCCATTCCGCGCCACACCGCCGGCCGCGTGTACTGCCGATGCTCGAGCAGCGCCTCGGAGCCCGTATACGATTCCTCCACAATGGACTCCGGGTTTCCCATGAACCCGGGCAGCAGGCGCGTAATCGCCTCCAACATCACCGATACCGCGACCTCGCCGCCGTTGAGCACATAATCACCGATCGAATATTCGCGTACATCCACGCCCTGCGCCCGATAGTATGCCGGAATACGCGCGTCATAGCCTTCGTAGCGCCCGCAGCCGAACACCAACCGTTTGGCGTGACTCAGTTCGGTCGCGTCGCGTTGGGTGAACAGGGGAGCGGAAGGATTGGGGAAGATCAGCACGGTATCGAGATTGTGGGTGGGAGCCTGCGAATCGCTGTCGGGTACCGTATCTGCCGATGCACTGTCGGATGCAGGCTGATGTTCCGCGTCGCCGGTGCCGTTGCTCGGGGATTCGCCCGCTGCAGCGCTCGTCGTAGCTGTGACATCAGCGCCGTCAGGGATGCCCGCGCCGGAATTACTATTGCTGTCGCTCTCGCCATCGGCGTTCATTTCGCGCGGTTCCAGCCCGAGCAGATCGTCCAGGCATTCCGCCCAGACCTCCGGTTTCATGACCATGCCGGCGCCGCCGCCGACCGGGGTATCGTCCACGGAATGATGCACGTCATGCGTCCAATCGCGCAGATTGTGGGCGTGGACACTGACGAGCCCCTTGCTTTGCGCTTTGCCGAACAGGCTTAGGTTCAGCACGTCGAAGTATTCGGGGAATACGGAAACGATATCGATCTGCATGCCCACCACTGTACCGGCCCGCCGTCCCAAGACGCGGGAATACCGCCGCCGCGTGCTCAACGGTACCGATGCCGACGATTCGCGGACGGTATCCGTCGGGCGGGCCAGACGACGTGAGGGGTGTGCGCCCGGTTTGGAACGCACACCCCTCACGTGTTCTGGTCTCTTGATGTCGCGTGACAGTGATGATGACGAGATGTCGATATCATCGGGCGTCATGCGCCGGACGCAGATCGTCAGCCAGTCACAAGGCGGTCACCAGCCGGGAATCAGCCCTCCCGGCGGGTCGAGCGTCAAATACCCGTTCTCGAGGTCGATATCCGACACCAGCTGGTCGACGAACGGCACCAGCGTGCTGGTTTCGCCGTCCACCGGCTTGGCGAGGCGGATTTTGAGCAGGTATTGGGCGCCTTCGATGACGTCCACGACTTTGCCGACCTTCTGTCCGGCTGGCGCGCCGAGCATGTTGTCCTCGGCGAACCGGGCTTCCAGCCCCAAGAGATCCTTCGGATACCATGCGTCCTCTTCGAGCATGTCCTCCGGATCGTCGGCTTCGCCGTACAGGACGGTGCCGTTGAGGGCTTCGGCGGCGTCACGGTCGTCGACACCTTCGAAATGGATAATCCAACGGTTCTTGAAGGTCCGCGAATGCGCGACCTCGAACTCCTGTTCGCTGTCACGCGTATAGAGCAGGGAACCCGGTTCGAACCGGTAGTCAGGCTCGTCGGTGAACACCTGCACGGTGACTTCGCCTTTGAGCCCTTGAGCGCGGCCGATACGACAGACCCTCAGCAGTTCGCGCTGCTGAGGGTCGTCGGAGTGTTGCTGATGCACCACGCTCTCGCTCACCTGCGTACGTCCATGATGTCGACACGCACTTTGTGGTCGGCGATGGCCTGCACGACCGTGCGAATCGCATTGGCCGTACGGCCCTTGCGACCGATGACACGGCCGATGTCCTCAGGGTTCACGCGCACGCGCAGCAGTTCGCCGCGCGCGTTCTCGTGGGATTTGACCGAAACGTCGTCCGGGAAATCCACGATGTTCTTGATGAGGTGTTCAACAGCTTGGGCGAGCATGTCACTCAGCCTTTTCCTCGGCCGGTGCTTCAGCGGTCTCCTCGGCCTTCTCAGCCTCGGCGGCGGCTTCGGCCTCAGCCTTGGCCTTGGCCTCAGCTTCGGACTTGGCGGCCTTCAGCTTCTGTGCCTGGGCTTCAGCGGCCTCGACACGAGCGGCGGCGTCAGGACCGGCTTCCGGGGTCTTCAGGGTGCCTTCGGCGCCCTCAATGCCCTTGAACTTCTGCCAGTCACCGGTGATCTTCAGCAGCTTGAGCACAGGCTCGGACGGCTGCGCGCCGACACCCAGCCAGTACTGAGCGCGCTCGGAGTCAATCTGGATAAGCGAAGGCTGCTTGTTCGGATCATAGATGCCGATCTCCTCGATGGAGCGGCCGTCGCGCTTATTGCGCGAATCCATGATTACTACGCGGTAGAACGCGTAGAACTTCTTGCCCATGCGCTTCAGACGAATCTTGGTTGCCAAAATGGCTCTCCTTGTATTGATAATGCGGGTTACAGCTTCTGTGTGGGGCACGGAAACCGAACCCACGTGTTCCTCATGACTGCGGAAAGAGAGGGCTCCGCACCCATGAATAACTGAACAAGTATAGCGCAAACCCCACGATGTTTCGGCGTGTCGTGCGCAGTGCCATCTCCTCTCCCACAAACTATCTACGCTAAGGCTCCTGTTTGCGTAGACAGTTTGTGGAGGGGAGGGAGGTTACCGCACACTCAAGGTGACGAGCAGCGCCCGATGATCGGTATCGCGCACGGTGATGGCTTGCGCCGAATGGAAGACCACACCGCTGTTCGCCAACGCATGGTCGAGTTCAATACGCGGCCACGGCGTCCAAGAGGGAAACGTCAGGGTCGGGCCATGCGCAACATCAAGGCTCGCGTCATGCACTCCGGCGGCAAGTACATCACGCAGGCACCGGTGGTCAAGGCAGGCGTTCAGATCCCCGAGTACGACCACAGGTTCCGGACTGGTCGCGATGGCATCCAGCGCCCGCACGCCGTACGACCATTCCCGGCACCCGCGCATCGGCGATTTCGTGTGTGCGGCGGCGAATGTGACTTGGCGTCCCGGATTGCTTGGAGCGCCCGGTGTGTCGCCGGCGTCCGCATCGATGGTGATGGCGGGAACATCCGCCGCATGAATATTCAGGAACGTCGCAATCCGCCCGACCGGTTCGGCGCGTGACCAGATCGCGTTGAACCCGCCGTTGTCTCCGGCATGCTGCGCGCCCTGCTGGCAGTAGGGCAGCAGCGTGTTCAAGCCCGCGTGCGAGAGTCGTTCGACGAGCTCGTCAGTGAGTTCTTCAAGCGCAAGCACATCGATGTGCCGCTCCCGGACCAGCCGCACGATGTTCTCGGCATCGGCACGTCCATAGCGGCAGTTGAGCGTCATCGCGCGGATGACACCGTCGGCAGAGGCTCCCGAATGGCCGGTTCCATCGGCCGCGGTGTTCGCCGTTGCCTGCGACGTGTTGGCAGTTCTGCCGAACAGATGCCGATAATACGGGGATTCGCCCGCAATCACCAGAACGAGCAGCAACGCATACAGCGCCGCACCCCACCAGCAGCCGAGCGCCGCCGACCAGACCGCGCCGATGACCGCCGGCACCCACAGATGCCGGTCAAGCGCGGTGCTGTACGGCATTGGCATATGCGCTTCCACACCCGCAGGCACAAAGCGCAGCAACCACCACAGCAGCAACAGGACGGCGATTATCGTCAATACCACAGCCATTCGCGTTCGCTCCATTCACGTCTGTACAGTTCACCTAACCTGTGATGGGCATTATAGTGGAGATGATGTGATGAGGCCCGCAAGCATCGCGAACGCTTGCGGGCCTCATGAGATTTGCTGATTCAACTGACTGATTCAATCATTGACGCCGCCGCCGGACGGCCATGAACCTGAATCGGCGTGGCTTCAGCCGAGCAGATCGCCCAATCCATTGCCGAGATTCGGCGGCAGATCAGGCATGCCGTTCTCGCCCATCATCTCCTGCAATCCGGCAGGAAGTGCGGGGTTCTGTGGCTTCTTGGCGAATGCGGAACCGCCGGAGCTCTTGCCGCCGCCAGCGAGCCGTTGACGCAATGCCTTCTCTTCGGCTTCGCGCTTCATCGGATTGCCGGACTTCGAGCCTTTCTTCTTCTTGCCGCCCTTCTTGTTCTTCTTGCCGCCGCCGGGGCCGCCGAATCCGGGGATACCACCCATACCGGCACGGTTAGTCATGCGGCGCATCATCTTGGATGCCTGCTCGAAGCGCTCCAGCAGACCATTGACCGCAGACACGGTATTGCCGGAACCATAGGCGATGCGGGCGCGGCGAGAGCCGTCGATGATCTTCGGGTTGCGACGCTCCTCAGGCGTCATCGAGCGGATAATCGCCTCGGTGCGGTCGATTTCATGCTCGTCGAGCTGCTCCAGCGCCTGACGATGGGCCGCCATGCCCGGAATCATGCCGAGCAGGTTCTTCATCGGGCCGAGTTTGCGCACCTGCTGCAACTGCTCTAAGAAGTCGTCAAGCCCGAAGGTGCCTTCGGACATCTTGGATGCCGCCTCGCGGGCCTGCTCCTCGTCGAACTGCTTCTGCGCCTGTTCGATAAGCGTGAGGATATCGCCCATATCGAGGATGCGGGACGCCATGCGATCGGGGTGGAAGACCTCGAAATCCTTGAGTCCCTCGCCGGTTGAGGCAAACAGGATCGGCTTGCCGGTCACGCTTGCGACCGACAGGGCGGCACCACCGCGGGCGTCGCCATCGAGCTTGGACAGGACCACGCCGGTGAAGTCCACGCCTTCGTCGAAGGCCTTCGCGGTCTTGACCGCATCCTGGCCAATCATCGCGTCGATGACGAACAGGATTTCATTGGGATGCACGGCGTCGCGGATGTCGCGCGCCTGCTTCATGAGCTCTTCGTCAACGCCCAAACGGCCGGCGGTATCGATGATGACGACGTCGTACAGCTTGCGCTTGGCGAATTCGATGGAATCGCGCGCAACCTTCACCGGGTCGCCCGTGGTCTGGCCGGGTGCTGCGACCGCCTCGCCGCCGTCGGACTGCACACCCTTCTCGGGCGCGTACACCGGTACGCCGGCGCGTTCGCCGACGACCTGCAACTGGGTGACCGCGTTCGGACGCTGCAAATCAGCGGCGACCAGCAGCGGGGTGTGACCGGCGTCTTTCAGCCAGTAACCGAGCTTGCCGGCGAGCGTGGTCTTACCGGCGCCCTGAAGGCCGGCGAGCATGATGATCGTCGGCGGGTTCTTCGCGAAATTCAGCGGACGGTCGACGCCGGCACCGAGAATCGCGGTCAACTCCTCGTTGACGATTTTCACGACCTGCTGTGCCGGATTCAGCGCCTGCGATACTTCCTCGCCGAGCGCGCGTTCACGCACGCGGCCGGTGAAGGAACGCACGACTTCAAGCGACACGTCGGCGTCGAGAAGCGCACGGCGGATTTCGCGGATGGTGCCGTCGATATCCGCTTCGGAAAGCTTGCCCTTGCTCTTCAAATGCTTGAAGGCATTCGAGAGCCGGTCTGTCAAAGAACTAAATGCTGCCATAATGCATTCCAGTCTAGCCGTGATGCGGGAAAAACCGCCACCCGCGCACCTCCTGTTTCTGCCGATGCTGGGACCGGTGTGAGCGTCGGTAATGGGTTGTGGTTCTGCTTCTACCGACGCTGACGGGTAGCTGAGCGTTGGTAGAAGCTTGCATACACAAACTGGTTACGCGTGGGCTCTCGTTAGCGTAGACAGTTTGGGGAGATGGACAGTCATGACTTTGCGCGATTGGGATTCCTAACGCCGTGGACCCTAACCTCGTAGGACCTCAAACCTCGTAGGAACCCTAACGCCGCAGGAATCCAAACGGCGCAGGAATCCAAACGGCGCAGGAACCGAGTCGCTCGGAATCCTGCGCCGTTCGCATCGTTGCTTCACTGTGCTGCTTACGCCATTTGCGTCACTTGAGCGACCAGGTCGAGCCGGACGGCGTGTCCTCGATGGCGATACCGACCGCCGCAAGCACGTCGCGAATCGCGTCGGCCTTCGCGAAATCCTTCGCGGCGCGCGCGGCCTGACGGGCCTGAAGCTGCTCGGAAACCAAAGCGTCGAGCGCGTCAGTGGCCTTGGAATCCCCGCCGTCTTCGGCACCGGCCCACGGTTCAGCCAGCGGATCGAGCCCGAGCGTATCGAGCATCGCGCGTACGGACACCAACGCCTCGCGCACCCGTGCCTGCACCACGTCATCGGCATGGTCCTCAACCTGCGACAACAGCGTGTTGCCGGAGCGAATCGTGTTGAAGACAGCTGCGATGGCACCGGACACGTTGATGTCGTCGTTCATCGCGTTGACAAAATCAGCAGGCAGCTGATCAGCGCCCACCGCGGTGATTTCCTCACGGGACGGCTGACCGCCGATGGCGGCGCCGGCGCGTTCGATGAAGTTGCTCACGCGCTCAAATGCGGCCTGCGCTTCGGTGAGCGTCTGGTCGGACCATTCAAGCATTGACCGGTATTGCACGGATCCGAGCGCGTAGCGCACCACCCACGCGCTGTGCTCGGCGAGCACAGCCGGCACGGACAGTCCGTTGCCCAATGATTTGGACATTTTCTCGCCCTTGGCGGTCACCCACGCCGAATGCATCCAGCGGGCCGCGGAATTCCAGCCGGCCGCGCGGGTCTGTGCCATCTCGTTCTCATGGTGTGGGAAGCGCAGATCGAGCCCGCCGCCATGGATGTCAAACGCCTCGCCCAGATACCGGTGGCTCATCGCGGAGCACTCGATATGCCAGCCGGGACGCCCCACGCCGAACGGGGTCGCCCAGCGCGCATCCTGCGGATCGGTGGCCTTCGGCGCCTTCCACAGTGCGAAATCACGGGGATCATGCTTGTCGGGGGAGGCATCGGCCGGGTCAATGGGGTTGTATTTGTCGTTGCCCGCTGCATCCACGCTCGGACCCATGCGGTCGGCGACCTCCGCGGCCTCATCCGTCTCGACGGCGCCCTGCTTCTGATGCGTCAATTCGCCGTAGTGCGGCCAGCTTGCCACATCGAAATACACGTTGCCGGTCGGGTTGCCGTCGGCGTCCTTCACCACGTAGGCGTGCCCGTTGCGGATAATCCGCTCGATGAGCTCGACCATGTCGGGGATATGCCCGGTCGCACGCGGCTCGACTGTAGGCGGCAGCACGCCGAGCGTATCGTAGGCGCGGGTGAACTCACGCTCGTAGTAATACGCGCGCGCCCACCACTGCTGGCCTGCGGCGGCGGCCTTATCAAGGATCTTGTCGTCGATATCGGTCACGTTGCGCACGAAAGTCACGTCATAGCCCAGACGCAACATCCAGCGGCGGACGATGTCGAAGGCGACGGCGGCGCGGATATGCCCGATATGCGGGGAGCTTTGCACCGTCGCACCACACACGTAGATCCCCACATGGCCGGGACGGATCGGCCTGAACGGCGACACGGCATGCGAGGCGGTGTCGTACAGATTCAGCCCGGCGGCGGCTCCAGCGAGCTCATGTGCGCCGGAAATGTTGGAATTCTGCGGTTTTTCGACGTTTCCCATACCCATGAGCGTATTCGATTTGCCAGACAAAATCGGCCGGGTGTCCGCATGTTTACATAGGCAATGCCACAATGGTGTGTATGACGCAACCAGAAGTGCTTATCGTGCAGCATGTCCCGTGGGAGAAGCCAGGGCGTATTTTGGATAGCCTTGAGGACTTGCAAATCCCGACGCAGACCGTCAACATCGTCAAGGAAAAGAAGCCCGACCTGCCGGATTTCAAGGAGCTCGCAGGCGTGGTGATCATGGGTGGGCCCATGGGCGCCCAGGACTATGACAAATACCCGGGTCTGAAGGCGGAGGAGAAGCTCGCGCGAGCCGCGATCAGCGTCGGCAAGCCGGTGCTCGGCATCTGCCTAGGCCATCAGATCATCGCCGGGGCGCTGGGCGCGAAGCTCAGCCACGGCAAGGAGCCGGAAATCGGTTTCGCTCCGATCAAGCGCGTTGACAAGCATGATTACTTCTCCATGTGGAGCAAGGAACTCAACGTTCTGCACTGGCACAACGACGTGGTCGGTCTGCCGGAGGGCGCCCAGCTGCTCGCCCGGTCGGCGAATACGAAAAACCAGGCGTTCCGGGCGGGCTCGGCCTTGGGCTTGCAGTTCCATCTGGAGGTCACGGCCACGCTGCTTGACGAATGGCTCGCCGAACCGGCCATGGTCGAGGGGATGAAGAAGTCGCAGATTGCCAAGATCCGCGATGATTTCGCCGAATACGACCCGCAGCTGCAGCCTTTGGCCGACCAGGTCTTCTCCGGGTTCGCGGCGCGTTGCGACACGTATATCCGCACGTTGCGCGGACGCTGATGCCGCTGCCGTGCCCTCGGCGGTCGGACTCGTCTGTCCGGGCGTGCCTATGCCGGGCGATACCATGGGGGCATTATGCCGACTTATGATCTTGGACTGGAACACGTTTCGCTTTCGTTCGCCACGAAAACCATCTTCACCGATGTCACGCAAGGGGTGTTTGAGGGCGACCGCATCGGTATCGTTGGACGCAACGGCGACGGCAAATCCACGTTGTTGCGCCTATTTTCCGGGGAGCAGCAGCCCGATTCCGGCCGTGTAATCACGCGCAACGGGCTGACCTTCGGCATGCTCAGGCAACGTGATCCGCTGGACGACAACGCGACGCTGCGCGAGGCGGCGCTCGAGGGGCGCGAAGACTACGAATGGGCGTCCGACACGTCATCGCGCGAAATCGTTGAGGCGCTGCTCGGAGGCATGAGCCTTGACGCCAAAGTCGGCTCGCTGTCCGGCGGCCAGCGCCGTCGCGCCGATCTGGCCCGTCTGCTGCTCAAGGACTGGGATATCCTCGCGTTGGACGAGCCGACCAACCATCTTGACGTCGTGACGATTCACTGGCTTGCCGAACACCTGAAGAACCGTTGGGCGTCCGGTCAGGGTGCGCTGCTGCTGGTCACCCACGACCGGTGGTTCCTTGACGAGGTGTGCGAATCGATGTGGGAAGTGCACGACGGGCTGATCGACCCCTTCGAAGGCGGGTACAGCGCGTACGTGCTACAACGCGTGGAACGTGACCGTCAGGCCGATGTGCGTGAGGAACGCCGACGCAATCTCGCCCGCAAGGAGCTCGCATGGTTGTCCCGTGGCGCGAGGGCGCGTTCGACCAAACAGAAGTTTCACGTGAAACAGGCACGCGAACTGATCGCCGATGTGCCGCCGATGCGCAACACGTTGGAATTGAAACAGATGGCGACATCCCGGCTGGGCAAACAGGTCGTCGATCTGATTGATGTGACGCAGATTTATTCGCAGGATGACGAGCGTCGACTTGATGCCGATGCTGCCGCCGTCACCGCGGCATCCGGGCGTGTGGACGTGGTTCCGCCGCTGTATGCCGAGCCGATTGTCACCGGTTCGGTCCAGCTGTCCGTCGACCCGGATGCGCCGATTCCCGGCACAGGGGAGCGCGAGGCTTCCGCTCATGTGTCCGAGGCAAGCGATGCGGACGGGATGCCGGCCGCTGATACCGCCGCCGCACGCACGGTGACCGTATCCGGGCGCAAAATCCTTGATGATGTGACCTGGCTGATCGGCCCAGGCGACCGATTCGGCATCGTCGGTGCCAATGGCGCCGGCAAATCCACGCTGCTCAGGATCATCGACGGCACCCTCACCCCGACGTGCGGGCACGTGAATATCGGCAAAACCGTGAAATTCGCGGTACTTTCGCAGCGGCTCGACGAGCTGGAGAAACTCGGCAAATACAAGATCAAGGAAGTGCTCAGCCGATACAAGCCAAGCTATATCGTCGACGGCAAGGAAGTCACTCCTGCCCAGCTTATGGAACGGCTCGGCTTTTCGTCAGCCCAGCTCATGACACCGATCAGGGACCTGTCAGGCGGCCAGAAACGCCGGATGCAGCTGTTGCTAATCCTGCTTGACGAGCCCAATGTTCTCATCCTCGACGAGCCGGGCAACGACTTGGACACCGACATGCTCGCGGTGATGGAGGATTTGCTTGACACCTGGCCGGGCACGCTGATCGTCGTATCGCACGATCGGTACTTGCTGGAACGCGTCACCGACGAGCAGTTCGCGTTGATTGGCGGCAAAGTCAGGCATCTGCCCGGCGGCGTTGGCGACTACCTTGATATGGTCGAACAGGCCAGGAAAGACGGCGATTGGTCGGCTATTCTCGGCACCGGCGATGACCGGAAGGGCGGCACTGGTACCAAGGGTGGCTCCGCCGCCTCGGATGACGGCAAGCAGCCGGACACCGACCAAGCCAAGCCCCAGACGCATAAGCTGGGCGGCAAGGAATTCCACCAGGTGTCCAAGCGGGTGTCCGCCATCGAGCGCAAACTGGCGAAACTCGAGGAAAACCGCGCTGATATCGAGGCGAAGATGGCCGCGCATGATCCCAGTGATTTCGCCGGACTCAACGAGCTCAACACGCAGCTCAACGCAGTGACGGACGAGAAGGACTCGCTTGAAGCCGAATGGCTGGAACTATCCGAAGAGTTGGAAGGCTGACCGGCGGGCAAATGACATCTGAGCTGGACAGTCATCCAGTTCAGATGCTGCACGCCAATCGTTTGGTGGACAGGCGACCGCCTGCCAGACGGACATCTGCCAGGCGGGCGACCTTTGAAGCAGCCAATCTCGCTTGCCTATGAAACAGCCCCGTGAAGCCTTGGGTTTCACGGGGCTGTTTCATAGGCAAGCGTACGGCTCGTACACTTCGCACAAATCGCTGATAATCAGCGGCCGGTAATCTCCGAACCGATGACCTTCTCGCTCAGCGCCTTCGGACCGCGGGTCACCGCGACCGCGCCGGAACGGACCAGCTCAATCACGCCGTAATGCTCAAGCAGACCGAGCAGCGCGTCAATCTTACCTTCCGCGCCGGTCGCTTCGATGGTCAGCGACTCCGGGTTCACGTCGACCACGCGCACACGGAACAGACGCACAATCTCGAGCACGTCGGAACGGTTGGATTCGTCGGCGCTGACCTTGATGAGCACAAGTTCGCGTTCGACCGTGTTGTTCGGATCCAGCTCGACGATCTTCAGCACATGCAGCAGTTTGTTGAGCTGCTTGATAATCTGCTCCAGCGGTACCGCCTCGACATCGGCCGTCACCGTGATGCGGGAGATATCCGGGCGTTCCGTAGGCGAAACGGACAGCGAGTTGATGTTGAACGCACGACGGGCGAACAGGCCGGCCACGCGCGCGAGCACGCCAGGACGGTTTTCGACCAGCACGGACAGGGTGTGACGCTCGGAACCGGGCTGTGATGCGGGATAGTTTGCCATGATGACTCCTCTAAACCTCGATGCCTTCCTTGCTGGACTCACGCCGCGTCCGCGGCTGCGACGGAATTGCCAGTGCTGCCGGCTGCGGCCTTCGCCTGTGCGGCGGGGCTGAGCAACGGTCGGACACCCGGACGGTAGGCGACCTCGTCGTTCGAGGCACCAGCCGGAACCATCGGCCACACCATCGCGTCCTTCCAGACGCGGAAGTCGATGAGCACCGGGCGGTCGTTGATCGCATTGGCCTTCTTGATCGCCTCAAGCGCCTCATCCTTGGTGAATGCGCGCATGCCGACGCAGTCGTAAGCCTCCGCCAGCTTCACGAAATCAGGCACATCGACGATATCGTCGCGGTTCTCACCGTCGTTCAGGCTTGTCGCCGAATAATGATGGTCGAAGAACAGGGTCTGCCACTGGCGGACCATGCCGTACACGGAATTGTTGATGATCGCGATCTTGACCGGCGTGTGGTCGAGCAGGGCGGTCGCCAACTCCTCTGAGGTCATCTGGAAGCTGCCGTCGCCGTCGATAAGCCACACCGGCTTGCGGCCGTTGAATTCGCGCTGCGAGCCGACCTTCGCGCCGATCGCGGCGGGCAGGCCGAAGCCCATTGTGCCCAGGCCGCCGGAGGAGATCCACGAATGCGGATGCTCGAAGTCGATAAGCTGCGACGCCCACATCTGGTGCTGGCCGACGCCCGCGACCCAGATGGTCTCGGGATCGGCGTTCTTGGACAGCTGCTCGACGACCCACTGCGGGGAGAGCGATCCGTCCACGGGGGCGTCCTGCGGTTCGTCGTACGTGGTCGGATACTTTTCGCGCCATTCGTTGATCTGTGCCCACCACGGCTTGAGGTTCGGCTTGCTGTGGATAGCCTGCTGACGCTTGATTTCGGGGATTAGGTCGTCAAGCACTTCGGCCACGTCGCCGACGATTGGCACGTCGGGCTGACGGTTCTTGCCGATTTCTGCCGGGTCGATGTCGATGTGGATGACGCGGGCGGCGGGAGCGAAGGAATCGAGCCGGCCGGTCACTCGATCGGAGAATCGCGAACCGATGGCGACCAGCAAATCGCAACGCTGGACCGCGCCGGTCGCGGCGATGGTGCCGTGCATACCGAGCATGCCGAGCACCTTCGGATCGGAATCCGGGACGATGCCGCGTGCGGGAAGCGTGGTGACGATTGGTGCGCCCGTCAGATCGGCGAGTTCCTTGACCTGCTTGCCGGCGTTGGAGCGGACCGCGCCGCCACCTACATACAGCACCGGGCGGTAGGACTGCGAGAACAGCTTCGCGGCATCCGACAGCACATGGCCATGCGCCTTGGTGGTGGGGTTGTAGCCGGGAAGAATCATTCGCTGCGGCCAGGAGTAATACATCTGGCCGTTTTGCGCGGTCTTCGTCAAATCGACGACCACCGGGCCGGGGCGGCCGGAACCGGCGATGTAGTAGGCTTCGGCGAGCACACGCGGAACATCCTGCGCATTCGTGACCAGATATGAATGCTTGGCGACCGGGTAGGTGATGCCGACGATATCGGCCTCCTGGAAGGCATCGGTACCGATGGCGCCCACGCCCACCTGGCCGGTGATGACGACCATCGGGATGGAATCCATATTGGCGTCCGCGATGGCGGTGACCACGTTCGTGGCGCCCGGGCCGGAGGTGACGATGCACACGCCGACCTTGCCGGTAGCGACGGCGTATCCTTCTGCCGCATGGCCTGCAGCCTGCTCATGACGGGTCAGCACGAAGCGGAACTTGGTGTGCTGGTTGATGGCGTTGTAAACAGGCAGGATGGCTCCGCCGGGGATGCCGAATACGTCCTTGACGCCCAGATCCTCCAGTGCACGGACCAGCGCCTGTGCGCCGGTCATTTTCTCACCGTCGACGATGGACTGTTTCTCCGTTGCGGTTGCCTTAGGCACGCCGCTGAATGCCTGAAGTGGCGTTGGTGTAGCCATGATCCCTCTCATGTGTGTATTGGTGGTGCTCCGCTGCGGCGTCGCCCCTGGTGAGGCGCAACCCGGTGAGGCTCCTGTACCGCCTGTCCCGCTTGTGGCGGTCTGGCAGGCAAGATAGTTGTATTGGTCTTATCGTAATCGCCTGTGGAGAGATAATCGCCGGACCGACCACATGATGGTAACGGTTCGGCGATTATCTCTGTAGAGGCGTTGCGGCTGGGTGAGGGCGTTGCGGCTGTCTGCGGGGCTGACCAGCACGTTGCCTGCGGAGACCTGTGCGCCTGCCTGCAACGGTGGCGTGTATGGGCCGTCAGGCGGCGTCAGTTGCGTGGTCGGTACCTGTGGTTGCGGTGCTGTCGTCAGCGTTGCCGTTGCCGCTGATGTCCTTACCGTCGTTGTTGCCATTAACATCTGCGGTATCGCCGGAGCCTGCATGGGCGCGCATACGATTGCAGTCACGTTCGCGTTGTTTGAGCGTATGCCACGCCTGTTCCGCCGCGGCAAGTTGCGCCTTGCGCTTGCTGGTCCCCGAACCGGTCCCCAGCAGCGGGTCCTCGCCTTCCTGCGCGATTGAGCCATGTTCGTCACGGATCGGCAGTGTCCAGCGCTTGCCATATCCGCCGGGAAGAATGGCCCGGGCGGTGAACTGTTGCGCGTATTCCGGACCGCTGACCGACATGCGGTACACCGGCTCGGTCAAATCCATGTGATGGGCGAGCACGGTCAGCGAGGTCTTCCAATCCAAAGCCGGGCCTTCTGTGGCGACTTCCCGGAGCGTATCGTCCACCAGCCGGTGAACCACTTCGCGTGCCCCGTCGATGCCGTGTTCGACGAAAGTGGCGCCGATCAGGGATTCAACGATGTCGCACAGAATGGAACTTTTATCAGCTCCGCCGGATTCGGATTCGCCGTGGCCGAGCAGAATGAATCGTCCGACATGGAGTTTGTCGCGCGCAATGGCCGACAACGATTCCTCGGACACCGCCTTGGCCCGCATCTTCGCCAGCTGCCCTTCCGTCATGTCGGGATGCGCCTTGAACAAGGTCTCCGTGGAGACCAGTTCCAGCACTGCATCGCCGAGGAACTCGAGCCGCTCATAGTTGGGGGCGCCGGGATGCTCATGGGAGAACGAGCGGTGCGTCAACGCCTGGACGAGAAGCTCGGGGCTGATAGTGGTGCCGAGTGCGTCGAGCAGTTCCTTGGTCGGCGCCTGATTCGCCGCTTCCTGTCCGGAAACGCCGACATGATGTCGTTGCTGGGACATCTCGTCGGTATGGTTTGCGGGCGATGCGCCGGATGGGTGGCGCTTGTGGTGGCGCTGATGTTCTGGTGTGCCGTCGCGGTTGATAGCCATGCTGGGTTCCCCTGTCTGTGTCCTGTTCTGTCGTCATGCGTGGTGCGTGACGGCTCGGCGGCTTCCGGTGTTCTGCTGACGGCCGAATTAGGGGATGTCCCCGTTGTGGTAGCCGGCAGGATGCCTGAAGTCCATGTCTTGATAGCTTGCGCCTCAGGGATTGCTCGTCGGTTGGCGGGCATTCCTTCTGTGCAAGACCTGACCACTATCATACCGGCGGCCGTGATATTGCCGGTTTCGGCACAGCACACCAAGGGGGACGGGTGGGGGTATCTGCTCGGTGTGCGACGTCTCGGTCGCACTGCGGACGGAATCGTCGCAGATACGACAGAACCCTGCCACCCGTCGATGGCAGGGTTCTGATCTACTGAATTACCTCAGCTGCTCCGGAGCGCTCACTTGGTGTGGGCGGACTGGATGGCGTCACGATAGACGCGGCCGCGGAAGGAGCCGCAGCTCGGGCAAGCCACGTGCGGCAGCGTCGGGGCGCCGCAGTTCGGGCAGGTGACGGTCTGCGCGGCAGACGCTTTCCAGTTCGCGCGACGCGAATGCGTATTGGCGCGCGAGGTCTTGTACTTAGGCAGTGCCATGGTGTAATCCTCTATTTCGTTCGAACGATTGAGCTTAAGCGTTCAGAATTGTACCGCATAGCTCGTACAACGTCCATCGGAGCGGCATGGCGCCGGTCAGTGATCCTTCGTCTCCCGCTCAAGCTGTTCCTTGAGCCCGGCGAGTGCCGCGAATCGGATGTCCGTGGTGTCGTGCTTGTGTTCGGGGTGCTCGTTGAGGTTGATGCCGCATTGCGGGCACAAGCCTTTGCAGTCGGGCTGGCACAGCGGTTGCAGCGGCAGGCTTTCGGCGAAGGTGTCGCGCAGCAGGGCCTCGAGATCGGCGAAGCAACTGTCGGGGCTAAGCGGGTAGGTGTCTTCGGATTCCTCTTCTCCGGCGATGATGTCGGTGTCGTCGTCCGTTTCGTCTTCCTTGTAGGAGTAGGGGAAGAACGCGGTGACGTCGGTGCCCCAGTCGTGTTGCAGAGGTTTGAGGCAGCGGGTGCATTCCGCGTGGACGGGGGCGGTGATGTGGGCGTGGAATACCAGGCCGTCCACGATGGAATCGAACGCTCCGTTCACATGAATCGGTTCACCTTCGGTCACGCCGACAATGGCGTCGCCGATTCCGCTCGGGGCGGGGAAGTCCGCGTCCACGGGGGAGCTTTGCCCCGGTCGTGAGGCGACTTGCGCCACGGATACTGCCCATGCTGAATCTTCTGGACGTGCCATATCAAGCCTCCGGATAGTCGTCTGATTGGATGTGGTCAAGCCGTGCGCTCGCTTCGCGTTCGCGCTGGTCGAGTACTGTCAGGCCGCCCCGCACATCTTGGCTGAGCTTGTCGAGCTGGTCTTGCAGACCTTGCATGACATCGGTGCAGTACTGGTTGGCGCCGCTGGTGAGTTTGTCGGCTTGTGTTTGTGCCTGGTCGAGGATAGCACGCGCTTTCTGCTTCGCGATATTGGTGATGTTGTCCTGCCCGGCGAGGAACTGCGCCTGCTCCTGGGCGTCCCGCACGATGTCCGCGGCGCGGCTTTGGGCGGACGAAACGACGACGTTCGCTTGGGTTTGCGCGTTTTCGAGACGGCGTTCCGCTTCGCGCATCAGCGCCGAGGCGCGTTCCAGCTGGACGGGCAGCATGGCTTTCAATTCGTCGAGTTGGCTTGCGAATGCGTCGCGGTCGATTCTGACTTGGGAAGGGGTGAAGATGCTGCTTTTTGCCTCGTCAAGCTGCTGTTCAAGAGAGTCGATGATGTCGTAGACGGTGGTGAATTCCGCGCGGCTCTGGTCCTCCGGATCGGCGTGCGGGTCAAGAACGTGCGGATCGGCGGCATGCGGGTCGCGTCGCGAGTTGGCACGCACATCATTGCGACCGGTGGAAGCGTCTGCGCGGTCGTCGTCCGCGGGTGTGTCCGCGTTGGCGCCGCCGCGGCTCGACGGGTCGCGCAAATCCGGCAGGGAAGACATATCGAACGGGGAGAACACCGGTTTCGCCGTCGGTTTCGTGTTTTCGGGGTGTTCTGCGACTTGTGCGGTACGAGTGTTGCCGTCATGGGGGACGGCGCTCGGGTCGTCCCCCGCGGCGGGTGCGTCTTGCCTGGCGTCGGCGGATGGTGCCGATGCAGAAAGCGGCGTGGTCTGGTGTTGTGCGGGAGTCTGGGCGTTTGCTGACATGCTGGCTGACGCGCTGACTGGTTCGTTTGCCGGATTGCTCGCTGGAGCACCCGTTTGACCGTCGCCGGTATCGGTTGCGTGCTGAGGATCGTTGGCGTTGTTGGCTTCCTCGCCTGTCATGCTGTCTCCTTGCTACCTGTGGTGTCCTGTGGCTGTCAGTGTCGGTGTGCGGTCGGTCGCGCTCGCCGCATCCGCAATGTCCTGCTGCCACATCGTTGCGTCTTCCTCTATCGTAGGCGATACGCCGGCGGTGTCGGGATCGTTTTCTGCGGTGTGTTACCGGTTATTTCCCGGCTTGTTGACCCTGTTCTTCCTCGTGCAACGCCCGTTCGAGCAGGGGGATGACGCAATCGGGGACCATGCCGGTCACATCGCCACCATGGCGGGCGACATCTTTGACGACGGAGCTGGAAATGTGCTCAAGCACCGGGTCGGCGGGCAGGAACAGGGTTTCCACGCCGGCGAGTTTGCGGTTGACGAGCGCCATGCCGAGTTCCGCCTCGTAATCGCCGTTCTGCCGCAGGCCTTTGACGATGACGGTTGCGCCCACTTTCTTGCAATAATCGGTGATAAGGCCGTCGGTGGATGCGACGGTCACGTTGTCGCAGGTCCCTCCGAGGGCCTGACGGATGATATCAACCCGGGTGTGTTCGGAAAACATCGGTGTTTTCGCTGCGTTGACGGCTACGACCACATGCACTTGCGTGAAGAAACGCGAGCAGCGTCGGATAACGTCAAGATGTCCGGCGGTTACCGGGTCGAACGAGCCGGGGCATACTGCGATAGTCATAGCACAAGCGTACCGCGTTTCCCGCCGGGAGCGTCAGCTGTCTCAACGTCGGTAGAAGGTTGTGCCGCCGCTGAGTGGCTGGTGAGCGTCGGTAGAAGGTCGCGCTTCTGTTTCTGCCGACGCTGTGTGGGTCGTGAATGTCGATAGAAGGTGGCGGGGGCGACGGGCCGTGGGCGCTTCCGGCGATGTGCCGCCGCCGTCGGATATCTCGCGTGACTATGATGGTGGCATCGACGACAATCCGGTGGAAGGCGGAAACTCATGAACAGGTACGGAGAAAGCATCAGCGACAACAAGAATATGCTCGTGGAAGAATCCTTCGATACGCTCAGGGCATCGGGCTCAGCGGCGGGCATAGCAACGGGCCGAGCTGCGGGCGCCACAGCCGGATTCGCTGCGGGTTCCGTGGCGGGGCTGATCGCACGCGATGCGGATGAGGCAGTCTCCCCGCTGTCGAATCCGGATTCCGCGACCGGCACGGCGGTGTTGGAGCGCCCGCAGGCGGAAGAGAAGCTCAAAGGCACTGATGACGGCGACGCGGACCGTTTCGCACATTATGTCTCCAAGCGCCGCATGGAGCAGTCGCGCCTGACCGGTCGTCCGGTGGTCGCGTTGTGCGGCAAGATCTGGGTGCCGAAGCATGATCCGTCGCAGTATCCGGTATGCCCGGAATGCAAGCGCATCTATGAGCAGATGATGGGCGGCGCCGGCAACGGGGGCGAGTGAGCCCCGTTCCCTGCCGACATGCCTTCCCGCGTGCGAATGATATCAATATGACGAATGCGATGGGCCGGCTGTGGGGCGTTGAAACGTCCTCGCAGCCGGCCCATCGTGCATATGGATGCAAAACCATGCGCTGATTGACGTCACCTGTTCACCGCATCGCAGCAACGGCGACAATCATTGCGCTACCAGCACCATCGCAGCGCTGATGACGTCGGTCAACCATCAATCACAGTCACAGCACCGTCGTCTCGGTCGGGATCGCCGGATCGCCCTTCATCAGGCTTTGCGCGGTGATCGGCAGCTCGGCCAACGCCTTCGCGCGGTAGTTGTGTGCGTTGACAATCGCGTCATGCCCCTGGTAATCATGGTTGATTTCGCCATGATCCACGTACTGCACGAGCAGATCCTTCCAATCCTCGGGCGCCTGGAAATCGGCCAGCTTGCTTTCGGAACCGGAAATGACGTGTTCGCAATCCGCGAGATTGTACTCATAGGAGCGGTAGGCGAGTTTACGCCCGGGCACGGTCGCTTTGTCCTTGGATTTCTTGGCGACCGGCTCCATGATGCCGTCCGCGTTCTCGCGCTCGGTCAGCTTGTAGACCATCGCGCAGGTCGGGGCGCCGGACCCGGTGACGAGCATCGTACCCACGCCATAGGAGTCGACCGGTGCGGTCTGCAGCGCGGCGAGTGCGTATTCGTCGAGATCGTTGGTGACGGTGATGGTCGTGGAAGTCGCGCCCAGGGCATCCAGTTCGTTGCGCACGCGTTGCGCCATCGCGGCCAGGTCGCCCGAATCGATGCGCACACCGCCGAGGTCGGGGCCGGCGACTTCGACGGCGGTTTTCACGGCTTCCTCAATGTTGTACGTGTCGACCAGCAGCGTGGTGCTCTTGCCGAGCGCGTTGATTTGCGATTCGAAGGCCTCGCGCTCGCTGTCATGTACGAGGGTGAAGCAGTGGGCCGCCGTGCCGATGGCTTTGAGACCGTACAGCTGGGCGGCCAGCAGGTTCGCGGTGCCTTGGAAGCCGCCGACGACCGCTGCGCGCGCTGCGGCGACCGCGGCCCATTCGTTGGTGCGCCTGCCGCCCATATCCATGCAGGGGCGATCCTTGGCGGCGCTGACCATGCGGGAGGCGGCGGAGGCGACGGCGGAATCATAGTTGAGGATGGACAGCAGCAAGGTTTCGAGCAGCGTGCACTCGCCGAATGTGCCCTCGACCTGCAGGACCGGCGAATTCGGGAAGAACATCTCGCCTTCGCGATACCCCTTGATTGAGCCGGTGAAGCGGAAGTCCTTGAGCCAGTCGAGCGTCTCCTTGCTCACGATCTTGCGGTCGGCGAGGAACGCGAGATCGTCATCATCAAGATGGAAGTGTTCAAGCGCGTCGAGGATGCGCCCGGTGCCGGCGAGCACACCGTAGCGGCGGCCTGCGGGCAGATGCCGGGTGAAGATCTCGAAGACGCATGGGCGGTTTGCGGTCCCGTCCTTGAGCGCGGCGTCCAGCATGGTGTATTCGTACATGTCGGTCATCAGTGCCGGTGAGTAATCAACCATGATTTGTCCTTCTCGTGATGTTCTCGTGATTGGGTCCGTTGCCGGTTAGCGTAGTCCGACGGCACTCGCCGTGCAAGCGTCATCGGGTGGGAGGAGGGGTACTGCTAGGCCCAGACGATGCTGTCTGTGCCTGCCCCCGACGCCGTCCCTCTACAAACTGGTTACGGAAAGCGGGCCGCCAGCGTAGCTAGTTTGTAGAGAGAAGCGTCCGGATGCGGCACACCTTATTCCCCGTGTCGGTAGTGGGTTGCGCTTCTGCTTCTGCCGACGCTGAGGGGGTTGTGAGTGTCGGCAGAGGGTTGTGCCGACGGTGAGGCGGGGCGGGCGTAAGCTGACGGTATGAGATTCATTGCGGGTGTCTGGCGTCTGGCAATCGCCGCGCTGTGCTTCGTCGGCACATACGAGGCGTGGACGATTCCCAATCGATGGGTGTATTTCACATTCCAAACCGGGTTCATGCTCGGCATCGTCATGCTGTGGTCCGGCGCCGCGAGCCTGCTCAAAGGCATCCAACCGCCCGCATGGCTCAAAGGCTGCCTGACGGTGTACGCGATCATCACCGCGCTGGTTGCGTTCCTGCTCATGCCGCCGGATGACCCGCATTACGTGCCCCAAGTGCTCGGCATCATGACCAACACGATGCTGCATCGTATTGCGCCGGTCATGGCCGTGGTTGATTTTCTGTTGTTCGACCCGCACCGGCGGTTCAAACCAAGCTATGTGCTCAGCTGGATGGGCTACTTTCCGATCTATCTCGCCTTTGTGGTGATTCGCGCGCAGTTGTGGCCGCATTCGGGCCCGTCGGTTGGCGGCAACCCGTACCCGTACACTTTCATCGATTTGGGGCAGCTGGGGTGGAGCCAGTTCATCGTCAACATCGTGGGACTCGCCGTCGGATTCCTGCTGGTCGCGCTCGCCGTGTTCCTCATTGACCGGATCCTGCCTGAGAAGTCGCTGTTGCGCTCGCAGTGAGCGGTGCCGCTCGGTGACTGTCTCGGACATGCGGGCGTTGCGCTGTGCTAGGTTGAGAGCGTACGAAGGATGATACGCCGGTAGGCCCGGCACATTGCAGATAATTGCAGATGAAAGAACGCGAGGCAGACATGACACAGACGGATTTGGCGAACGAGAACGAGACGGATACCAAGGACGACGCGCAATCGCGGCTCGCTTTGGAGATCGATATGAACCTCACCCGCGTGGACGGGCGGAAAGTCAACGAACTTCGCCCGGTGCACATCACCCGGCATTTCACCGAACCGCCGGAGGGCTCGGTGCTCATCGAATGCGGGCATACGCGCGTCATGTGCACGGCGACCTTCACGCCGTCCGTGCCGCGTTGGCGCAAGGACAGTGGGCTGGGCTGGGTGACCGCGGAATACGCGATGCTGCCGCGCGCCACCTCGGAGCGCACCGATCGTGAATCCGTCAAAGGCAAGATTGGTGGCCGCACCCATGAAATCAGCCGTCTGATCGGGCGTTGCCTGCGCGGTGTCATCGATATGAAAGCGCTGGGGGAGAACCAGATCCAGTTGGATTGCGATGTTCTGCAGGCGGACGGCGGCACGCGTACCGCATCGATTACCGGTGCGTACGTCGCGCTCGTTGACGCGTTGCGCTGGGCAGAGAAGAACGGGCACATCAAATCCGCTGACAAGGTGATTAAGGATGCGGTGTCCGCGGTGTCTGTCGGCGTGATCGACGGCAAGCCGATGCTGGACCTGCCGTATGTGGAGGACAGCAAGGCGATGACCGACATGAACGTTGCCATGACCGGTTCCGGTGCGTTCATTGAGATTCAAGGCACTGCGGAGCATCGCCCGTTCACGCGTGCGGAGCTCGGGATCCTGCTTGACCTTGCCGAAAAGGGCAACCGCGAATTGCAAGCCGCCCAGGCTGCGGCGCTCGCCCAGGACTGATTGGTTCCGGACTGGTCGGTTTCGAGCCGATTGGTTCTGGGTGATTGGTTCTGGACCGACCAATCCGGCCGCCGCCGCGCGCAACCCAACCCAAATCGATGAAAGGAATTACGTTGGCACTCACCATCGTCGTCGCCTCGCATAACGAAGGCAAACTCGCGGAAATCCGCCGAATTCTCGCAGAAGACCTCGCTGGCGCGCCGATCGAACTCGTCTCCGCGGGCTCGCTTGGTCTGCCCGACCCGGTTGAGACCGGCGTCACCTTCCAAGAGAACGCGCTGCTCAAGGCGCGGTTCGTCGCACAACGTTCTGGCATGCCCGCGATTGCCGACGATTCCGGGCTGATTGTGGACGTGATGGGCGCGGCCCCCGGCATCCTGTCCGCCCGCTGGGCCGGCGAACACGGCAATGATGCGGCGAACAACGAGCTGTTGCTCAAGCAGATCGCTGATATCCCCGACGACAAGCGCACGGCCCGGTTCCGTTGTGCGGCGGCGCTCGCGGTGCCCGGGCCGGGTGCGGACGCCGATGGATTGCATCCGATTGTCTCCGATCACGTGGAAATCGGCGAGATGCCCGGCCGCATTATCCGCGAGCCGCGCGGGGAGCACGGTTTCGGCTACGATCCGCTGTTCGTACCGGATGATCAGCCTGCCCGGGCGTCGGGCGGCCTCGAGCTGACATCCGCCGAGATGAGCGCGGATGAGAAGAACGCGATATCGCACCGCGGCAAGGCATTGAAGGCTCTGGTTCCGGCCATCGCGCAACTGGTGACGCGGTAGGGGGATTACGCTCCGGGGCCCACAAGCGACTCAGCCGAGCAGCGCCATCCGTGCAACGGTCATCAATGTCAACGACACCACTGCGGTCAACGCGAGCGAGAACCCGGCAAGCCGCGCATTGCCCAGCACCTTGTCGGTGAACATCGTGGAGAACACCGCAATCGGGGCGAGACAGCACAGCGCGACCGCCTGCCGGACCTCGGCACCGAACGGCAGCAGGAACCAAGCGGCTGCGGCGAACGCGATGCCGCACGGCAGCCGCCACAACAACACCTCAGCTACGGCTCGGACATCCGCACGGCCGGCCGGCACGTCCATGAGCATGCCGACCATGAGCATCGCGCACAGTGAGTTCGCGTTGGCGAAAGGTTGCGCGATATCGGCGATACCGGACGGAATGCGGACGCCCGCGATCATCAGGACGATCATCACCATATACACGTCGAACGATACCGATGAGACGAATCCGCGCACGATACGGCGCCCCAACGTGCGCCGGGCGAGTCGTTTGGCGTCCCGGTCTGACGGGCGTCGGTAGGGCAGCGTCGGCGCGTCGCCCGCGTGCTGCTCGGCGAGCGTCATTCCCGGCGCGATATGTAGCAGCGTCTGGGTGAGCACATTCGTCCCCGCGGCAACCATGATGCAGTTGCCGACGTCGAACATCGCGGCAGGCACCAACGCCGCAGACCCGTAAAATGCCTGCAATACTGGGAAACAGAAGCAGCCGACATTGAATCCGGCGCCGTTGAGCATGATAAAAGCGCGCTGGGAAACCGGGCGGTGACGGGTGAACAGGAAAATCAGCATGGGTGGTACCGCGGCTGCGGCGAACCCGAAGAGCGAAATCCACAGCAGGCGGATGTCATGCGGCTGTGTGGCGAACGAGTAGATGATGGCGCCGGGCAGGATGAGATCGAATTCCGCGGTCTGCAACACCCGGTAATCGCGCGGTCCGAACAGTCCGAAGCGTTTGAACGCGTAGCCCACCATGATGATGAGCAGCAGGGTGACCGGTTGGATGAGTGTGTGCACGTCTTTCCTCCCTGCGATGTTGCGATGCCTGATGGACGGTGACGTTGTTCATCATAGGATTCGGCTGCGTCGGCGCGCGGGATGTGTCCGTCGTGCGGTGGGGAGACGCTGATTTGTTTCGGATGTGGCGTGCGGTGGGGTGCATGCTGCGGCGTGCGTGCGGGCGTGGTGGAATAAGTGACTGAGGCGTTGCTGTAGGCTGCGTTTTCAGTCGTATAGGAAAAAGTGGTGCTCATGATGTGACTGAGTCCTGACGGCAGTAAGCGTGTCGTGAGGTGATTAATCGTGCGCTTATTCATCCCGGCATACCGGCGGTGCGGTACCACCCGACGCCGTCGCATGCTCGTCACCGGACAGATCCGTTGTTCCTCAACCCGATGCCTCGGTTCAGCTAATCACTCCACAAACTGGTTACGCTAGCACCTCGCCCAGCGTAACCAGTTGGTGAAAAAACAATGATCGGCACACTCCTTACCGTGCCGCCGCGCCAGACACACATTTTGTTATGCAACCCATTTCCCACGGCTTGGCGGATACCATTGCATGCGAAAATGGGATAAAACAAGAACGGCACGCCCAACGACGTGCCGTACCGGAGCCACTTGACAGAATCGAACTGTCGACCTGCTCATTACGAGTGAGCCGCTCTACCGACTGAGCTAAAGTGGCGTGTTGCCCGAGAAGCATACGCTCCTCGCGCACAAGTCCTTTACTATACCGGAACCTCCAGATATTGCAAAATCGACGGCGTTGTCGCACCAATTTCCCTTGGTATGAGCCCCAAGACAATCATCACAATCATCACAATCATTCTGCCGATGCCGGGGCACATACACCAGTGCGCGCGAAGGGACTTGAACCCTCACGACAAAGTCACAGGAACCTAAATCCTGCGCGTCTACCAATTCCGCCACGCGCGCGACCTGTCCAATGTACCACCGGGGCAAGCCAGCCGTATCAGACCGCAGGCAACCGCAGAATTCCAAGCGAAACACGCTGACGCACAACGGCACGACGATTGGTGGAGCCCCCAAACCGCACGACATCCGAAAGCTCTGAAAGCACAATCAAAATCATGCCGATAACGGGAACTGCACGCCATGACGCAATGTGTTGCCCACGTTGTGCCCACAGTTTGCCCACGATTTCGGTCAGACGGCACGAGTCGCGTCCCGATTCCGGGGTCGTGGACGCGCAACCCATCCAGTCTTGCAATCCGCTTGCTGCAGCGCATCACACGCACTCAACACGACGCACTCCACGAATCCCTCTGCGCGCACAGCGAAACACACTCACCAATCACCACTGCAAACGATGGCGGTTGCGCTTCTACCCGCATCCTCGCATACCGACAGGATGCCGGCATTCACAAGGATAGAAACGTTGTCATCAACCGGTTGGTTACGCAATCATTTCGTAAAATTACCGTGAAATCAGCCTTCCATTCACGCAGCTAAAGCGCCGGGCGGGTATATTCATGATTGCGCGATTCATGCGCATCGCCGGATAATCCCGACGCATCCAACCATCATCAATCAAGAAAGGAAGGACAGACCATGACTGAGCAAATACTCAGAATGGATTCGACGCTCGCCGCGCTCGACCGACTTATGTCGGAAGACAGCGACAACGACGACGATCATGAGGAGGCCTGAGAGCCTCCTCATTTTTTATCCAGTCTTTCTGGTCTTTCCAGCGCTTTCAGATCCCTGCACTTTCAGCTTCCCCGTCTTTTGGCCTTTCCAGCCGTTTCAGTCATTGCTTCAGGCTTTTTGTCGAATACCCCTCATCTGCGGCGACACAACGGTCGGTCCGACGCCGGAACCGTAAACCGCATCCGGCAACGGCACGGTCAACCGCGTCTGAAGCCGCGCATCAAACCGCATCATCAATTCGTCTTTCACGGGCATACGCGCGATTGACAACTCCCCGGACCACACGGCAAACTCGGTTGCATCCCCTGCGGCCGGCAAGGACACGGGATACACTTCCGATGTCTCGACGTGCTTCGACTCATACCATTCGTTTCCGTATCTATTCCGCCTTGAGCGCCCGACGCCGATTGCCCGGGCAGCATACCAAAGTCTCAATATCTCCCGTTCGAGCCGCGATGTTGAGAGATTGTTCGAAAAAGTCTCAACAAGTCGCGCAAACGGCAATTTAGACGAGATATTGAGATTTCTAGATGCGTCGAGCATGATGGTCAGTCGTGAAAAAGCCTGGAATTTCAACGATTCTTGACCGCTCGCCGTCTGTGATGCCGAGTGCGGAATCTCAATAAATCGGGAAAATCTGGATTCGCGAGGAGATATTGAGACTTTGTTCTGAAAATCTCGATGACATGGTGCAAATCGCCGAGATATTGAGATTTTTCCGTTCTGTGCGCGCTCCGTTCTGTGTGCATTCCGTTCTGCGACATTCCATCTTCTCGGATTTCGTCCCCTCGAACATTCCTCCTTCGGATATCGCGCCCCCGGCCTCACAACATGCCAGAAGTTCGTGATTGGAAGCACACGTCATCAGCATCGCAGTATTTCTATACCGCATTCCTGTGCCATACGCTTGTGCCACAATGGAGCCATGAGCAGCATGATCGACGCGAATGCACAGAATGCACAGCACGGTGAACCGCAAGATACTCCGGGCGTGGCGACGGAACGGCAGGAGCCGCAGTCGCTGAGCGGGCACGCGGAAGCGAATGAAAACCAGGATTTCTACGCGGTGATTCCCGCCGGCGGCACGGGAACCCGCCTGTGGCCGCTGAGCCGCGAGGCCAAACCGAAATTCCTCTACGACCTGCTTGGCCAGGGTCGCACACTGATCCAATCCACCTACGACCGGCTGGAACGTGTTGCGGGGCGGGGCCATGTCACGGTGAGTACGGGTTGGCGGCATGTCGCGGCCATCCGCGAGCAGCTGCCGCAACTTGACGGCAACGACATCTTCGCCGAACCGGTGCCGCGTGATTCCACCGCCGCGATCTGCCTCGCCGCCGCCGTGTTGGCTCGCCGTCACGGGGAGCGTGTCGTGGTGGGGTCGTTCGCCGCGGACCATGTGATTCGTGGCGCGGCCTCCTTCGCCCGCGCAGTCCGTGAGGCCGTCGCCACGGCGCGCGCCGGCTATGTGACGACCATCGGCATCGCCGCCTCCCGCCCGTCCACGGCGTTCGGCTACATCCATCAGGGCCGTTCCCTGGCCGCGGACGTGCCCGAAGCCCCGAGCGCACGGCTGGTCGAGCGGTTTGTCGAGAAACCTGATGCCGCGACCGCCCAGGCCTACTTGTCCACCGGCGAATACCGTTGGAACGCCGGCATGTTCGTGATGCGCGCGGATGTGCTGCTCGGCCACTTGCGTGAATACAAGCCGCGTATGTACGACGCGATTTCAGCTATCGCGGACGCATACCTTGCCGGCGGCGATGCGGTCGACGAGGCAATGGCGACTCACTGGTCGGGCATTGAGAAAATCGCATTCGATTACGCGGTCGCCGAACCGCTGAGCGTGCAGGGCGGCGTGGCGATGATCCCGGGTGATTTCGGTTGGGATGATATCGGTGATTTCAATTCCGTCGCCGCGTTGCTGCCGAGCGTGAACCAGCAGAACATCAAGATTCTCGGCGATCGCGAAAACGTGTCCTATATCGATTCTGCCGGCGATGTGGTGGTGCCCGCCGCAGGGCGAACGATTGCATTGCTCGGCGTGAACGACATGGTCGTGGTCGACACGCCGGATGCTTTGCTCGTTGCGCCGCGTGCACGCAGCCAGGAAGTCAAGAATATGGTGGCGCATCTGCGACAGGAAGGCCGTGACGAGCTGCTGTGACCGGCTTCGCCGGGACGGCACCGAGGACTGTCCGGTTCTGTCCTATTTTGTGAGTATCTTGTCACATGGAAGCAAACGATGTCATTCCGCGTCGCGTGCCTGCCACGCATGCGGGAAGATATCGCTTCGATTATGAAGAAAGGACCAAGTATGGCCATCAATCCGCCAGTTGACGCCACCAAGACTCCTGAGTGGGCTGCCCTGCAGAAGCACTATGACGAGCTGCAGAACGAAGGCATCAGCCTCAAGAAGTGGTTCGCCGAGGATCCGAGCCGTGTGGACCAGCTGAGCTTCGATGCCGGCGACCTGCACTTCGATCTGTCCAAGAACCTGATCAAGCCGGAAACCCTGAAGCTGTTCGCAGACCTCGCCAAGGCTGTCAAGCTTGATGAGCGCACCAAGGCCATGTACACCGGCGTGCACATCAACAACACCGAAGATCGCGCCGTGCTGCACACCGCGCTGCGTCGCCCGGTCGAAGATGAAGGCAAGTACATCGTCGACGGCCAGGATGTCGTCAAGGACGTGCGCGATACACTCGATCGCATCTACGCTTTCGCTGACAAGGTCCGTTCCGGTGAGTGGAAGGGCGTCACCGGCAAGAAGATTGAAACCGTGGTCAACATCGGCATCGGCGGTTCCGACCTGGGTCCCGTCATGGTGTACGAAGCGCTCAAGCCGTACGCTGACGCCGGCATCTCTGCTCGCTACATCTCCAACATCGACCCGAACGATCTGGCCGAGAAGACCAAGGGCCTCGACCCGGAGACCACCCTGTTCATCATCGTCTCCAAGACCTTCACCACGCTTGAGACCCTGACCAACGCCCGTGAAGCCCGCACCTGGCTGCTCGAAGAGCTCAAGGCCAAGGGTGCCATCGACGGCTCCGACGCGCAGAACGCCGACGCCATCAAGAAGCACTTCGTCGCCGTCTCCACCAACCTGGAGAAGGTCGAGGAGTTCGGCATCGACCCGTCCAACGCTTTCGGCTTCTGGAACTGGGTCGGCGGCCGTTACTCCGTGGATTCCGCGGTCGGCACCTCCCTCGCCGTGGTCTTCGGCCCGGCACGTTTCGAGGAGTTCCTGCACGGCTTCCATGAGATCGACGAGTACTTCGCCAACACCCCGTTCGACAAGAACGTGGTCGTGCTGCTCGGCATGCTCAACGTGTGGTACCGCAACTTCTTCCATGCCGCATCCCATGCGGTGCTCCCGTATGACCAGTATCTGCACCGCTTCCCGGCGTACCTGCAGCAGCTGACCATGGAATCCAACGGCAAGTCCGTGCGTTGGGACGGCACCCCGGTCACCTCCGACACCGGCGAGATCTTCTGGGGCGAGCCGGGCACCAACGGCCAGCACGCCTTCTACCAGCTGATCCACCAGGGCACGCAGCTGATTCCTGCCGACTTCATCGCGTTCGTCAACACCCCGAACCCGACCAAGGACGGCGACCAGGACGTGCACGAGCTGTTCCTGGGCAACTTCCTCGCGCAGACCAAGGCGCTCGCGTTCGGCAAGACTGCTGACGAGGTGCGCGCTGAGGGCACGCCTGAGGACATCGTCCCGGCCCGCGTGTTCACCGGCAACCGCCCGACCACGTCGATCTTCGGCGTGGCACTGACCCCGTTCTCGCTCGGCGAGCTGATCGCCCTGTACGAGCACATCACCTTCGTCGAAGGCACGGTGTGGGGCTTGGACTCCTACGATCAGTGGGGCGTCGAGCTCGGCAAGCAGCTGGCCAAGCAGATCACCCCGGCGATTTCCAAGGACGACGACGCGCTCGCCGCCCAGGACGCTTCCACCCAGGGCCTGATCAAGTTCTACCGCGCCAACCGCGAGTTCTGATTCGCTGCGCGGTGTACGGCGGCTAGGACGTAGCCTGACCTGCCGGTAGACCAAGCCAACAGGATCCCGCCATCCGTTACCGTTACGGATGGCGGGATTTTTGTGTTGGTGGGGTCTGTTCGGTGGGGGTCTGTGTGCGTATCTGCTCGTGGTGTGACTGCCGGGTTGCGCGGCGGCGGGGTATCGGCTGCATCCGGATTGGTTGGTGGGAGTATCCGCCTGCGGTGCGACTGGCAGGTCGCATGGCAAGCGGATACCAGCTACCGCGACGAGTCAGTCGACCCCTGATGCCACTGACACGCCTGATGTCCCAGGCACGCCCGATGACCGAGCCGTCGTCATGTCCGCGCAGCCACAGTCTGTACGCCCCAGTCTGTATGCGTCACAATCCGCACGACCCCAGTCCGCACGTCACAGTAAAATGAACCTCTGATATGCCGAAAAACGGGACGCCGCATAATCCCGTCTTTCTTTGGGTCCAGCCGGAACACTTACGTGGTGGCAACGCCATGATTCCGGCGGATTGGCACCCTTCGCAGGCGAACCTGCGAAGACATTTCAGCTGAACGGAATCCCGAAGGGGACCGTGCAGCCCCGACCAATCGTCGGTATGCGGCGGCGATGGAGGAACATCATGGTTAATGCCATCGAAGCATTCGACGCCAAGCATCTTAAGCCGGCGGAGGAAATCCCTGCGTTCCGTCCTGGCGACACCGTCGAGGTCAACGTCAAGATCAAGGAAGGCAACAACTCCCGTCTGCAGGCGTTCACCGGCGTGGTGATCGCTCGTCAGGGTGCTGGTGTGCGCGAGACCTTCGTGGTGCGCAAGATCAGCTTCGGCGTGGGTGTCGAGCGTCGTTTCCCGCTGCACTCCCCGTCGATCGATTCGATCAAGCTGGTGCGCAAGGGCCGTGTGCGTCGTGCGAAGCTGTACTACCTGCGTTCGCTGCGCGGCAAGGCTGCTCGTATCGTCGAGCGTCGCGACAACAGCGAGAAGTGAGTTTCGCGCTCATCGCATGAACAGGACAGCCCGGCGACCAGTAACGGTCGTCGGGCTGTCTGCGTTTCAAACAGTGCGGACGGCGCGGGCGTGGCGGATGCACTGGCGGCCCGTGCCGCTTGTGGCAGCACGGATTTGCAATACCGGGACATTCCGTAGCAAACCGCAAATCGGAACCGCCGTGGAGTATGGACTTGGTTTTCGACCGTCCGATAAGTCCTCGCTTGCGGAGAATCGGCGGGTACGAGCAGACGTGCTGGTAACGTATGCGACAGCACCGGTCAAGCTGTGGTGGCGATAGCATGGTCGAGCCAATACGGTGAGCGACCGACAGTACTGCCCGACGGCGGCACCGACGGCGAGCGGCTGACAGCACGACCTGCGGACGCTCCGGTAGGGTGTGCTGTCAACGCGATCTGGCGGACGTTTGGCATCCTCCCGGCGTGCTCCGGCGGTGCGTTACGGCAAGATGCCCCGGCATCGCACCCGGCACGGTGCCTGACAAGGCTTCGCCGACAGCAGGTCGGCAGATGGGAGAATCATGACGCAGCAGATGTCTCGGTCGTCAAGCGACCAGCGAGGTGACGCGGATTCCCACATCCTTTCAGTCGCCGAACGCGGCATCGATCCCGCCCCTGTCACCGCAACGACACAAGCCACCGCAACGACAACAGCCTCGGCATCATCACAACCCCCGGCTTCCTCCCAGACTTTCTTCCAAGATTTCTCCCCGGAGTTTTCCCCAGCGAACGCCCCGGATGATGTATCATCCCGACACGCCCGGCACGCAGCGCGCGCAGCCCATGCGGCCCACGCGTCCGGCTCGTCGTCCCGCGGCGGTGTCCCTCGACGCTCTGCAAGCGCATCGTCAACCTCCGAGAACGCCCGCGAATGGCTGCTGTGGTGTGGTATTCCGGTACTGATCGTGCTGCTCATGCGCGTGTTCCTGTTCGGTTTCTATGTGATTCCTTCAGGCTCTATGCTGGACACCATCGAAATCAACGACCGGGTCATCACCACGAAACTTGCGCCTGACCTCATCAAGTTGCAGCGCGGCGACATCGTGGTGTTCAAAGACCCTGCCAACTGGCTGCAATCCGAGTCATCGATGGGCGGCGATAACCTGATCAAACGGCTTATCGGCCTGCCGGGCGATACCGTGGCATGCGCTGGCGCCGGCCAGCCGGTGACCATCAACGGCGTGGCCATCGATGAAAGCTCGTATCTCAAACCCGGCGTGCAACCCAGCGATTTTGCCTTCAACGTCACTGTGACCGAGGGCCATATTTTCGTGCTTGGCGACAATCGCGCCAATTCCGCGGATTCCCGCTATCACCAGGATGATGGGTCGAACGGTCTCGTCCCGATCAGCGATGTGCTCGGCGTGGCGATTGTGCGCAACTGGCCGCTCAACCGCATCGGCAGACTAGATTCCCACCACGAGGTGTTCGCGAATGTCCCCAATCCAGCATGACGAGTCCAGCAGTCCGCAAGACACCGCTCATACCGCACACACAGCGAATGCCGACCAGCCTGTGCGCACCGCAACGGCAGCGCACACTGCGCGCAGCAATCGGCACGCCCGTCAACGCAGTACGACACACGTTCGCCCGGTTCCCACACTCGAGCTGGAACGCACCCTGGCCGCTCAAGGCTACGATGTGATTGTCGGATTCGATGAGGTTGGCCGAGGCTCCCTCGCCGGCCCAGTGATGGTCGGCGCTGCCGCGATTTGGGCGCGTGACTTGCCGACATTGACGGTGCCTGAAGGGGTCGCGGACTCCAAAATGCTGACGGAACACCGCAGGGAAGCGATATTCCACCCGTTGCGCCGGTGGTGTGCCTCAAGCGCGGTCGGTCAGGCGAGCAATACCGAGATCGACGAATGGGGCATCACCTATGCGCTCGGTGTAGCCGCCCTGCGTGCGTTGGACGAGCTGGAACGCCAGCTTGGTATCGGCAGCGCGACACAGACGCTCCAAAGCGTCATCCGCGTCGGCGGGATTCTCGACGGTCCCAACGATTACATCACCGCCGCTCTTGGCACCTTCGACGCGCCGGACGTTCCGGTGCCCGCCCACATCATCACGAAAGTCAAAGGCGATCAGCACTGTGCCACGGTTGCCGCGGCGGCGGTCATCGCGAAAGTCACCAGGGACCATCTGATGGTGGATATCGCCAAGGGAAATCCGGCGTATGAGCCATACGGTTGGGCGCGCAACAAAGGGTACGGCTCGCAGGTGCATCGCGACGCGATCGCAAAGTATGGGCCGACGCCCTTGCATCGGTTGAGTTGGCATCTGGTCTGAATACGGACAATTCAGCCGTGTGACAATCCAGCCGGGGGTGCCAGCTGGATTGGCGCCAGCCGGGGGCCGGCCCACCCGGGTTGATGACACCACCCGCATATCAACCAGATTGGCTACACCAGCCAGATAGGCACCAGCAGCATCGACACCATGAGGAAAGGAGACGAATTCGATGGAACACCATACCCGCGCCGCCCGTCCGTCAATGAAGGATGTGGCCGCGCTGGCGGGAGTCAGCTATCAGACCGTCTCCCGTGTGATCAACCATTCGCCCGACGTGTCAGTTGACACGCGCAATCGTGTGCGCCAAGCCATCCAGCGGCTCGGCTATCGCCCCAGCAATTCCGCGCGAGCCCTCGCATCGAGCCGTTCCCGCATCATCGGCGTGATTATGGGAGGCGACCAGTTCCATGGCGAGGTGCAGACCTTGCAAGCGATTGAAGCTGCCGCACGGTCTCGCGGTCTGTTCGTCGCCGTGTCGATGGTTCGCAAGGCCATGTGTTCGCAAAACGATTTCAACCATCTGTGCGATGGTTTCGACGAACTCAACGTGGACGCGTTCATCATGATGGTGCCGACGGATGTCCTGTTCACTGCGGCGTGTCGTGCCCCGGTCACTAGGCCGCGGATTTTGCTGACGGCGACACACGGCGGAACCAGCATTAGCACCGGGCTGAGCATGATTCATGACGAAGCCCAGCGTGATCGGACGGCGGTCGTGGGCATCGACCAATGGGGAGCCATGGACCGGCTGCTCAGCATGATCGCCGGCTATGGGCACCGCACGGCCTTGTATATCGCAGGGCCTTCTCAGTGGCGTGATGCGACGACACGGCTCGAAGCGTGGCGTGAACTGTCCGCGCAATACGCGATTTCCTCGAATGTGGTGCGATGCCGCTCTTGGCAGTCCGATGAAGCGTACGCGCAAATGAACCATGTGCTGGAATACTTCGGCTCATCAGGCGCCAAACTGCCGACGGTGATTGTCACGGCAAGTGACGCTCAGGCCATCGGCGTGGCCCGTGCGTTGCGTGAGCACGATATTCGCATTCCGCAGGACGTCAGTTTGGCCGGTTTTGATGACATTGCGGTGGCCAGCGATACGTTCCCGCCGTTGACGACGATTCGTCCGGACTACAGCCAGCTTGGCGTTGCCGCGATGCGTGAGGCGCTGTTCCTGATGGGGGAGGGGTCGGAACCTGGCTATCCGGTCTCCA
Source organism: Bifidobacterium sp. LCP19S3_E9 (assembly GCF_052121135.1). Taxonomy (NCBI): domain Bacteria; kingdom Bacillati; phylum Actinomycetota; class Actinomycetes; order Bifidobacteriales; family Bifidobacteriaceae; genus Bifidobacterium; species Bifidobacterium sp. LCP19S3_E9. The sequence goes on along the minus strand of NZ_JBQKEV010000008.1, from coordinate 42,566 downwards.
CGTATGGTGTCGGCCAGGTTGAGGCGAAAGTCGTCAAACGCTCCTCACTGGCGGGCGTATCGCTGGGACGGTGACTGTCCGCTCAGTTGCGAAACACCGGAGCCGGAAGCGGAGAGCCGGGAGTGGTTGGAGCCGGAGCAAGCGCATCCGCCAGTTTTGCGGTTCCGCTCGCCTTCGCACGGGATGACGCGGGATTATGGAGTATTGGTCGCGGTTTGCGAAAACTCTGGTGGATGCCGAGACAATCAGCTACAATACCCCCATTGTGATCGTGACCGTATGCGGTTGGCATGCAGCGTCTAGGATCGTCTGAATCCCAAGTTTTCAGGCCTTCACAGCATGGTGTCCCCATCATGCGCGGACCGCTCCGCCGGCTGCCGGACGCATCGACCGTCACCGGACGGTGTCGACCAACCCCGTTGCCGTGCGACCGCTACGAAGCGGACAACACGGCAGGCAGGCGGCGAAGCCCCCGGCGCAGGCCGCTCAGCTCCAGGTCAACGGGTCCAGTGAGATGTTGTCATGTGATTCGCGTACGCGGAAAGGGGTCGGCATGTTCGATAAGCGGCTGTTTTCGTTGACGCCGGGCATCAAGCGCCTGGTGGCTGCGAAGGTGGTATGCCTATGGGTGTCGCTGTTGGCGGATATCGGATTCGCCTATGTTCTGGTTGGTCTGCTCGGCAACATCCTCGGGTATGTCGAGCCGCTTGACGCGTCCAAATGCACCCAGCTCAACGCGATCGGCAGGTGCCTCAACCCTGCGCAGACACAGGGCGATTCGGCGCTCGAATCCGGCAAACACGCCCTGTCGGCGTACCCGGACAATTACGGCATGTTCATCCTGTTCATCGCCGTCATCGTCGTCGTGAAATACGTGGCCACCCGCTGCTCCGCCTATTTCGGCACCCGCGCCAGCGAAAGCGTCAAACTTGCCCTGCGTGAGAAGCTGTACCGCAAAATGCTGCAACTGGGTCCCTCCTACGCCCAGCGCGTGCGCACCTCCGACGTGGTCCAGTCCGCAGGCGAGGGCATTGAGCAAATCCAAAGCTTCTTCGAACTGTTCCTTCCGCAACTGTTCTATTCGATTCTCGCGCCGATCACCCTGTTCATCTTCGTCGTCCCCGTCAATTGGCCTGCCGCGCTGGTGCTGCTGGTGTGCGCTCCGCTGATTGTCATCATCGTGGGGCTGGTCGCGATGAGCGCCTCCCGCGTGTTCAAGAAGTACTGGGGCAAGTACACGGATATGGGCGCTGCGTTCCTTGACGACCTGCAGGGCTTGGAAACGCTGAAAACCTTCGATGCTGACGGACGTGCGGCCGAGGACATGAACCGCAAGGCCGAGGAATTCCGCGTGATGACCATGCGTGTGCTGCAAATCCAGTTGCGCTCGCTGTCGGCGATGGACCTGGTGGCGTACGGTGGCACCGCGGCCGGTATCGGCGTGGCGATTTGGCAGTTCATGATCGGCCAGATCTGGCTGCCGGCTGCCCTGGTGGTCGCGCTGCTGTCGGCGAGTTTCTTCCTGCCGTTGCGCCAGTTGGGGTCGTATTTCCATGTGGCGATGAACGGCATGACATCCACGAAGCGCATTTTCGCGCTGCTGGATGCCCCGGTGCCGCATCACGGCAGCATTCGTCTGCCTTCTGTCGCGGATTCCGTGTCGGTGACTTTCGACCATGTCGGATTCGCCTACGGCTCTGGCGATGACCAGAAAATTGCTCTGCATGATGTTGATTTCTCCGCGCAGCCGGGCCAGTTGACGGCCATTGTCGGCGTGTCTGGGTCTGGTAAGTCCACGGCCGCCGGTCTGCTGGGCGGCTCGTTGGTCGGCTATGACGGCTCGATTCGTCTCGGTTATTCTCTGCTCGGCACATCCGCGGATGTGGAACTGAGTGATGTTGCGGAGCAGTCGTTGACGGGCGCGGTCACGGTCGTCAACGCCCGCAGCCACTTGTTCGCCGGCACACTGCGTCAGAATCTGGTGATGGCCAAGCCAGGCGCCACGGACAACGACCTGTGGGTCGCGCTGCATCAGGCGCGTATCGATGATTTCGTGTGCGCCCAGCCAGGCGGTCTTGATATGAAAATCGAGCAGGATGCGGCGAATCTGTCAGGCGGCCAGCGCCAGCGCTTCGCGATTGCCCGCGCCTTGCTGCGTGACAGCGCGATCTATGTGTTCGATGAGGCAACCAGCAGTGTAGACGTGGAAAGCGAGAACCGTATTCTCGCTACCATCCGCGATCTGGCAGACCGCAAAACGGTGCTGATGATTACGCATCGTGTTGCGAATGCGGTGCTCGCCGACCAGATTGTGGTATTCGACCACGGCACGGTCGCCCAGACTGGCCAGCATGATGCGCTGGTGGTCACTGATGGCGTGTACGCGAAACTGTTCCGGGCACAAGCGGTGTTCGAGCATGTCTCCCACCGTGATGACGCCCGAATGATGGTCGGTAGCGAGCAGATGCGCCAGCTGGCGGGTACGGGCAGCCGTGCCGCGGCATCTGGTGCTTCCGCCCTGTCTATGGGCGACACGTCTCAATCGACCTCTCAATCGGCGGCTGAGTCGGTATCTGCGGCTGAGTCGGTATCTGCGGCTTCGTCAACGGATACGGTGGCGAATGCCAACAGCGCCGACACCAGCTCGGATGACGACCCGAGAACCGCCTCCGCTGCCGGTGACATGCCAGGCAAGCGCTCCGGCTCAATGTCGTTGATCGGCCGTCTGCTTGGAGAAGTCCGGCCGTTGAGCCTGTACATGGTCCAAGCATGCCTGTACGGCACCATCGGCCATCTATCGGCGACATTCCTGCCGGTGTTCGGCGTGTGCGCCCTGTTCGCTCATCTCGGTCATCCGGTGTGGGGGCTGTCGTCCCGCACCGCGGTGATCTGCATGGTCGTGTGCGGTGTGTTGCGCGGTATCATGCGGTACGCGGAACAGTATATGAACCATAATGTCGCGTTCCGCCTGCTGGCGCTGTTCCGGTCCAAGGCTTTTGCCGCGCTGCGCAGACTGGCTCCTGCCAAGCTTGCCGGCAAGGGCAAGGGCGATTTGATTTCGCTGATCACCACTGATGTCGAATTGCTGGAGATCTTCTTCGCGCACACGATTTCGCCGGTTGTCATCGCCGTGGTGACCACGGTGGTGTTCGCGGTCGCGGCCTTCACACTCGACCCGTGGTTCGCGTTGCTGCTGGTCGTCTCTCATCTGATTGTCGGCGTGTTGCTTCCCCGCCGTTTCGCGGCGAGCGTGCGTACGCTTGGCCCGAAGATTCGCAAGTATTCCGCGCAACTTGACGATGTCATGCTTGACGATATGCACGGTCTGGACGAAATCATCCGGTTCGGGCAGGGCAGTAAGCGGCTGGGCAACATCGTCTCAAGAACCCGCCGCCTGTGGTCGGAACGCTCCCGTCTGAGCCGCCGCACCGGTCGTTTTACTGCAATCGGCGGTCTGCTGGTTATCGCAGCCACGGTGGGCGCGGTCATGGTCGCCTTGCGTGTGTCGCAGGGCAATCCGTTCTCCATCCCGAATGCGGTGGTCGCCGTGGTGTTGATTGCCAGCTCGTTCGGCCCGACCCTCGCCTTGAGCGCGCTTCCGGCGAATCTGACGCAGACCTTCGCCTCCGCGAGACGTCTGTTCGCCCTGCTTGACGAGCAGCCGGCGGTTGTGGAAACCGGAACCGACAAGCCTGAGTATGACGGCATGGCGTTCGAGCATGTGGACTTCTCATACCGCCCGGAGCAGCCGATTGTGCGCGACCTGTCCCTGGCTGTTCCCAAGGCCGGCATCCTCGGCATTCAGGGGCCGTCCGGGCGCGGCAAGTCAACGGTGCTGAAACTGTTGATGCGCTATTGGGATCCGAATCGTGGCCAAGTCCGCTTCTCCGGTGTGCCCCTTCCGCAGGTGGATGCGGCCTACCGCCGTCGTGTACAAACCATGATGAGCCAAGAGACATATCTGTTCGACGGGTCGATTGCACAGAATCTGCGCATCGCCGACGAACATGCGAACGACGAGCAGCTGCGTGAGGCGTTGCGCAAGGCTTCTGTGCTGGATCTGGTCGATTCGCTGCCTGACGGGCTCGATACGCAGGTCGGCGAGCTTGGTGGGCGTCTGTCCGAAGGCGAACGGCAGCGCATCGGCTTGGCGCGTGTCTTCCTGCGCAAGGCGGACTTGGTGCTGTTTGATGAGCCGACCAGTCGTCTGGACGCCTTGAACGAGGCGGTGATTCTCACATCAATCAACCAGATGGCCGCCGAGCGCGATGTCGCCATTGTGCTGGTCTCGCATCGGCAGTCGACGATGCGTGTCGCCGACGTGGTTGTGCGGGTCTGATGCCGATCGGACGGCGTCAATCCACTGGCGCCGTCCGCCAAAGTCCGCCTAGGTTCGTCTAGGTCCGTCCATCAGCTGTCGTCCATCTCCCGCACCCATCGTCCCAAACCATCAGTCTGATGTGTGTGGTGGTGGAAACGGAAACGTGGAACAGCGGTGGACATCCCCGTCAGGCCGTCAGATGCGTTCCTTGGGTGCGGGATAATACGATGTGGGATATTTTACAGTTGGATTGCATCGGTGCGGCCCAAGGTGTGGCATGGCCGTACCGGGCTGCGTACCGGGGATCGGTGAGGAGCAAGATGAGCAGACATACCGCGCAGCACGGCAATATGCCCGGTGCCCACGGGGGCAGGCGCAGGCATATCTGGCCATGGATTGTACTGGCTGTTCTGGTGGTCGTGGCTGCGGCTGCAGGCATCACGGCATACACCTTCTACAAGCAGGCCATGGAAGTCAAAGCCCACGAGGAGAAGGCTATTTCGCTGATGTCCGGCCTAAAGGGGCTTTCGGGCTCAGGTGCGTCCGGCGTTAGCAAAGATACGGTGGATTCCATCAACGCGGTGTTGCCGCAACTGCAATCGGAAACCGCCGCCGCCGAACAAATCACGAACGGCAAGCTGTGGACGCTGGCATCCCACATGCCGGTGTACGGCGATGACATCACAACTGTCCGCGGCATGACACGCATCGTCCATTCGTTGACCACCGAGTCGATTCCGCAGCTGAGCTCCACACTGGGCACGCTGGTCAACACATCGCTGACCACGGACGACGGGTCGCTGAACCTCGAGCCGATCACTCAGGCGGCCACATCCATGAAGGCCGCGAACGAGCCGCTCCAGAAGCTGGTCAAGGAATATGACGCCCTGCCACAACCCAAGATCGGCAAGATTGCCACCGCGTATGCCAGCGGTAAGCAGCAGCTGAACGCCGCGGGAACGACCATCAACAATCTGTCCAGCACGCTGGATATCATCCCCGGTGTCCTTGGCTCCGGCGGCGTGAAAACGTATGCAATCATGGCGATGACCACGTCCGAAGCGCGCTCCAGCGGCGGCCTGCTGGGTTCGGTGGGTGTTATGACCACGGACAATGGCAAGATTTCCATCGGGGATTTCCGTTCGAACGGCGAGTACATTCCGTATGGTGTCGGCGATCCGACCGCGGACGAGCAGCGGATTTTCAACCAGTGGGGGCCTCTGCAGATGTCCTTCGATATGCGCGATCTCGCGGTGTACACAGACGCGCAGCGTTCGGCGGAAGGTATGCGCGCGATCTGGCAGCGCACCCCGTGGGGGGCGAGCCAGAGTCTTGACGGCGTGATTATGGTCGATCCGGTGTTCCTGCAGAAGATGGTCGCGATCAACGGGCAGGTCACCTTGTCGGATGGCCGAGTGCTTGACGGCACCAATACGGCGGAATTCCTGCTCAACACCGTGTACAAGGAGTATCCGGTGAGTATGCAGGACCGGTATTTCACCGAGGTTGCAACCCAGTCGATCAGCGCGATGTTCTCGAATATCAATCTTGAGAAGCTCACCCAGGTCGGGCAGGCGATGTCCTCGCTTGCACAGAACCGGCACTTCTCCATGTACAGCTTCGATGAGACGACGGAAAACTCGTTGCTGTCCGCCGGCTTCACAGCATCCACGCCAAGTGATGAGGCCAACCCGAAGATCGGCGTGTACATCACCGAGCAGAACCCGTCCAAGATGGATTGGTACGTGCACCGCACGACCAAGATCACGCGTACGTCGTGCAATAGTGACGGCTCGCAGACCTACCACGTGGAATACACGCTGAACAACACAATGACGAATGCCGAACTGGCCAAGGTACCTGATTACATCGCCGGTGGCGTCCAAGTGCCGAGCCTGGCGCGCGGTATGGCCGCTGAGAAAATGCTGATTTACGCGCCTGCCGGCGGGTCGATTTCGAATATCACCACAAGCGGGAACGGCACGGTGTCCGTGGCGCCGAAGCAGACCACGTTGAACGGCAAGAGCGTCACCACGACGCTGGTGCTGTTGAATCCCGAAAAATCGATGACCTACTCCTTCGACGTGACCACCTCCACGAAGGCTACGGCAGACCTTGGTGTTGACCAGACGCCGATGGGCTGGGAAGATCCTGGAGTGAGTGTGGATACCTCGGCTTGTGCCATCGGGACGAAGTAATCGGAGTCCTGTAGTCGGTTCGGGGCTTCACAGCGAGCCCCACATCGGGAATTCCATATAGCACCGCACCCCCGTAACCTTCTGCCGACGCTGGGAGTTGTCTCACCGTCGGTAGAAGCGAGTACCATCCTTCTGCCGACGCTTACCCGCCCCTCAGCGTCGGCAGAAGAGCAGATAGTGGTGACCACACCTTACTTGCGGAACACCTTGGTGTAGGAGCCTTCCGCCCGCGGCCTGACCACGATCGAGTCGATATCGACGGTATCGGGCTGGTCAAGCGCCCAACGGACGCATTCGGCGATATCCTCGGCCTTCAGCGGGTCTGGCACCCCGGCATACACGGCTGCGGCCTTGGCAGCGTCGCCATGGAAGCGGTGCATCGAGAACTCATCGGTGTGCACCATCCCGGGGGAGATATCGACCACGCGAATCGGCTCGCCGATCATTTCGAGCCTCAAGACGCGGGCCATCACGCGTTCGGCGAATTTCGACGCGCAATACCCGGCACCGCCCTCATAGGGTTCGATGCCTGCGGTCGAGGAGATGACGAGCACGGTTCCGGCAGACTTCTTGAGCGCAGGGAGCAGCTTCTGCGTCATGCGTAGCGTGCCGAGCACGTTGAGCTCGTACATTGCCCGCCAATCGTCGATGCTCGCGGTGGCGACCGGATCCTTGCCGATGGCCCCGCCGGCACAGTTGACGAGCGCCTTGACTGGCCCGCCGGCGAGTATCGTCTCTACGGCTGCCTGTGCGCTTGATTCGTCGGTGATGTCGGCGGCGATCGGCTCGACTGCATCGCCGAGTTCCTGAGCCAATGTGTCGAGACGCTCGGCCCTGCGTGCCAGTGCCACGACGTGCCATCCGTCTGCGACCAACGCGCGGGCCGTCGCCGCGCCGATTCCGCTGGATGCTCCGGTCACAACCGCGCGCTGGTCGCCGTCTGCCGGCTGTGACGCTGATTGTCCTGCAGGTGATGTCGCAGCTGGCGTTACATGCTGTGTCGCCGCTGGTGTTACTGATTGCGTTGTCTGTTGTTCTGTCATGGTCATCCTTCCTGCTGCGTTCGCAGCGGTGTCATGCTCGTCTGGCTGGTTTCAGCATCCGGCAGCGGTCATCGCTTTGTCAAGCCGGGCGACGCCTTCGGCCGCTTCCTCGGCGCTGATTACGCAAGGCGGGGTCACGTGGATGCGGTTGTTGTGTACGCCGAGCACCAGATTCAGCTTGTCTGCCTCAGCCACGATCCGCTGCATACTGGCGTCATCGAGCGGTTCTTTGGTGGTCCGGTCGGCGACCAGCTCCACCGCCCAGAACACGCCCTTGCCACGCACCTCGCCGACGGTCGGGTGATGCTCGGCAAGCGCCTGAAGACCCGGTCCGAGTATGTCACGGCCGACATCGTGAGCGTTGTCGACGATATGCTCGCGTTCCATCGCCTCCTGCGTGGCCACAATCGCTCCCATCGCCAGCGGGTGTCCGGAATATGTGAGGCCGCCCGGGAACACGACGTCGTCGAAATACTTGGCCACCGGATCGGACATGATCACGCCGCCAGCCGGGACATACCCGGAATTGCAACCCTTGGCGAAGGTGATGATATCCGGCGTGTAATCGTAGTCGTCGAGGGCGAACCAGAATCCGGTGCGCCCGAAGCCGGCCATCACTTCGTCGGTGATCATCAGAATGCCGTATTTGCGGGTGATTTCACGCACACCTTTGAAATAATCCTTCGGCGGGATGATGATGCCCGCTGTGCCGGGAATCGATTCGAGCAGTACGGCGGCGATGGTGTCCGGCCCCTCGAACTGAATCACATGCTCGAGATGAGTGAGCGCGCGCTCGCATTCCTCCTCCTGCGTGGTGGCGAAGAACTCGGAACGATACAGGTACGGTGTGAAGAAGTGGACATGGCCGCGCGCGTAATCGTTCGGTTTGCGCCGCCAGTCGCCGGTCGCGCTGATTGCCGCGCCCGTATTGCCGTGGTAGCAACGGTAGGAGGAGAGGATCTTGTCGCGCCCGGTGACCAGACGTGCCGCGCGCATGGCGTTCTCGTTCGCGTCGGCGCCGGCGTTTGTAAAGAACACCTTGTCGAACCCTTGAGGTGCGCGGCGTGCAACAAGCGAGGCTGCCCGTCCGCGGGCGAGGTTCGCGTAGTCGGGGCCGATGGTGGCGAGCAGTTCGGCCTGTTGCTTGATGCCTTCGACGACCGCGGGGTGCTGGTAGCCGATATTCACGTTGACCTGCTGGCTGGTGAAGTCCAGCATCTCACGGCCATCCGCGTAGTTGAGCCACACGCCGTGGCCGGTGACCACCTCGGTTGGGTGGAGGTTGCGCTGCGCGTGCCAGGAGTGGAAAACGTGCGCGCGGTCCAACGCGTAGGCGTCGTCCCAGATCGTCTCATCTGCCGAGCAATCGTGTCCCATGATGTGTCCTTTCCTAGGATGGGTTCCGGCATCGGGCCGGCTGTGTTCATTTGGCATCGCATGTGACGCCATGTGACGTTGCAATTGGCATTGTGAGCAATGAACATTTCGCGTTTTACGTGGACATTTCCTGTTGTGCATCGTCTTGAAACACCGGAATAACCGCGATTGGCGATACTGGGCGTGTCATATGAAGCGTATGCGCGTGGGCTGCGGAGAGTGCAGAAGGCGAGAAGGCGAAATGATCACAGACAATAAGCACAATGATTCGAGGATTCGTCATCCGGACGATGCTAAGCCCGGTGCCGGCAGCGGCAGCGGACTCGTAGATTCCCGAGATTCCAGTGACTCCCTTGCCCTCCAAGGTCCACAGCAATCTCAAGGCGGGCAGGAGCCCGATGATTCCGCGGGAACTCCCGTGTTAGCCGGCTCTGCGGATCGTGGCACGTCCGGCATCCGGACGGGGCAGACGCTGGTCGTCGAGGCCGAGCGTCTTGCAGGATTCGTCCGTACACAGACCGCGAGGGCGACTCCGCAACGCATTGTCGAATCACTGACCACGTTGGTCTCCACTGAAGTTCTGCCTGAAGGAACCCGTCTGCCGACCGTTCGCGCACTTGCGGCGGCACTTCGCGTGAGTCCGGCCACGGTTTCTGCCGCGTATCATATGCTCGCCCGTTCGGGGGTCATCCATTCGCGGGGTAGGGCGGGCACGTTCGTGCTTCCGCAGGCGCTGTCCGAAGTAAACATTCCGCCGGCTTCGGCTGCGTCATTCGCAGGAGGCGCGGATGGCTGGGGAGCGCGTACGGCCATGTCTTCGGCTGCAGGCGTCCGAGCCGTGTTCGACATGTCCGATGCGGGCCAAATGCGAGGCTTCGCCGCCGTCCACGCCCCGGTCATCGACCTGTCCCGCGGAACTCCGGACAATACGCTTCTGCCGCCAATCCGCCCATATTTGGCCCGGCTCGGCAACCGGCGGGCATTCGTGAACTCGTACACCGGGCCGACAATCCTGCCGATGCTGGAGGAGGAATTGCGCGGCGATTGGCCGTATGATCCGCAGGCGATGACCATGGTGTCCGGTGCGGGGGATGGGCTTGCGCTCGCCATCGCCACATTTGTGCGCCATGGCGATGTCGTGATTGTCGAATCGCCCACGTACCCGTTCATTCTTGATGTGCTGCGCGAAAGCGGGGCAATCGCCGTCGGCGTGCCGGTTGATGCGGAAGGCATGGATCCCAATCTTTTGTTCGAGGTGCTGGAGCGTTTCAGCCCGTCCGCGGGGCCGACGCACGACCAGGGCCGTCGCATCGGCATGATCATCATCCAGCCGCGGGCGCAGAATCCCACAGGTATCAGCTATACGCCCCAGCGGTTGTCGGTGATCGCCCGGGTGTTGCGCATGTGGGAGCAGGAAGCAGCCGGGCGCGAGATTCCGCCGATTCTCGAGGATGATAGCAGTGGCATGGTCGCTGATGTATTCGCGGTGTCCCTAGGGTCCCTGTTGCCTGACCGGGTGATTCATATCCGCAGTTTTTCGAAGTCGCATGGCCCCGATTTGCGGCTTGCGGCGTTGTCGGGGACGCGTGAAGCGGTTGATGCGATTGTGGAGCGGCGACGGCTGGGAGCCGGCTGGGTGAGTCGGTTCCTGCAGGAGCTGCTGTGCGAGATGCTTGCGGATCGTCAGGCGTATTCGACCATTGCAGGCGCACGCCACACGTATGCGCTCAGGCGCAAGACGATGGCTGCGCTGCTGGAGCGTTTCGGGATGCAAACCGTGCCGGGCAGCGGATTCAATATGTGGTTGCCGGTGCGCGATCCGGCCGCGGCGAGGCGGATTCTCGCGCAGGAGCATATCCGTGTGGCGGGAGGCGGACGGTTTCTGCCGGAATTCCGTGTCTCGGCAAGTGATGACGATTCGCGTGTGCAGGAGTGTGTAATCGGCGGCGACGATTGGCCGGATGCCGCAATCTTTGGGAGCAATGTGATTGCTGGGGTTGCAGGTGTTGAGAGGACTGCGGGCGTTGATATCGCTGGTGCTGGCGGTGATGCTGAGGTTGCTGGCGTTGCTGGGACTGGTGGGGTCAGCGCTGCCAGTGTCGGGGATACTGGTTGCAGGGCTGGTCGCGACATCGGTGACGCCGCCTATCATGTCGCCGACACTGCAGGCATCGGAACTGTTGGAGCAGGTGGTCTCGGCCGTGCTTCGACTATTGGTATTGACGGCACGGCCGCAACGCTGCTGACCGATGCGGGCATCACCCAAGGCAATGCGATGCGAGTGACGATTTCGCAACCCGAAGCGATCACCGAACGTGTCGCCCAATGCCTGGTCCAAGCCGCAACCGCCTGAGCTAGGGTGGTGTGGCCTTTCACAACCATCCCGGATCTCATCCCAGCCGCCTCCCGATGATGTCCCTTGGCCCCAACCGCAAACTCCCCACTGTGTGAGCCAATCCTCACACGATGGCCGTTCTGTGGGTCCGGTTGACCGGTTTCTGCCGTCGGCCGGGTCGTTGCGTGAGCCAACCCCACCACCCCACAGCCTCGCCAAGCCCCACGCGCACCCCGCTGCACCACCCCGAAACACGATTGTGTGCTGATGGTTACGCACCGCCCCGTCCGGCAACAGCGACGTTGCCCAAGAGGAACGGCGGGGAAATGTTCAATCCGCACAATGGTGCGCAACGCAACACCCCGGTATTGCACCGGAAACCATCATCTGGCGCAAACCGCTATCGATGAGACGTGCGTTTGATGCCGATGATTCGCATCGGCTTGAACACAAGCTCAAGCTCAAGCATCAGTTTGATATCGGTTCCCGGGGAGGCGGATTGTTTTTGGGAAGCAGAAGAAAGGAAGCTATCATGACTGAATTCACAGATGCCGGGCATGTGATGAACAATACCGCAGCAGGCCGTGTAACAGGCAACGCAGCAAACCCAGACAACGAGCGGTTCAACCGCAAACACCACCACGCACGCATGCGTCGCCGCCGCTCCGCCCGCACGGCGACGACGCGCGCGACCGCACTGTTCGCCGCCGCCGCGTTCGGCCTGTCCGGCCTCGCTGCCTGCGGCTCGGGGACATCCTCGTCATCTGGCTCTTCCTCGGCGGACTCCGGGGCGTTGATGCTCGGCGGCTTCTTCCCCGAGACCGGCAGCCTGTCATACCTCGGCCCCGATACGGTCGCAGCGTTCAAGCTCGCCGTCAAGGATGTCAATGCGGCCGGCGGCGTGCTCGGTAAAACCGTGAATACTGCCATCGCCGATTCCTCGGACGCCGACCACGCCGACCAGAACACCTCCGGTGTGCAGTCGTTGCTCGCCAAGAAGCCGGGCGTCATCATCGGCTCGCCGTCCAGTTCGGTGACCAAGAACATCTACAAGCAGGCTTCCGGTTCCAAGGTCCCGGTTATTTCGGTCGGCGCCACATCGCCCAGTCTGTCCGGCATCGACGAGTATTTCTTCCGCACAATCGCCCCCGACGGCGTGCAAGGCGCGGTGATGGGCAACGTTATCGAACAGGATGGCGTGCAAAATCTCGCCATCGCGGTGTTCAACGACGAGTACGGCACTGGGCTGCGCAAGGTGATTGTCAATACGCTCGCCGACAGCAATGTCAATATCGTCTACGGCAAGACCGAGACCTTCGACCCGACGGAGACGAATTTCTCCTCACTGGTGACCACGCTGAAAGCCTCCCATCCTGACGCGATTCTGGTGATCGCCTTCGACCAGACCAAAGCACTGGTCAAGGAAATGATCAGCCAGGGTATCGATACCAACAAGCTGTACCTGACTGATGGCAACACCCAGGATTATTCGGGCGATTTCGACCCCGGTGTGCTGAAGGGTGATTCCGCGACGATTCCGGGCGCCGAAGCGAGTAACGAGTTCCAAAAACGCATCAAGTCCATCGATTCGTCGGTCAAGAACTTCACGTATGCGGCTGAAACCTATGACGCCGTAGTGCTCTCCGCGCTCGCTGCCCAGAAGGGCGGTGCGGTTGACGGCGCGACAATCAAGGACAATCTGCCCGCGGTCTCCGGTGCGGATGGTGGTACGAAGTGCAAGAGCTACAAGGAGTGCCTGGCTCTGATCAAGAGTGGAAAATCCATTCAGTACCAAGGTCTGACCGGCATCGGCCCGTTCAACAAGGACCATGACCCGTCGAGCGCCAACATCGGCGTCTACAAGTTCGACGGCGACAACAAGCCGGTCTTCGACCACTTGCAATCCGGCAAGGTAGCGTGATTTCAGCGATACGCTCGGGTAACGGCGGCAGGTTGCGCAGGCAGCTTGCCGCCGTCGTTTGTTGTTGGGGTTGATTAGGGGCCAATCGGGGCTGTCGGGACTATTGCGATGGTATCGATAGGGGCTGTCACACTCGTCCGATAGATTGAATCCGGGGCGAGCTGGGGGAGCGGCGACGGAGATGTCATGAACATCGGACACGATTGGTAACGGGCAGGGGGAGCCATGGACCGTGGGCGGAAGCAGTCTCAGCAGCATCGGCAGTATCAACGGTTTTGGGGGTCTTCGCCTGGGGCATCGCAACGGTTTCGGCGATTTCGCTGGCATCGGCGGCAGCATCTGTCGTCGGGGCGTTTCAGCCGACCGCGTGTCGCGAGTCCTCGGGCGAGGTGCCTGATTGTCATCGTTGTGGTCGCGTGCTTCGGTTTTGCGGTCGGTTTGGCACTGCCGTACGTGAGCCCGCCAGCTGCACGAATCACCGGCGAATATGTGGCGACTGGCCCGGTCGCCGATGTGTTGCGCACACTTGTGGTGGATGCCCGGCAATCCGGCAAGGGGTACCAGCGCGACGAATTCGGATATCGCCAGACCGACGATGACGGGAACGGGTGTGATATCCGCGACGATATTCTCGCACGAGACTTGCATGATGTGCGCTTCACCGTGGCGGGCGGCTGCGTTGTGCGGTCCGGCACGCTCGAAGACCCGTATACCGGCCGCACGATTGCTTTCGTACGCGGCGCACAATCAAGCACCGCCGTCCAGATTGACCATGTGGTTGCCTTGGAGAATGCCTGGCGTTCCGGCGCATCCCGGTGGAATCGCGCGCAGCGGTATTGTTTCGGCAATGATCCGTTGAATCTGCTAGCAGTCGATGGTCCTGCGAATGAGGAGAAGGGGGCGGCGTCCGCGGCATACTGGTTGCCGACGAATGCTGAGTTCCGCTGCACGTATGTGGCGTTGCAGGTCGCGGTGAAGGCCAAGTATGGGCTGAGTGTGACGCCACAGGAACATGAGGCGATGGCCGCGGTGCTGCGAGGATGTCCGAATCAGCAGATTCCATCTCGGCATTCCACTCCCATTGCACACGGCGTGTCGCCTGACGGCACAAGGGCTGAGAGCTCCAGTCCGTGCTATGTTACATAGCGTTACAAACCGGACCTATAACACTAACGGACTCGTGAGGCGGTCACCCCGCCGGCACGACAATGAATATGAGATATCACGACGAGACATGAGAGCTGGTTGAACATGAGCGAGTCGGAACATCGGGGAAAGAATACGGATACAGCCGCTCACAAGGCGCAGCTGGATCCGAATCAGTCAGTACGCGGATGCGTGGGTGGCAAATTGCCCACGGGAACATCGGTAGCACAGGGAACTGGGCACGCAACACAACCCCAACCCACTCAGCCCAACAACCAATCCCGACCACACCACCACGGCCATGCGTTCGCCTCGATCCTCGGCCCCGCTTTCGTCGCCGCGGTCGCCTACGTGGATCCGGGCAATGTGGCTGCCAACATCACTTCGGGCGCCCGCTACGGCTATCTGCTGGTGTGGGTGCTGGTGCTGGCGAACCTCATGAGCGTGCTGATCCAGTATCAAAGCGCGAAACTCGGCATTGTGACCGGCAAATCGTTGCCGCAGATTCTCGGCGAGCGGATGAGCGATGCCGGCAGGTACATGTTTTTCATGCAGGCCGAGGTGATTGCGATTGCGACGGATCTTGCTGAGGTCATCGGCGGGGCGATCGCGCTGAGGCTGTTGTTCGGTTTGCCGTTGTTCTGGGGCGGCTGCGTTATCGGCGCGGTGTCAACGGTACTGTTGTGGTTCCAAGGCGGCCGTACGCATCGCGTGTTTGAGAAGATCGTTATTGCGATGCTGCTGGTGATTACGTTTGGGTTCATTGCCGGGTTGTTTGTCGACCCGCCGAATGGCGGCGATGTGCTTGCCGGTTTGATCCCGCGGTTCCGTGGCGCGGATTCCGTGTTGATGGCATCGTCGATTCTGGGTGCGACGGTTATGCCGCACGCGATTTATTTGCATTCCACTCTGGTGAATGATCATTATGCTCCAGGCGAGGAGAAGCCGGACACCCGGCAGTTGCTGCGCGGTTCCAAGATTGATGTGGTGTGGGCGCTCGCGTTGGCGGGTACGGTGAATCTTGCGTTGCTTGTGTTGGCTGCGAACTCGCTGTACGGCATGAAGGGCACGGACACGATTGAGGGTGCGCAGCATGCGATTGAGATGGCGCTTGGCCCCGCGATTGGAACGATTTTCTCGATTGGCTTGCTTGCTTCGTCACTGTCCTCCACCTCGGTGGGCACGTATGCCGGTTCGGAGATTATGCGCGGCTTGTTGCATATTCATGCGCCGATGTGGGCATGCCGTGTGGTGACGTTGGTTCCGGCGCTGGTGGTGTTGTGGTTTTCTGCGAATCCGACGTATGCGTTGGTGATTGGCCAGGTTGTGCTGTCGATTGGTATTCCGTTCGCGATTATCCCGTTGATGCGCTATACACGTGACCCCGAGCTGATGGGACGGTATCGTGACGGTATGGCCAAGCACGTGTTGTTTATGGCGGTGGCCGGGCTGATTATCGCGTTGAACGTCGTGCTCGTCTACCTGACGCTGACCGGGCGCGGATGATTGGCACATGTGCCGTGATGCTGCCTTGTTCGGTTTGTCGCGTTCCGCATGTTCGGGCGGACGGAATATGGCTGGTGCGAGGATAGGGCACTGGCTGGTTCTTCCCGTTCGTCCCCGGGCCGCCCCGACGGTATCCTTTCCGCACCGTGCGCATTGGCGTGCGATATCGTAACTGCGGAGGTGGCGCGGCGGCCGGTTGGGCTTCCCGTGGGTGTCCAGATTGGGAGATTGGCGGTATTCCGCCATTCTTGATTCGTTCTCCTGTCTTCCGGCCGGTCTGATTCCTCGGTATCTTTTCCACACGATGGGAACCGGGAAGGTTTCCGCGTGGTTCGGAGAATATCACCGCGTGCGGATCCTTCCCAAGGCGACTTGCGCGGCTTCACGCGCCGATCCTGCGCCTTGACCACGCACGTCGAACATCACGAGCAACAGCTGGGCGAGTACGAAGCACGCGCTGATGCGCAGCGTCCATTTCACCCCATCAATATTGGCGAGTGTCGTATTGAGCCCGGCGGAATGGAACACGCGGGTCAAGGTCTCCATGGTAATAACCATCACCGGCGCACCGATCGCCCCGGCAATCTGCCGCACCGTATTGGTGACCGCCGAACCGGCTGAAACCTCCTGCCGGGCAAGACAATTCAGCGACCACGTAGTGATGGGCATAAGCACAAGCCCCATACCGATCTGCCTCGTGAACTGTGAGATGGACACCCACCAGATCCACGTATCCGTGCCGATCAAGCTCATCATGATGGTGCCGATAAGCAGCGTACTCGAACCAACCAGCGCCACGGGCCGTGCACCGAACCGGTCAAGCAGCCTGCCGCCGCAGAACTGTGCGATACACTGGCCAATCGCCCCAGGCAGCATAATCAAGCCGCTCATGGTCGCGCTATATCCGCGATCGTTCTGGATATACAGCGGGATAATCACCATAATCGAACTGAACGCGAAAAAACTCAACGCGGCGCAGATGGTTCCGACCGTGAAACTCCGGTTACGGAGCACACCCAAGTTCAGCAACGCCGGTTTTGGTGCCCATTGGCCACGCCGCAAACCGGACGACGACTCGTGCGACGTCTCCCAAGCCTGATACACCATGCTCATATGAATCTGCCGCACCACAAACCACACGATGCCCGCAACACCGACAACGATAGGCACCCAAACCAGCGGGTGAGTGAACGGATGCGCCTCAATATTCGTAAACCCGAACATCAGGCCGCCAAACCCGAAAACAGACAAGCTCACAGAGAAGAAATCAGCCTTGGCATCGCAATCGCTACGCCCGAAATTATGCAGCCCGAAAAACGCGAGCAACACTGATACCAAGCCGATAACCGACAGCGACATGAAGATGGAACGCCAGCCGTTCGCATCAGTCTGCCAACCGCCAATCACCGGTCCAATCGCCGGAGCGACACTCATCGCCATGCCGACAGTACCCATCGCCAGACCGCGACGCGACAGCGGGTAAATCGAAAACACGGTGATTTGCAGCACCGGCCACATGACGCCCGTTCCAATCGCCTCAAGAATCCGTCCGAACAGTACAACAACGAATGACGGGCCAAGCCAAGCGAGCAACGATCCGGCTGTAAACACCAGCATGGATGTGACGACAATCTGCCGCGTAGTGAATCGCCGTGTCAAATACGCGGTCAACGGCACCATCACACCCATCACCAGCTGAAACACTGAGGTCAGCCATTGACCGGTCGTCACACTCACACCAAAATCCTTGACAATCGTGGGCAGGGCGGAGCTGAGCTGAAGTTGCGTGAAATTGCCGACAAACGTAATGAACGTGAGAATAACAAGCGAGACGAACGCAGTACGACTCAAATGTCCGTCACGATAGGAATCCGCAGAATCCAAGGGCTGCCGGGCACTCGCGATCAGGGCTTTGGTTCGCGCCGACCCGCGTGCCGGCTTGTTTGCAGGGGTGCGTGCCGGCTTGTGGGGTTGTTTGTTGTCGTTCTGTGTGCTCAATACCTCACCTGTTTCATGTGGGTGCCGCGAGCGGGGCAGCGGCGTGCTGTCTGGGTCGCGATGCTGGTTGTGTGTGATTGAATCGCGGCTTATAGCTGGGATACTGTTCCACGATAGTCAGGTCCGGTCACAAACGTGTGAGCATAAGCGGGTTTGCGTATGACGATACGGTTGTGGTATCGAACACAACCGAGAGCCGGCGAGTCTGACGGCAGACTGACCGATGCCGGACCGATGCCGGACCGATGCATGCACTGAACATTCCCCGGAAATACCCGTGGGGCGGCTACTTGAAAGCAGCTGCCCCACAGGTGCGTTGCGGAATACCGTGATACGTCCCCTTCCCCGGCGCGTCAAGACATTCCGTAGTGCGCTCTACAGCCAGTAAAACCGCTGTTGGAAGCAGAGCACAAGTGCTGGTGATACTGTTTCGGTTATCCGCGGATAGCTGAAACAGCGGCGATGCGAATCGTGTATCAGTATGAACCGGTTCCGCGCAAAACCGCTA
This sequence comes from Bifidobacterium sp. LCP19S3_E9, assembly GCF_052121135.1. NCBI lineage: Bacteria > Bacillati > Actinomycetota > Actinomycetes > Bifidobacteriales > Bifidobacteriaceae > Bifidobacterium > Bifidobacterium sp. LCP19S3_E9. The sequence continues at coordinate 24,213 of NZ_JBQKEV010000008.1, read as the reverse complement.
CTACGGTTTTGAACAGAATCGCGATATCGCCGGTGATGGACCAGTCCTGTACATAGGACACGTCGATGAACTCGGACTGTTCCTTGGACAGATCACTCCGGCCGGAAACCTGCCATGCGCCGGTAATACCGGGCTTGACCAGCAGACGGGTGGAGTACAGCGAGTCGTACCGTGCCACCTCTTCCGGTAGCGGCGGGCGCGGCCCGACCAAGCTCATATCGCCTTTGAGCACGTTGAACAGTTGAGGCAGTTCGTCAATGGATGTTTTGCGAATAATGTGCCCGATGTTGGTGATGCGCGGGTCATCTTTCAACTTGAAGATGAACCGGTCTTCAATGCCGCGTTCTTTGGCGAGTTTCGCTTTGATAGCGTCAGCGTCGGTGCGCATGGAGCGGAACTTGTACATGGTGAATGGCTTACCATAGATGCCGATACGCTGCTGGGAGTAGAAGACGGGGCCTCCATCCTCATGCTTGACCATGATGGCAGCCCAGATCATGATTGGCGAGGCGAGGATGAGCGCGATGGTGGACAGCACCACGTCGCAGACCCGCTTGATAATCCGCGTGGACGTGCTGTATTGTCTTAGCCTGGCTGTCAGAATCGGGGTTGCGGGATTATTGCGCAAGCGAAGATCGCTACCCGCAACGTCAGCGACTTTCGTAGTCAGCGCAAGTTCTATGCCCATGGATTCGACCGCGAGCGACAAGGTGCGCATGGTTTCCGAATCACGGGTGAGCACGTCGGCGATGAGCACTGTTTGCGCGTTGAGCTGTTTGGCGGTTTGTGGAAGATGCGAGTCGAGGGTAAGCACCGCGAGGTCACGTTCGGCGTCTGTTGCGGGAACAAACTGGTCCTTGACGGAAATCAGATGCTGGGGGGCGTCGTCATCGCCTGATGTACCGGCTTCGGCGACCGGGCACACGGCGATGGGTTGGTGGCCCAGGGCGTATCCCTCTTTGAGTTGTGCGATGGTCTCATGGATGCCTTGCGGAGAGCCGACGATAACGGTCGGATAGTTGTATTCTCCCTTGCGTCTGTTGCGGTGCAAGGCTTTGCGCATCAGGCAGCGTTCGATGGTGATGAGTACCAGACTGATGATGGGAATGGCGAAAATCAGTGTGCGCGGCGTGTTGAGCCGGAAAATGTAGGTGATGGTGCACATGGCGACAAAATCCAACGCCTGCGAGTTGATGATTTTCGTGTACAGTCCGTACCCTTCGCCCATGGTGTGACGCTCATATGTTTTGCAAGCGTACAGGCATACGATGTTGCAAGCGCAAGCAAGCAGCAGGAATACTGTCAGTCCTTCGTGCTGTCCGAGCAGTGTGGCGTAGCTGTCATGGCTGAACAGGAACACGAGGGCGCAAGCGATGAGCGTCATCAAAGTGTCGAGTGCAACGAGCGTGAGATTGTAGACGTACCGCCATGTTGGGACGTTTTGTGCGATGGCCTGATTGCGATCTCCGGCTGTACGGTGGATTCCGCCTTGCGGGTCGGCGGCGAAGTATGAACCGTCGAAGAATGAGGTCTGCCCGGGGTTGGTGTTCGAAGAGGCGCGGCGTGGCGATACAAAGGAAGCGTGCTCCGTGGGTTGGAGGGAGTTAGGTGCTGTCTCCTGCCGTGCTGGCTTGGTTTGCACCTGTCTCACTGGTGTCGCCATGTGGTATCCCCCTCTGGTGGTCCGTCTCAAACTAGTCTAGTGCGCAAGCGTGTTTTCCGTCCCCCCTCCCCCGTCATTGCTGCTTGACGCAGGTATCAACCGCGAGAGGATAATGAATACGTTCGCATATTGGAAATGTAGCATCTGCTCTGCCCGTTATCTGTTTGCTTGCCGTTTGTGTTCAGATTGCGGTGGTATAGGCGTAGTGGCTGGAAGGGGGGGGTATGGTGCATCAGTGTTGCCTTGTTGTGCTGCTGCGGGCGCGGGGTGCGGGTAAGCTATAACCAACTCACAATCCACGCTGTGGAGCACCGGAGAATCTGGACTGCTGTGCCAGTCGAACTGTATGGGAGGGTCGGTCGGTATGCGGGTGATGTTCGTGTGTACTGGGAATATCTGCCGTTCCCCTATGGGCGAACTGTTGTTGTCGCGGTATCTTGCCGACACGTCGATCGAGGTGTCGAGCGCCGGTACGAAAGGTCTTCCGGGGCATCCGATTGATCCTTCAAGCGCAACACTCATGTCGAGCGTCGGCATTGATTCGAGTGTGTTCCGTTCGCGCCGTCTCACTCGCGACATGGCGAATGCGACGGATCTTATTCTGTGTTTCGAAGCTTCGCAGCGTCGGGAGATCGTGACGCTTGCCCCTGCTGTTGTCCGTCGAACGTTCGTGATTACGGAGTTCGCCGCGTTGTGCGCGTACTGTGCCGATCATGGCATGGTGAAGGGCCGTACTATTCAGGAGCGCTTGTGGTCGGTGGAAGAGGCGGCGCCGATTGTGCGCCCATTGCTCCTACCATCCCCGGATATCGAAGATCCGCATGGCAGAACCTTTGACGTGTTCTGCACAGTGGCCGATGAAACCAATCGCGCATTGCGCACCATACTCAACAGTATGCGCAAGCATGCCGGGGCCAAGATCCGTCCGCTTACCCAGCCGGAGTGGAAGCAGTTCACGGCCACCGTGTGATACCGGTTGTTCCGGTAGCGCCGGTTGCGTATGCCGGGGCATGTGCAGCTTTGGTTGTGCCGATTGATGATGGGCATCCGATCATGACTGTTCTTTCGGTGGCGCCTGTGTGAGCCAATCCTCACAAACCGACATCGATTGAAGCCCAAATCGCCGAATCAAGGCTTCCTACGTGTCACCGTGTGAGCGAATCCTCACAAACTCGCACCAATCGTCACCGCAGCGGTCTCTTTCGACGGTTCCAGCCCCCGCTGTGTGAGCCAATCCTCACATAACGGCACCTGCTCGCGTCACAGCGTCGCCGCTTTCACTGCCGGCTGATTCCACCGCCTTCGGACTCCTAAGCGTTGACGGCAATCTCGATGGGCTACTATGTGGCTGGGGTGCATCAGGTTCGGCCGGCAGTTCAATGTCGCATCCGGACCGTGCGAAACGTAAGACGATAGGCGGGCAATGAGCGATATTCAGCAGCTATATAACGCGGTGGACAGCGACCAGAATCTGTATTCGGACTGGAATCGCGAGGATTCATTGCGCGCTCGCCCGCTGTTTGTTGTGCTGTGGCTGGTGATGTTCGCCGTTGCTGTGGCGATGGCGCTGCGTATGATTCCCAACGACGTTGACGGCCGCAAGTATATTCCTGTGGCGGTTGCTTTCATGCCGTGGATGGCTGCTATTGCGGCTATTGTGCTGTTGTGCGCGTTGATTGGCCGGCGTCGCGGTCTTGCCGCGGTTTGCGTGGTGTGTTGCGTGGTTCAGGTGTGCTGGCATTGGGGCTATATCAAGCCGGCGGATACTGTGACAGCTGACTTGCCGGATACCAGCACGCTGACGGTGAACACGGGTGACCGGTATGCGCGGCTGATGACGCTGAACACGAAGAATGGGCTGGCGGATGCCGGGCAGATTGTGCGTACTGTGCGTGAGGAGCATGTTGAGGTGCTGGCGTTGCAGGAGGTGCGGGGCGTGCTGTTGCAACGGTTGGATGAGGCTGGGTTGGATGAGCTACTCCCGTATTCCGAGATCGCTTCGGCGACCAATCATGATAATGGCGGGGTTAATGCGCTGTTTTCTGCGGCTCCGATGTCGTCGCGTATGGCCAATCTTCTGCCGATTGAATCGTCGAATATTCCGTTGGCGTGCGTGCGGTTCAATCTGCGCACGGTGTGCTTTGGCAGTGTGCACCCGTTTTCACCTCGCCCGAGGAACCAGGGATTGTGGAGCAGCAGTTTGGACAGTATTGCCAAGTTGCAGTCGAATACCAAGTTGTTCGTGCTGTTGGGCGATTTCAACGCGACGTGGGATCACGCGAGTTTCCGGGCGTTGCTTGGCTCGAGGTTTGTGGATGCGGGGGAGCGTAACGGCACGTGGTTTCATATGACATACCCGTCGAATGCGGCGTTGTTCGGCGGCAGGGTGAAGGTGCCGCCGTTGGTGGAGATTGACCATATTGTTCATGATCGGAGCATTACGGTCGGCAATTTGGAAACGCTTGATATCGCCGGTTCGGATCATCGCGCGTTGCTCGGGACGCTCGATGTGGGGCGTTGACTGTTTGTGTTCCACTGCGTCGGCGGATGCGGAGGGCTTATGGGCTGTTCGGGTTGTCGATAGGCGGCTTTCGTCGAATAGGCCTGTAGGTGGCTTGTTTACCGCGAAATGCCGGGTTTCGGCGTATTGATTTGTGTATATTTTGTGAATGTTGATATCACAAATATTGCAAACGTTTCATTGGCGGTATTTTGCCGTTGATATGCCGTCGTTTGCATTTTCCTGCGTGAGATCATACGCATTGTGTGCAAATTTCATCAGCATGTTCTGGACGGTGGGGGGGGGGGGAAGCAAGGGGGAGTGCATCGAGCTTCTACTAAACGCGAAAAACCTGAGATATCAAGGAACTGCCATAGTCTCAGATTCCTTGTTTCCGCTTTCCAACACGCATGCAGGTAATTGTTATCGCAACCATCGGAATGCTCTCAGGAAACAACGAGCCGTATCAATCAGCCGTATACTAGCGAATGCGTTTGCAGTGATACAGGCGCCATCACACAACGGGGCGTGATTCGCCAGAGATGGCAAGAACGCCCCCCCTAGGAAGAGTCAAGGAGGCTCAATGCGCACTGGTCGATATTCGGCTGATGCCGGCGAAGAGAATCACTCATCGCCTCGGTCGTTCACGATTGTAGGCCACGGCATGTTCAGAAAACTTGCAGCAGCCGTGCTCGCCGTGGCTACGATGTTCGGCGGCATGGCACTCGGCAGCACGACCGCATCCGCGGCCACCAGCAGCCGGGACAGCTACACGGACACGCTGGGTAACGCGGACTTCGAGGCCGCACGTTCCAAGTACGGTCTGACCAAGGATATGAAGAACGGCGCAATCCTCCACGCGTGGATGTGGTCGTTCAACACCATCAAGAAGAACATGAAGGCGATCGCCGAAGCGGGCTACACGTCGGTCCAGACCGAACCGATGAGCGCCATCAAGGCGAACCCCGCCAACGGCAAGAAATTCACTGAGAACTGGTATTACGTTTACCAGCCGACGGACACGACCATCGGCAACTTCGTAGTGGGTTCTGAGCAGGATTTGAAGGATATGTGCGCCGAAGCCCACAAGTACGGCGTGCGTATCATCGTTGACGTGGTCGCCAACCACTTCACGTCCGATTGGAACGCGATCGGCAGTGACTGGAAGGACACCAGCCTGTTCCACTCGCGTACCAACTGCCCGGGCAAGGACGGCGACCAGATCAACTACAGCAACCGTTGGCAGGTGACGCATTGCCATCTGCTCGGCCTGTGGGATATCAACACCGAGAATCAGGCCGCCGCCAACAAGATGAAGGACTTCCTCGTCGAAGCAGTCAATGACGGTGTCGATGGTTTCCGCTTCGATGCGGCCAAGCACGTCGAGCTTCCTGACGAGTTCCCGCAGCATTCCGTGTATTGGGAGACCATTTTGAAGAACGGCGCCCAGTACCAGTACGGCGAGGTGCTCCAGGGTGACAACGGCTTGAACTATACGGGCTACACCAACATGTTCACCCAGTATTCCTCCGACGGTGGTGGCGCCACGGCTTCCGACTATGGCAAGACCGTGCGTTCGGCCATCACGAGCGGCAGCTTGAATGCCGGCAATCTGATGAGTCTGCGTAACGGCGGCGCGAAGGACGATCAGCTGGTCACCTGGGTTGAATCGCATGATAATTATGCGAACGGTGACAAGGAATCCACCTATCTCAACGATTACCAGCTGCGCATGGGCTGGGCTATCGTCGGTTCCCGTGCCGGCGGCGCCCCGCTGTATTTCAACCGCCCGGTCGGATCCGGCGGCAATAACGCACAGTTCGCCGAGCAGTCCCAGCTTGGCGATGCCGGCGACAATATGTGGAAAGACAAAGCCGTAGTCGCGGTCAACCACTTCCGCAACAAGATGAACGGCAACAGCGAGTACCTGCGCAACTGCCAGAGCCAGAACTCCTGCCTCATGGTCGAGCGCTACGCTAAGGACGGCAAGGCCGATGACGATGGTGTGGTGATCGCCAACATGGGCGGCGACGTCAACCTCGCCGGCTCGGACACCACCCTTGACAATGGCACCTACACCGACCAAGTCAACGGCGGCACCATCACCGTTTCCGGCGGCAAGATCACCGCTGGTACGGCGAAAGCCTACGCGGTCAGTGCCTTCTATCAGACGAGCGGTTCGGGAAGCGGCTCCAGCACAGGTGGTTCCGGTCAGACAACCGGCACAACCGTGGTGTATGCGACCAAGCCTTCGTGGTGGAACACCATCAACGCCTATATTTACAGGGATGATGGTTCCGCATCTGCAGCATCCAACGCATCTTGGCCGGGCGTTGCCATGACACGGCTCACTGCGGATGACGGGTGCGCGAAAGCCGGGACATACCGTGTGGACGTGCCTGATTTGGGCAGCGGCACCTATCGTGTGATTTTCTCGGACAATGGAAGCTCCAGTAACCGGTATCCCGCGGATATGGTCGCCGGAATGGCGTTCACGCGAGGTGCGGCGGTGCAGTGGGACGGACAGGGCACGTCGCTGGAAACAGTGCAATGCAGCACCCCGGCCACCAAGGTGGCCATCAGCGGTGACGGCGTGACTGACGGCAAGCTCAGCCTGAACACCGGGGCAACTGCACAACTGACGGCCGCCGTCACCCCGAGCACGGCAACCGGTACGGTCACCTGGGCTTCATCCAGTCCATTGATTGCTACGGTGGATGCCAACGGCCGTGTTTCGGCGCTCAAAGCCGGTACTACGACCATTACCGCGAGCGTTGGAAAGGTCACCGCGAGTGTTGACGTGACCGTGACCGCAAGCCAGACCGGCAGCGAAACCAAGAACGTGGTGTACGCGTCAAAGCCGAGCGGCTGGAACGCGTTGTATGCCTACGTATACACCGGCGACGGCGCCTCGGCGAAGAGCAACGCGACATGGCCGGGTGTCGCCATGACCCGGCTGACCGCTGATGACGGTTGTGCGAAAGCCGGCATGTACCGGTACGAAGTTCCCGACCTGGGAACCGGCACCTACCGCGTGATCTTCAACGACGGCGGCTCGCAGCAAACCCCCGGAGCCCAGCAGACAGGCATGGAACTGAAAGGAACCATGGCATGGACCGGAGGCGACACACTGAACACGCTGAGTTGCCAGACGGTGCCGCCAACGACCAACGGCATCACCGGTGACGGGGTAGCGGACGGTGCGCTCGCCATTACCGCCGGTAAGACTGTGCAGCTTGGTGTGAACGGCAAGACCGTGAGCATGCCCGATGCGAAGTGGTGGTCCGATGGGGCGGCGGTCGCCGTTACCGGAACCGGCCTGATCGTCGGCGTGACTGCCGGCACCAGCACCGTGAGCGTCACCACGGGTGATGCCACGTATCAGCTGGCAGTGACGGTGAAGTAGCCGGAGCGCGATATGCAGTTGGTGTGGTGCGTGGCCTGGGCTGCGCACCACACTGGCTGGTTTTGAGAAGATACGGTAGTTGTTGCGTGGATACTCGTAGACGTTGCCCTTTCAAGGCCTGCGTTCATGGTTTTCTATCTGTTCCGCATGGTTATATATCTCTAGTCGAATACCGGGCGTCGTCTGGTGAAGAGGTTGAGAAGGATGCAACAACAGAAAACGGAGTGTGCTGCGGTACCGCGTGAACCTGACTCTTCTACTGGTTCTATGAACGATTACAAGAGAGCGCTAATATCAGTTGTTATTCCGACATTGAACGCGGGCGACGGAATTGTTCATCTTCTTGATGCATTGCAATCGCAACGTAGAAAACCCGATGAGATTCTTGTAGTTGATTCGAGTTCGGATGACGGAACGGGACTGCGGTGGTGATCCTGGACCAAGAAAAGGTTACACGGAGGACCGCATGTACAGCACAGAGCAGCGCAAGCTGGCAATCGAGACCTACATCAAGTTCGACCTGAGCGCGGCAGACACCGTTGCCGAGCTCGGCTACCCGACAAGGCAGTCGCTCAGAGCCTGGTACAAGGACTATCTGGAGCACGGGGAGATCAGGGCCCCGAAGCGGCAACGGGATCCCAAATTCACCTTGGAGATGAGGCAGGCTGCCGTGGACTACTACCTCGCGCACGGAAAGAGCCTCGCCAGGACCATGCGCAAGATGGGCTATCCAGCCAGCAGGGAGTATCTCTGCGATTGGATTGACGAGCTCGCCCCCGGCCAGCGCAAGTACAGGGGGCCCGACCCAAGGCGAGAACCCGTCTCCGTCGAGAAGAAGGTGCAGGTCATCGCCGAGCTGGAGGCGAGGACGGGGCCCGCTACGGAGGTCGCCGAGAAGCACGGCGTGTCGAGGACGACGTCCTACGTCTGGCGAAGGGAGATGATGGGCGATAATGTCGGGGACATCGAAGAGAAAGGCGTTCCCGTGAGCAAGGAATACGACGACCTGCCAGACGACGTCGAGGTGTTGCAGGACATGCTGCGCGAGGCGAAGATGCAGCTCAGGCGGGTGCAGCTCGAGCTGGACGTGCGCCAGGCGACTCTCGAGATAGTAAAAAAGACCAGGGCGCCGACCCAGAGCTGCTGACGAACGAGGAGAAGGCGGCGATGGTGACGGCGCTGAGGGCTGAATACAAGCTCTGCGAGATTCTGCCCGTGGTGGGCATGGCCAAGGGCAGCTACGAGTACGCCAGGAACGCCCAGGCCGAAGGCGAGACCGAAGAGCGCGCCGCAGCGCGGAAGGCGGTCATCGAGGCGTTTAAGGCCAGCGGCGGCGCATACGGCTACAGGCGCATCACCGCCATGGTCGACGTCGGCGAGTGGACCGTTCGCGACATCATGAGGGACGAGGGGCTGGCCGCCCGCTCCGCCAAGAAGAGGCGGCGCTACAGCTCCTACGAGGGCGAGATAACCGAAGCGCCCGAGAACCTGCTGCGCGACGAGCGGGGCAGGCACCACTTCCATGCCGGCGAGTCCAACGAGCTGTGGATCACCGACGTGACCGAGTTCCGCATCCCCGCCGGCAAGGTGTACCTCTCGCCCATCGTGGACTGCTTCGACGGCATGCCGCTGAGCTGGTCGATCTCCACGTCGCCCGACGCCGAGATGGCCAACTCGTCGCTGCTCGGCGCGTGCAAGTGGCTCGGCGAGGGCGACCATCCCAAGATCCATTCGGACCGCGGCTGCCATTACCGCTGGCCGGGATGGATAAGGATATGTGATGGGAACGGCCTGGTCAGATCGATGTCGAGGAAGGGATGCAGTCCCGATAACGCGAGGTGCGAGGGCTTCTTCGGAAGGTTGAAGATAGAATTCTTCCACGGCTGCGACTGGGCCGGGGTCACGATCGAGGAGTTCATGGGGATGCTCGACGCTTACCTCAGATGGTACAGGGATGTCAGAATAAAGAGCGACCTGGATTACAGGAGCCCCATGCAGTATCGCAGGGATTTGGGCCTGGCAGCATAGGATGGATTCGGTCCAAGATTCCCACCGCAGTCCCAACAGATCACTTCTACTTGACAAAACGCACCTGGGCACATCCAGCGTTGACGTCCGAGCTCGTCCTTGCCGTTCTTCTTCATCCTTGCCCCGCATAATCCCATACTCCGGGGCCCTGCTCGATCGTCGTGCCCTCATCATTTCATGAAGACACAGGAATCAAGTCCGATACCACCCGACACGCCTACGGCCGCAACACCTGTGGGGATAATAAGCAATGACTTTGGTTCCTATATGCCGTGTAGTGTATGCACTGGGTGACAAGAACACGATTGAGTCGGTACAGAGGCGCGGGATGCAGTGGGAATATGCCTATCCGTTGCGACTTTGAACCTGATTCTGTTGTCTACTGCCTGCTGGTAACTTGTGAAGCATCAACGCGTAGACACTATTCGGGTAGTACGAGGCCTACTTCCCGTCGCTTTGAGAGTCCTCCATCCCGTCGAACAGCAGTTGAGCCAACACCAATATTGGAAACGCCAGTGCTAACAACACTGTCAGCGGCCATATGAGAATGTCGGACGGCTTGAAGCCGTCTTTTTGAGAAGCAGAAACAATGGATGCAACCCAAACAATGACAATACTTAAAGACCAGTCCAAACCTAAACCGATTTGCAATGCAATCGCAACGGCTAGCAAGAATGCTGGAATTTCTATGCCTTCAACCATTTTCTTTTTGTCTTTTAGCAAGAACGACCTACAAATTGAAACTAGTACGATTCCAAGGGCAAACACTTTCAGCAGTGTTGCGTGTTCCGTCGACCATTTGGCCCAGGTCATGCAAAACCCGGATGAGGTGCCCAGCCAGTCGAGCCACTTTCCCAGAATATCCAGTGGGGATACGTTCTGACGATGATTGCATTGATTGTATACTGAGAAAATTGCCAGCCAACCACACAAGGCATACATCAATCGCAGCAGCGTATTCCAAGAGATCATCTTGCGTGGAAGCGTATCCTTGAGGGTGTCAATCATAGTGTCTTCCTTGGTTCTCGCTTACGGTCGTCATTGTACGCGTCATACGGAGGGAAAGTTGGCATTTTCCGTGAACTAGGACTTGAATATTATCGATAACCGATGATGTCCCTTGGGTTGATGCAGGGAGGAGTAGCCTTTTGTGCGTTGCCGCGGTGTTGTCGTTGCTGCTCCTGTTGGCTGGTGTCCTGCCCCAGTTCCTGTAATGTGTCTGTTGTGTCTTAACATTCGCATAACGGGAAGGCTGCATGGCCCGTTTGAATACCTTGATTGGGCGAGATAAAAGAATTGCGCTACGACAACACGCAAGGGCGACCGCTTCATACCGCCACTGTAAAGGGAAATCATCTGACAATGACGATATCTGTTGGGGCGTACGGTGCAGGCAAATAGTTGGTGCTGAGGGAGGATTCATTCCTAATGTGTTGTTGTTCACTTAGATGTGGACTGTTTCATCACTATTGTTGAACAGTCGTGGCGTCTATTTTGGATAGTGTGGTCTGCCGCGGAATAAGGCACTGATGTCATCGGCTTTCCTTATAGATTCCCCGGGGTGCCGGTAACCGTTCTCGAGGTTCCCAGGAGGCAAGGGATTGACAACATCGATGTGTCTTATCAAGTTGAAGTGGTCCGTTTGGGTGTGTTGTTTTGGGACCATGTGAGCGGTAAGAATTGATCCATTTGAGTAACAACGGATTCGCCGCTTTCGCCATGAAAGGTCATTCCACATGGAGAAGCATGGGGGCGTCGGCGCGAGTTGCCATAGATGCGATATCACTCGTGTGATTCGGACTGTTTGAGCTTCTCCTGGAACGCAGTCCATTCACGAAGTCTGTTTGTGTCACCGACTTGTTCGCATATTTTAATGCAGAAGGCTGCAAGTTCCGCCCCGATATCGTGGGTTTCCTGCAGTTCGCATTGTTGGCCGTCAATCTGCCAGATTAGTGCGGGCTGGGTGGGGACGCAATCTGCTCTGGTGCCATACGTGTGCAAACGGTATTGGTCAGCGATGCGAAGCGCTGATTCGAAGTCCTGCAGCAGATAGTGGCAGCAGCATAAGTTGTAGACGGATAGGCATGGCGTGTGAAACCCGCGTACGCTCCCCGGTAATCCTGTTTTCTGAGATTCTGTTCAGCGGCATCGATGAGCTTTCCATATTGGATATTTAACGTGCGAGTTTTCTGTTGATAGACAGCTCGCTCGGCAATCTCCGAGTTCAGCTCATTGTTGTCAATGTTTATTGGTTCAAGCGCATTCTCGGAGAAAGAGTCTGTGTCTCCGTTATGGATATATCGATACTCTTTGTGCAGTGACTGGGTGGTCCATGTTGTTAAATCTGGAGATAGATATCGGTCGCAAAGCCATACGTAAGAAGCGACCACGGAATCATCTTCCGGACTCTGAAGGCTGAGGTTTTTTCATGTGGTAATGTTTGGTGGATTCAGATTGATCAGATCTTGGAAGTTCGTGGTGGAAGCCCAAATTTTGAAGGTTTGAAGATTCTCTCCCAAGCGACTTGCGAACTGGTGGACATTGGTTTCAGGCGTGAGTTCGCCGAGCTGTAAGCATTCCCGCCATTGTGCCAGTTTGTCTTCGGCCATCAGTTGGTTGCCTTGAGCATTCAATACTGGTGCCAATACTTGCAGCGCAAGAACGTCAACCAAGCCGTAGCGAATGATGCCATCCGTAATACCGCGAGTTTCCAGATTGTGCATCTCGGTCTTAATGCCAGTTGCTCGGCTTGCGGCATCCTTGGGGTTTGGGGCACTGGGCGGAATAGCAACTCATGCAATGCTTTGAGTATGTCACTGCAGGCTCGAGCATGATTTGCGGCGTTAGGCTGTTCGCTCGTGATATTTTCTGTCATGATACCTCTGCTTGCAAGTCAGTGATACAATAGTGTATAAAATATAACATAAGAATGTATGTACAGTAATATATGCACATGGTATGAGAGGTTCCTTATGAACAGTTTTCAGGTATCAGATCTCGCCAAACAGCGGACTGCAGTGCTGGATGCCGCGAGGAACGGTCGTGCCATTATCAAAGACAACAAAGGGTCGGAGCTGGTGATGCTTCCTAATGTTGAACTTGAGCATCTGGAACTGTACAAGGAATGGACACTGAATTTAAGTCGGCTCAGAAGTTATCTTCAACCGGGTAGTCGGCCGGGTGTGGCGGGGTGGGGAGACCTCGCCTGGCTCAGGGTCTTTGATAACGATGATCTCACCGCGTTCTGTGATGAGCTTTCTGATGAGCTAATCATCGATATTTCCGAAGATGACTTTACCGGACTTGACGAGTTGCTGCATGATTGGAAGGCAACCGCAGGGCAATTGGAAGATCCGTTGAGAAAACAGGTGCTGCTATCTCCGGGACTTGATCAGGATGATTTCACCGAAGCCGGGGCGCCGGCAGAACCGGGGGATGAGTGATGGATTCCGCGTACAATCCTATGGAACCGGCGAGAAGCCCAGGCGGTAAACCTCTTGAAAAGCCCAAGTATCGTGTACTGGTTCATAGAAAGTACGCATCAGCATGGGAACAGATTGTTGAGCGCGTCGGCTTGAAACAGGCGAGACAATTTTGGGATCACGTCGCTCAGTCACCCGGATCCAAAGATCCAATAGCAAATACCTGTTTCCTGCGAGGGAAGGCGAGTGCGCCGAAAGGGAAAGGCTTCTCGAAGACCATTCACTATGAGTTGTCGAGCATGGCTCGGATCAACTATCAGTATTGTGATGCCTACAAGACAAAACCCGATGGAGACGTGCATCGCGTCGTATTCATACTCAGCATCGATTACTCGTCGCACTAGGGGAGAATTCGTGGCGACGTAGTCTCAGTAAAATTCTTTGTCATGCGATAAGATGCAACCATGACTGAGACGTTTGTTCCGAAGAACATTATTGTTACGGGTGGGGCCGGTTTCATTGGTTCGAATTTCGTGCACTATGTGGTTGAGAACCATCCTGAGACGCATGTGACGGTGTTGGATGCGTTGACGTATGCGGGTAACCTGGATAATTTGAAGGGCATCCCGTCGGATCGCATGGATTTCGTGCATGGGGACATCTGCGACGCGGAATTGCTTGACGAGATCGTGCCGGGTCATGATGCGATCGTGCATTATGCGGCGGAGTCGCATAATGATAATTCGATCGCGGATCCGGAGCCGTTCGTGCGCACGAACGTGGTGGGCACGTATCGTCTTCTTGAGGCGGTGCGCAAGTACGGTATCCGGTATCATCACATCAGCACGGACGAGGTGTACGGGGATCTGGCGTTGGATGACCCGGCGAAGTTCACGGAGGAGACGCCGTACCACCCGTCGAGCCCGTATTCGTCCACCAAGGCGAGCTCCGACATGCTGGTGCGCGCGTGGACGCGTACGTATGGTATCCGGGCGACGATCAGCAACTGCAGCAACAATTACGGTCCGTACCAGCATGTGGAGAAATTCATCCCGCGGCAGATCACGAACATCCTGACGGGCGTGCGCCCGAAATTGTACGGCGCGGGGTTGAACGTGCGCGACTGGATCCACACGGAGGACCATTCCTCCGCGGTGTGGACGATTCTGACGAAGGGGCGTATCGGCGAGACGTATCTGATCGGCGCGAATGGTGAGAGGAACAACATCGACGTGCTCCGGTTGATCCTGCGCCTCATGGGCCAGCCGGAGGACGCGTTCGACCATGTGAAGGACCGTCCGGGCCATGACCGTCGGTATGCGATCGATGCGACGAAGCTGCGGACCGAGTTGGGGTGGGAGCCCAGGCATACGGATTTCGAGTCGGGCCTGAAGGCGACGATCGACTGGTATACGGCGCATCCGGAGTGGTGGGAGAAGACGAAGGCCGCGACCGAGGAACGCTACAAGCGCCAGGGGCAGTGAGCGTGTCGGCGGTGTTCCTCTTGCGGGGGTGCCGCCGATGCCTGTGTCTTGTTGGTTTTTGGAATGACGGAGTCGGTTTGGGAGGTTTGAGGTAGTTATGGATTTTGAGAAGGATTTGAAGGTCACACGGACGAATATCCCGGGGTTGATCGTCTTCGACCTGCCGGTGCATGGTGACAATCGTGGCTGGTTCAAGGAGAATTGGCAGCGGGCGAAGGAGACGGCGTTGGGGTTGCCGGATTTTGGCCCGGTGCAGAACAATATCAGTTTCAATGTGAAGCGTGGTGTGACGCGTGGTATCCATGCGGAGCCGTGGGACAAGTACATCTCGATCGCGACGGGCAGTGTGTTCGGCGCGTGGGTGGATTTGCGTCCCGGCGACACCTTCGGTCAGGTCTACACCTGCACGCTTGACCCGTCGAAGGCGATTTTCGTGCCGCGTGGCGTGGGCAACAGCTTCCAGACGTTGGAGGATGGCACGGCGTACACGTATCTGGTGAACGCGCATTGGAGCCTGGAGCAGAAGAAGACGTATACGTTCGTGAACCTTGCGGATCCGACGCTCAACATCCGGTGGCCTATTCCGCTTGACCAGACCGAGCGCAGCGAGGCGGACCTGCATCATCCGATGCTCAAGGACGCCAAGCCGATGGAGCCGAAGCGCACGCTTGTCACCGGTTCAAACGGTCAGCTGGGTCGTGCCATCCGTGAGTATGCGGAGGCGCATGGGCTGCACGGTTTCGAGTACCATGACATCGACACCTTCGATTTCTCTGACCCGGCTGCCTACAATCAATTCGATTGGGACCTGTATGGCACGATCATCAACGCCGGCGCGTATACGGCGGTCGACAAGGCGGAGACCAGGGAGGGGCGCACCGCCGCGTGGAAGGCGAATGCCAGCGGCCCTGCGTTGCTCGCCAAGGTCGCCCGTGAGCATCACATCACGCTCGTGCATGTGAGTTCGGATTACGTGTTCGACGGCACGGCCGAGGAGCACACTGAGGATGAGCCTTTCGCCCCGCTGGGCGTGTATGGCCAGTCGAAGGCGGCGGGTGACATCGCGGTGGCCCAGGCCCCGCAGCACTACATCCTGCGCTCCAGCTGGGTTATCGGCGACGGCCATAATTTCGTCAAGACGATGATGGCGCTTTCCGACCGTGTGGCGGATCCGGGGCAGGCGCTCGATCATGTGACCGTGGTGGACGACCAGTATGGGCGTCTCACCTTCACGAAGGACATGGCCGCCGCCATCTTCCACCTGCTCGGTTCGCAGACGCCGTACGGCACGTATGATCTGACCGGTGAAGGCGCCGTGCGCTCCTGGAAGGACATCGCGGCCGAGGTGTTCGACCTGACCAACGGCAACGGCGACGCGGTCATGCCGGTCTCCACGGAACAGTATTTCGAGTCCGCGAAGGGCCCGGTGGCGCCGCGCCCGGTGCATTCGGCGCTGTCGCTGGGCAAGATCGAGGCGACCGGTTTCACGCCGGCGGATTGGCAGGAGTCCCTGAAAGCGTATGTGCAGGCGGAGCTCGCCGTGCGCAGCGGTTCCGTGGAGGGAAGGTGAGACCGTGAAGGGGATCATTCTTGCGGGCGGTTCGGGCACGCGCCTGTATCCGTTGACGACGGTCACGTCGAAGCAGTTGCTTCCGGTGTATGACAAGCCGATGGTGTATTACCCGTTGAGCGTGTTGATGATGGCGGGGATCCGGGATATCCTGCTGATTTCGACGCCGAAGGACCTGCCGAATTTCGAGCGTCTGCTGGGTGACGGTTCCCGGTATGGGGTGCATCTGTCGTATAAGGTGCAGCCGAGCCCGGACGGGTTGGCGCAGGCGTTCCTGTTGGGTGAGGAGTTCATCGCGGGCGGCCCGTGCGCTTTGGTGTTGGGGGATAACATCTTCTACGGGAACGGTCTGGGTCGTGTGTTGCGTGGCGCGGTGCGTGACGCCGAGGCTGGCCGGTCGAGCGTGTTCGGTTATTACGTGGATGATCCGGAACGCTATGGCGTGGTTGATTTCGACGAGTCGGGCAGGGCGGTGTCGATCGAGGAGAAGCCCGCGCACCCCAAGTCGAATTACGCGGTGACGGGCTTGTATTTCTATGATGCTCGTGTGGTGGAGTATGCGAAACAAGTGCGTCCGTCGGCTCGCGGGGAGTTGGAGATCACGGATTTGAACCGCATGTATCTGGAGCATGGCTCGCTGCGGGTGCGGACGTTGGGCCGTGGGTATGCGTGGCTGGATACGGGTACGATGGACAGTCTGTTCGAGGCGGGTGAGTTCGTGCGTACAGTGCAGCGGGCGCAGGGCCTGCCGATCGCGGTGGTCGAGGAGATCGCCTACCAGAACGGGTGGATCAGCCGGGAGGAGTTGCTCGAGTCCGCCAAGCGGTACGGGAAGAGCCCGTACGGCAAGCACCTGCAAGGTATCGCCGACGGTGAGATCCGCCTCGTAGACAACAGCAAAACCCAAGATTAACCAACAATCGATCCGCGATACGGCAATGTCGACAGTTCTATTCGGTAAGTACTGAATCGCATGAGTTCAGTGCTTACCGAATAGTTTGATACTTAGTCGAATCTGGAATCGTGGTCTTGCCATACGCAGCTGCCAGTTCTGCCGTCAGGTGACTGAAAGCGTCACGGAATCGCGGGATTGTGGCCGTCGCCGGATTGCCAGTATCGGCATCAGGCAACTTAGCATGTTTTCATATACATTCTCAGCAGCGGGCTTTCGCAATCAGATTATCAGTGCTTTTGACGGCCGCGAGCAACAAACGCTGAAGTACTTGTTTGATGAAGAACTGGCATCCTCTTCCGAGCATGTAGGCTATCGAGAAGCTGACATCCTATGGTTGTGGGTCGCTCGGCAGGAGAGGCAAATTAGCTTAATCACCATCTTCATGATGAAATGCCCTAAGTACGGACTGAATCTGGGATTGGGGTGTGATTCCTGATTTAGTCTACCGGTTCAGGCAATTGGATGGTTGATGCCCTGGCGGTTCGTTTCGGGTCTGTTGACGGATTGTTGGGATGCTGCGGGTTTTTGGCGCGGTCGTGGTTGACGGGTACATGACGGTCGGCACCTGTGTGAACTGAATCTGTTTTCGGCTCTCGTTCTCCGGTTTGGTCTGTGATTCGGTTCGGAGAGTGGTTGGCATGCTGGTAATCGGCCGATCGAGTGTTCGTGGATTATTGGAATTCCAAGGTTCGTGATGGAACCGTGACCTATGGTCCAGGTGCTGTCCGGTGTCAAGTGGTACCGATGTGGACCGGATTGGTTTTCGGCTCTCCTTCTCCAGTTTGGTCCATGATTCGGGTGGTTCGGGCGGATGTCTTGACAGTGGTTGATTGCCGCAGTGTGCGCAATTCATTGGAATCTAGCGGGTTTGTGGTGTTGTTGTGGCAGACGGACAAGCGTCGGCAAGTGCTCGTGCGGACTGGTTCCGATTCCGTCGCGTGATTTCCGTTTTGGTCTGGGGCACGACTCGCCCCGTCGCCTCGTCATCATGCCCCATGCCTTTGCGTCATCTCATCATCATCCCACTCCGCATCTCGCGGCCGTACTGACCAGTCAACCCGTCAACCAATCTCCCGCATCCCACCCCCGTCAACTCCATGCTCCCGCGACCCCCACCCCACGCTCAATCCTAAGAATAACCTGAGAATCTTCTGCTGTTTTCTTGTGTGATTAAAGAGTCGTTATGGTGTAATAATCCGTCTAAAACCCTGATATATCAAGGCAAACTGCTTAACAATACGCGTGCAAATTGCCATATCCGCTTGATTCGCTAAGACTATGCTGAGTAGTGAAAGATAACAAAGCGGATGTGCGAGGGCAACACGGTTGCGCCTGGCTTCGACAGCTGAACCTGTTGGTTGAGTTGCCGACGGGGCGCCGCGCTGGAGTCGGATGCGATGACAGTCGGTCGGCGATTGGCAACCATCGACAGCCGCCGGAAACCACCGGTGGCGTCAACCCTCAAGCGCAGTCCGCAAAGCTCCCACGAGGAGCGTTGATGTTGATAAGGAGCAGGTGACATGTGCACTGGAGTTCGTTTTGCAGATGAAGACGGCAACATGTATTTCGGCCGCAATCTTGATTGGTCGTTCTCGTATGGCGAGAAGATCGTCGTGACGCCGCGCGGGTACCAGGCGCCGGTCGCATTCAATGCGACGGTTGCTAACCCGAAGCCGGTCATGGGTGTCGGCATCATCGTCGAAGGCATGCCGATGTATTTCGACTGCGCCAATGACGAAGGTCTGGCGGTTGCCGGCCTGAACTTCCCTGGATACGCCCAGTATGCGGACGCTCCGGTGGACGGCACGGTTAACGTCGCTGCCTACGAGCTGCCGTTCTGGATCGCTCGCAGCTTCTCCACTGTTGATCAGGTGGAGGAAGCCCTGAAGAACGTGACCGTCGTGGCCAAGCAGGTCAACGAGCAGTACCCGGTCTCCTTGCTGCACTGGATCGTCGGCGATGGCAAGCGCAGCATTGTGATCGAGGTCATGGCTGACGGCATCCATGTGCATCACGATGGCGTCGACGTGCTCGCCAACCAGCCGACTTTCGACTGGCACGCCGAGAACCTGCGCAACTACCTGAGCATGGATCCGCGCGTCCCTGAGTCTGTCAAGTGGGGCACCCAAGAGCTCAGCGCGTGGGGCTCCGGCTCCGGCATGCGCGGCATTCCGGGTGATTACAGCTCGCCGTCGCGTTTCGTGCGCGCCGCCTACACGAACGCCCACTATCCGGCGCAGAAGACCGAAGAATCGAACGTCTCCCGTCTGTTCCACACGCTTGATTCCGCGGCGATGGTGGACGGCTGCGCGCTCATGAGCAACGGCCAGTATGAGAAGACGATCTACACGAGCGGCTTCTCCGCCAAGACCAACACCTACTACAAGAACACGTACGAGGATCCGGCCATCAAGAGCTATCGTATGGCCGACTTCGACCTTGAGGGTGTTGAGCTGCAGACCGCTGAGTGAGTTGGGCAGCTGTCAAGCGTCTGATTGGCTGAACGTCTGAACCAGTAGGAACGGCTGAATGCGGGGCGCTGGGTGCGTGCGGGATAACCGCGGGTTGCCTGGCGCCCCGCATTCTTCTGTGCTGCTGGTTCGTGGATTGTGGCAAGTACATCGTCGACAGACAATGCTGTTGCTTTAGAAAATGAGGGGATGCGCGACGGATGGTCGAGAACAGCGGCCGACTGAAGAACTATTTGCTTGCAGCGGCATATAGGAAGCGGTGACTTTGCTGTGAAATGTGCGGTGGTTTGTTCTGTTGCGGCGCCTCTCGTAGCGTTGTCGACTGTCTATCTGCGCTATCCGTAGTACCTGCCGGAGATCAACTCAACTACGAGGGTTCGCTGATGCCCGATATCGAAGATAGAACTGTTGGTATTCCGTGGTATGTGCTTGAGGATCAGGCATCGGCGAACCCTCGTAATGAAGATACGTTCTGGCAAGTACTACGGATATGCGAGATATAATCTCTCCCCTGCCATAAACCCATCAATACACGAGATACTTGTCACCAGACTTTGTCGGTAATCAGATGAACGGGCGGCGTCGCACGACTTCTGACCACATCTTCAATTCCGGCTCGCACGTGGCGGACAGGATTCACTAGGGTTGCTGTCATGGCAGATTATCCTATGTATCAGCACGACATCATCCAAAACCATGCGGCGGCACTGCGAGCGTGTGACGAGGCCCGCAACCGAACCTCGATGACGCTGGTTTTTACGCTGTCGACAGCCTTGGCGCTGCTTGGCATCGAGCCGCCTCGCGAACGAACGCGATTACAAGATGATGTGGTGTACGCAGCAGTTCACCACGAGAGTGATCGCTGGCGAGTGAAAGGTGTGCGTTTCGTCACTTGGCCGGGAAGTTTCGAGACGGTAGTTTTGCAGCGTGGCAGGTTTCGCTGCGTTCATGCGGTGTATGTGTGGGCGATGTACGCTGCTAGGTTGTCGCTGCAGGAGTTGGTTGTGCTCGGTGATTCGATGATGCGGCGTAATTCGCGTGGCATACGAATAGAAGATTTTATTCGGTTGTTGCAGAATCTGCGTGAGGAGGCGCAAGCGCGGGGTCTGCGGCTTCCTCGGGGGTTCCGGTCTATGAGCAGGGCGGTGCGGTTGATGCGGGAGCACACTGATTCTTCGCAGGAGACCCGGCTGCGTTTGTTGTTGATGCGCTATGGCTTGGGCTGTCCCCGTATCAATGTGCCGATTCGCATTCCTGATTCGGGCCGGTTGTTCTATTTGGATATGGCATATCCCGAAAAGAAGCTGGCGGTTGAGTATGATGGTACGCATCATCGCGATCAGTGGCTCGCAGACTGTGATCGATTGAAGTTCATTGATGAACGGGGATGGCAGCATATTCAAGTGACTGCATATGATTTGTCAAGCGAGGATCAGAGGGAGCGACTCGTTTCATTGGTGGCTAAAAAGTTGGGGATGGATGCGTTATCGAGTCCGCTGACGTTGGAGCAGGTGGCGGATGGCCGTCGGGTCTGGAACCGTTGAGGCAGAGAAGCACATTATTGGTTCGGGAAGGGAAGAGCAGGATATAGGGGAACAGTTTTTCAGCCTCGTTCATCTTGTCTGGTTGGAGGCAATAATACTGGTTTCACAGGGTAATAGGCGCGAGACAAGCTCGTTCGGAGTAACTGTAACGATATGCGTGAACGGTGGTCTGATGCTGGGAAAGGCAAATCCGATGAACACCTCGCTCGCATCGGCTATCTGCGTTATCCGTAGTACGTGCCGGAAGCCATCTTGCCTACGGGGGTTCGTGGATGCCTGGTGTCGAAGATAGAACCATTGACATTGCATGGTTTGTGCTTGTGGTTAGGTCAATAATGAAACCCTCATAATGGAGAAACGCCCATGCACATACTACGGATAGACTAGATACACGCCTTCAGGTACCGCAGGGAAGCAAGATATGCTGGCATAGGCGGCATTCGATTATAGTGATGTCGCCGTGCTCATACCACAGCAATGTCAATCACCGACTCGCAGAGCACGATTCTCCTGACCGACTGTGAACATCGCGCACCCGATCGGAGCAATGAACACCATGGGAATCACATACCGCATGCCTTCGTACGATACGCTCGCCCCGGAAATCCACAGAAAAGGCATCGTGGCGAGCATCGGTATAAGCCAAGCAGCCATCGTATGCGCCCGCAGCCTGCGTACGGCAAGAGAACACTGCATGAATGGCGGCCAAGTTGCCCAGAACGCACGGCAGAACCACGGCTGGAGGAAGAACTGCTCGTTCAGCCATGCGAAGCCCTGATCTAACCCCGAGTAGAACAATGCGTGACTTGACACGGGAAGTCCTGAATCTGCCATGTTCGGTGAGGGGGCAGTTTTCGTGTACACGTATGCCGAGCGCATGCCGGAGTATATCGATTTGTAAGCCGCTTGGTTCGACATGGCGACCCAGCCTTGTTCCAGCAGGAAATATGCGCGCAAATACGTTGCGGGGTACCTTACCCCGTTACGCAGCCACACACGCAAGAACGGTTTCAACAATCGTTCGCGTTGCGCGGTCCAATGCGTGCCTTTCACCGGATCGACAGCAGGGCAGAAGAACTTGTTGGCGGCATCGGGCTCGAGAATTCCTGCGAACACGTCGCGATCCGCCTGGGACAGCTCGTCACCATGCTCTTCCAACAACAGTGCCGACTGCTGCAACGGAACGGCAATCATTTCCTGCTTGCCACCAGCCACAATATGACACAGCGGGAACAGAATACCGGGCAGTACCAGAAACATGACGATGGCGCTCGCCAGCACTGTTCCTGCCAATCGGAGCCGCACTTTTCGCCCTGCCGCGACCAACATCGTGAGAATACAGGCGATGATCACCGTGTAGATTCCGGTTTTCTTGGTAAGCGACACCAGCAGCGCCAGTGTGCTGATGAGGATCCAAGCTTTCGGGGTTGCGAGGCTTGCGCCACGTGTGCGTGCCGCTTCCAGGCATTGTATGGAGAACAGGAGAAAGCAGGGGAGGAACACTGCGTCTTTGACCATCGCCATGGCGTATATCGGGACGAACAGGAATAAGTAGAAGAACCCGTATACGAGGAGGCATGTCCGTCTGCTGTCTCCTGAACGGGCGAGATAGCGGACTATGTATACCAGCACGGCGATGGGTGCGGCGGTGATTGCCGTCGTGTAGAGAGCGACACCGAAAGCCGGGGAACCCACACAATCGCCAAGTCGATAGAACAGTCCGAAAAATCAGGGTGTCGAACACCGGGTGTTGATCGAACCACACGCCACTGGTAATGGTGTTGGACTTCCCTTCCCATTGCAGCACTCGCTGCACGGTGTCATACCAGATTGCTCCGGGGAAGGTTAACACGGAGTAGGGGAGCCATCATACCGCCATGATGTCCGCGGCTTTGAAGAAGGATTTCCGCCCGCCAGTGAAATCGGGGAGAATCCCTTGCCGCAGATGGGTTGCGGATTGGTGGAGGCTTGCGCTCTCTGCATCCTTGATGTTTCCGTCATCTTCCAGATGTGCTGACGCGAGTTTCGCTTGTATAGGTGTTGTCCTGTTCGGATTCGCCTTCCAGCCATGTGATGAATCGTTCGAACAGCAGTGTCAAAATGAAGAAGATGCCGCAAAGACGAGGATATGCGGCAGTCGTCTCGCACGTCCTGCCTCCCCCTCATTGAGGTATGCGCAATACTCGGCAAGTATTGCCAAGATGATGTTGCAGCAGACCAACCCCAGTCGCGGTATCCGATGATGTTTTCGCACAGGGGCTTGCTCTGAAGATGCTGCAGATGCTGAAGATGCTGCTATTCCCCTCCGTCATGGCTAACAGTGCAGCAAGAGTTGGGGTACTGAAACAGAAAGGGCCGCGAGAGCAGGATTGCTCTCGCGGCCCTTTTCCATTGCATCCTATGCTGTATGTGTTCCCGATCAGATGAACGGCCGTGCAGCGCCCGTCGGATGACGGTTCCCCGCGTACATGTTGGCAACTCGAACACGAGGCGGAACCGCTTCGATTACTTGGTCATTGCCCAAGTAGATGGCTACATGACCTGGATAGAAAATCAGATCACCACGCTGGCGCTGGCTGAGCGGAATATGCTTGAACCGGGAGTCGCTGCTCATATTGTTTGCATCATGGCTGTGCCAAGGGTCATACCAGTGTGCGGTCGGATTGTAATCCTGCAGATTCATTCCGGTCGCATAGAGTGACTGCATGACAAGCCCGGCGCAGTCTACGCCGTTGCCGGGTTGCATGGCATAATCCCAGACATATCGGGTTCCGAGATAGTCGTATGCCCTGCCGATGAACGCATTCACGACTTGGTCGCGGTTGGCGTTGATGCTGATTCTTGATGGGGAAGCATAACCGAATGCGCCACCGGGAACACTGACATTGCAAGAGCTTACTTGGAAGAACCCAGCTGGATTCTGATAGCCGATTTTTCCACAGCCGGCGATTGAGCCGTGCTGGAATCTCTGGGAAGGTCCTGTCTGGTCTTCAACGGGGAAGCCGTACGGACCTTGCTCATAGCGGGCAGCGGCATACTTGCTCAGCGTTGTACCGGCCACGGCGTGTGTGCCGGTGCTGTTGGACCAGAAGAGGGTGCCGTGTTGGAAGGTCTGGGATGCGCCGCCTTTGACGGTGAGTTCGTCGCCGGTGGGCCAGCCGAGCCAGCTG